>JAJVHW010000041.1 GCA_022072415.1 Planctomycetota bacterium
CGGCGTCGCCGCGCTGCAGCGCGGCCGACATGGCATCGCCGAGCGTGGAAGGGCCCGGGACGTCCGCTGCCTGCGGCGCGCGCTCGGGCGACGGACGGGGCGCGTCCTGAAGATCGTTCACGACGAGCCGCCCCTTGTCGGAGGCGCGGTCGGACGCGGGGTCGGAGCCGGGCCGCTCGCCGCCCTGCTCCTCCATCACGCCGCGGCGGAAGCACGACCATCCCACGGCCAGGGCGACGCCCGAAGCCAGGACGATTCCGAAGGTACCCCTCATGTCTGCGCCTCCCGCGCGCGCGTGCGCCCGGAGGCGCAGCCTGTCGCGCTGTATCGGCGCAGACTATACAACCCGTTGGGGCCCGAGGAAAGAGGGTGCCGGGATGGAACGCGGAGATCCGCGGATTGCCGTGCCGAGTTGCCGTGCCGAGTTGCCGTGCCGAGAAAGCAAGCGGGCGCACGTCCCGAAGGACATGCGCCCGTGCTGCACTCCGCCGCAATGCCGGCCGGTCGGGTCTCTGAACCATGGTGGCTCAGGTGGGCCGGATCCGTCGGGCTCCGTCGTGCTACGCAGGCACGACCGGCAGGCCCTCCGGGGAACCAGCCCTGATCACGTGTTTATCGGCTCAGGAGACAAGGGACCGATCGAACATGACAGAGGCACGGAGAGTCTACGGGACGCGGGCGCCGCCGCAAGAGGCCGCGGTTCGCGGCCTGTCCTCGGCGCGGCGGGTTCTCGCGCGTCTCACGCGCGGATGCGCCCGCCGGTCTCCCGTCCCAGGACGCCGAGGACCGACGCGATGCACGCATCGGCCTCCGGGCCGGTGAGGGTGCGGTCCGGCGCCCGCATCTCGATCCGGAGCGCCACGCTCTTCCGTCCGGCGCCCGTCTGCTCGCCCCGGTACTCGTTCAGCCACCGCACGCCGCGCACGAGGTCTCCGCCGCCGCGGCGGACCGCACCTTCGATCCTCGCCCACGTGACGGCGTCGTCCACGATCCACGCGAGGTCGCGCTCGACGGCCGGGAACCGGGACACGGGCTCGCACGTCCGGTCGAGCCGCGCGAGATCCGCGAGGCGGTCCGCGCGGAGCTCGAACACCGCGGTCGGTCCCGCGAGTCCGTGCGCCGCGACCGCGGCGCGCCCCAGTTCGCCGAGCACGCCCACGACCTCGCCTCCGAACCGCACGGTCGCCGACCGCGCGGCGCGGAGCGGACGCGGGGCGCCGCGCTCCCACGTGAGGTCCGAGGCGAACCCGAGCGCAGACGCGACGGCCTCGACGCACGCCTTCGCGTCGCCGTAGCTGCCGGAGACGACGCCGGAGGCGAGACGCATCTCGAGGGTGCCGCCCCCCACGCCGAGGTACACGGGCGCCGCCTCGAAGAGCCTGACCGACTCGTTCCCCCGCTCCGCGTTGCGCCGCGCCGTCGCGAGGAGCGGCCCGACGAGCGAGCGGCGGAGGAGGCTCTCCTCGGAACGCATGGGGTTCTCGACGCGGAGCGCGGGCGCATCGACGAGCAGCGCGACGTCGAGCGGACCGGCGCCGACGAACGGCGCGTTCACGCATTCGCGGAGTCCGGCGCCCACGAGAGCGGCGTTCACGGCCGCGAGTCCGCGCAGGCGCGGGTCGGCGACGAGCGGGCGCGTCGGGAGCGAGCGCTCGGCGGGGATCGCATCGAACCCGATCATCCGGCCGACTTCCTCGATCAGGTCGATCTCCTCCGCGAGGTCCGGGCGCCAGGTGGGTGCGGTCCACTCGGAGACGCCGCCGCTCCCGGACTCCCGCCGCAGCCCGAGCGATGCGAGGATCGACGCGATCCGCTCCTCGGTCACGGGCATGCCGAGCACGTGCGCGACGCGCGCCGTGCGGATCGCGATCCGAGCGGGCGCGGACGGCGCCGACGCGAGCGGTCCGGCGGAGACCACGGGGCCGACCGCCGCGGCGCCGCAGATGTCCGCGAACATGCGCGCGGCGAGGTCCGACGCGCGGACCGTGCGTGCCGGGTCCACGAACCGCTCGAACCGGAAGCTCGACTCGGATCGGAGCTGGTGCCGACGGGACGTCGCGCGGATCGCAAGCGGTCGGAACACGGCGCTCTCGAGGAGGATGTCCGTGGTGGCGTCGGAGACCTCGCTCTCCCGCCCCCCCATCACGCCGGCGAGCGCCGCGGGCCGCTCCGCGTCGCAGATCGCGAGATCGTCGGCCCCGACGTCGAGCCTCCTCCCGTCGATCGCGGTGAACGGCTCGCCCTTCGCGCGCCGGACGACGATCCCGGGCCCGGCGAGTTTCGAGAGGTCGAACGCGTGGAGCGGCTGTCCCGTCGAGAGCATCACCCAGTTGGTCACGTCGACGACGTTGTTGACGCTCCGCTGCCCGCAGGCCTCGAGGTGCGCGACGAGCCACGCGGGCGACGGGCCGACGCGCACGCCGCGGACGACGCGCGCCGTGTAGAGCGGGCAGAGGTCCTCCGCCTCGACGCGGACGGGCACGTGGTCGGCGCACGCGCGCACGCCGGACAGGTCGGACGGCTCCTCGCGGAGCGCCGTCCCGAAGATCGACGCGAGCTCGCGCGCGATCCCGAGGTGCGAGAGCAGGTCGGGCCGGTTGTAGGTGACCTCGACGTCGAGCACGGTGTCGGCGCCGCACGGCTCCACGGCCGCGACGACGTACCCGGCCATGGTGAGCCGGTCCGCGAGCTCGCGCGGATCCGCGGGGAGTTCGGCGTGGCGGCGGAGCCAGGAGATGGATGCGCGCATGGTCCCCCTAGGCGAACTGCGAGAGGAAGCGGACGTCGTTCTCCTCGAGGGCGCGGATGTCCTCGAGCGCCCACCGGCGCATGGCGATCCGCTCCACGCCCATCCCGAACGCGAAGCCCGTCCACCGCTCGGGGTCGATGCCGCACATCGAGAGGACGCGCGGATGCACCATCCCGCAGCCTCCGAGTTCGATCCAGCCCTCGCCGCCGCACGTGGCGCAGCGCCCCGTGGGAGTCCCGCCGCACGCCGGGCAGCTCACGTCGAGTTCCGCGCTCACCTCGGTGAAGGGGAAGTTGTGCGGACGGAACCGCGTCGCGATCCCGGACCCGTACATGCTCTCGGCGAAGGTGCGGATGCACGCCTTCAGGTCGGCGAGCGAGATCCCCTCGTCGATCACGAGCCCCTCGACCTGGTGGAATGCGTAGAGGTGCCGCGCATCCACGGTCTCGGGGCGGTAGACGCGGCCCGGGGCGAACACGCGGAGGGGCGGCTTCCGGGTCTCCATCACGCGCACCTGCACGGTGCTCGTCTGGCTGCGGAGGAGGCGCCCGCCCTCGACGTAGAACTGGTCGGTCCGCTCGCGCGCCGGGTGCCCTGCCGGGATGTTCAGCGCGTCGAAGTTGTGCCAGGCGTCCTCGACCTCCGGGCCCGTCACCTCGTCGAAGCCCATGCGCACGAAGATCGCGCGCATCTCGTCGAGGACGATCGAGACGGGATGCCGCGAGCCGCGCGGGAGCGGCGCTCCGGGGAGCGTCGGGTCGAACGAGGGGTCGTCGGGCTCGTCGGCGCCGGCCGCTTCGAGCGCCGTCCTGCGCGCGTCGAGCGCGTCCTGGACGGCCGCGGCGATCCGGTTGACCCCGGCGCCGGCGGCCGGGCGCTCCTCCTTCGGGAGTCCGGAGAGGCCCTTCAGCAGTTCCTTCAGCGCGCCGTTCTTCCCGGCATACCGCGCGCGGACCTTCGCGAGGGCGTCCAGGTCGGCCGCGGACTCGATCTCCGCGCGCGCGGCGGCCGCGAGGGCTTCCGCGTCAGCCGCGAGCCGCGCCGCGGCGGCGCCGCCCGACTGCCCTGTACCGTTCGACATCTCACCCTCCGATCTCCGAACCCCCGCTCCGCGCGATCTGCCGCGCGGGGCCGGGGTCGGGAGCCGCGCGCTGCGCGGCGAGGGCGGTGAGCGCTAGCTCAGCGCGGCCTTCGCCGTCTCCACGACGCGGGTAAACGCCGCGGCGTCCCGGATCGCGAGCTCGGCGAGGACCTTCCGGTCCAGCGCGACGCCGGCCTTCGCCAGCCCCGAGATGAAACGGGAGTACGTGATCCCGTGCGCGCGCACGGCGGCGTTCACGCGGACGATGAACATGCCGCGGAAGTCGCGCTTGCGGAGCTTGCGCCCGTCGAACATGTAGTTCATCGAGCGCTGGACGGAGTCCTTCGCGCGGCGCAGGCGGTTGTTCGGCGTGCCGCGGAACCCGCTCGCGTGATCGAGCAGGCGGCGACGGCGCTTGTGTCGGGCGACGGACGTCTTGATGCGCATGGTGCGGCTCCGTGGTGCTGCCGGGACGTGGGACGGGGGTCTGGTACGGGATCAGCCGCCGAAGCCGAGCAGGCGGCGCAGGCGGCGCTCCTCGGTCTTGGCGACGAGCTTCGAGCGGCGTGCCTGACGCAGCCGCTTCGCGCTCTTCTTGCGCTTGAGGTGACGCATGCCGGGCGTGCCGCGCTTCAGGCGGCCGCTCTTGGTCACGCGGAGGCGCTTGGCGGCGCCGCGGTTTGTCTTGAGCTTGGGCATCGAAGTTCCTCCCCGGGCGGGCCCGTGCGGACCGCGCCCGGACGAGCCGGGGATCTGGAGCCGGGCGATCGTAGGCACCGCCCCGTCCGGGTCAACATCCGCGCGAGGGACCGTCCGGACGGGCGTCCTGACGGGCGACCTCGGGCTCCCGTCTGCCCCTTTTGCCGGGGTGTGCCATCCGAGCCTACTTGCGGGTCAGGAGGACCGAGGTGCGCTTTGCGTCGATGCGCCCCGAGTGCTCGACGCGGGCGATGTCCGAGAGCTCCGTGACGAAGCGCTGGAGCGTCCGCGCGCCGAACTCCTGGTGGACGAGCTCGCGTCCTCGGTAGACGAGGACCACCTGCACCTTGTCGCCGGCCTCGAGGAACGCGCGCGCCTGCTTCACGCGGACCTGGTAGTCGTGCTCGTCGGTCTTCGGGCGGAGGCGCAGCTCCTTCAGCTTGCTGTGGTGCACCTTGCGGCCCGCGGCGTGCATCTTCTTCTTCTGCTCGTACTTGTACTTCCCGTAGTCCATGATCTTGCAGACCGGGGGCCGGGAATCCGGCGCCACCTCGACGAGGTCGAGGCCGGCCTCGGACGCCATGCGGCGCGCCTCGTCGGTGATCACGACGCCGACCTGGTTGCCCTCCGCGTCGATGAGACGGACCTCGCGGACGCGGATCCGCTCGTTCATGCGGGGCTCCTGGGGACGATTGGCTGAGCTGATTCGGCACCTCCTCGATGGGGTCGCGGGTATGGAACGGCGAGTCGATTCCGGGAATGCGCCGGACATCCGGCGGGGAACGGCACGGGACGACCGGTCAGGAAACGGGACGAGACCGCAGGCCCCTCCCGGCGGGAGAGGTCTGCGGCCTCGTTTCGGACGGCCTCGGCACGGACAGTCGGGTCGGCCCCGTCACAGGGGCAGGATGAACGTCATGCGGGATGCACCTCGAAGTGCCGGGGAGTCTACCGCACCGGGGCCCCGGCCGGAAGTCACGCGAGGCGGATCCCGAGTTCGCGGAGCTGGCGCTCCTCGACCGGCGACGGGGCGCCGGTCATCAGGTCGGTGGCGCTCGTCGTCTTCGGGAACGCGATCACGTCGCGGATGGCCGACGTGCCGCCGAGAACCGCCACGATGCGGTCCATCCCCATGGCGAAGCCTCCGTGGGGAGGCGTCCCGTACCGGAGCGCCTCGACGAACCAGGAGAACCGCGCCTCGACCTGCTCGTCGGAGAGGCCGATCAGCGTGAACACCTTCCGCTGGAGGGCCGGGTCGTGGATGCGGATGCTCCCGCCGAGGATCTCGAGCCCGTTCATCGCGAGGTCGTACGCCTTCGCGCGGACCTTCCCCGGATCGCTGTCGAGGAGCGGGATGTCCTCCTCCACCGGCGCCGTGAACGGATGGTGCGCGCTGTCCCAGCGGTTCTCGTCGGCGTTCCAGTCGAAGAGCGGGAAGCGGTCGATCCAGACCGGCGCGAACACCTTCGGGTCGCGCAGTCCGAACAGGTTCCCGAGGTGGAGCCGCACGTCGCCGGACGCGGGGACGGCCTGCTCCTTCGGACCCGCCACGAAGAGGATCGTGCCGCCCTCCTCCGCACCGAGCGCGGAGCGGAGCGTCTCGCGGAGCTCTGGGGCGAAGTGCTTCCCGGCGGGGCCCGTCCAGTCCGGGGACGCGATCTTCGTCCAGGCCACGCCCTTCAGCCCGCGGTCCACGACCACGGCCGGGAGTGCGTCGAGGTCCTTCCGCGTCATCGCGTGCTTCGCCGGCACGGCGATCGCGCGGACTACGCCGCCCGCGGCGACGACGTCGCGGAACACCGCGAACGCCGACCGCGCGGCGATCTCCGTCACGTCGGCGATCTCGAGCCCGAACCGGAGGTCCGGCTTGTCGGAGCCGTACCGGGACATGGCGTCGGCCCACGAGACGTGCGGGAACGGGCGCGGGACGTCGGCGCCGGCGACCTCGCGGAGGAGCCGGTGGACCAGCGACTCCGCGACGTCCTGCACGTCGCTCTCTGCGCCGAACGACATCTCCACGTCGAGCTGGGTGA
This sequence comes from Planctomycetota bacterium, assembly GCA_022072415.1. Taxonomy (GTDB): domain Bacteria; phylum Planctomycetota; class JAJSAM01; order JAJSAM01; family JAJVHW01; genus JAJVHW01. The sequence continues at coordinate 6,563 of JAJVHW010000041.1, forward strand.
ACTCCGGCTGGCGGTCGCCCCGGAGGTCCTCGTCGCGGAAGCAGCGGACGATCTGCCAGTAGCGGTCCATGCCGCCGATCATGAGGAGCTGCTTCAGGAGCTGCGGGGACTGGAGCAGCGCGTAGAACTGCCCGGGGTGGACGCGGGACGGGACGACGAAGTCGCGCGCGCCCTCCGGCGTGGACTTGAGGAGGCTCGGCGTCTCGACCTCGCAGAAGCCGCGGGAGACCATGTGTTCGCGGACGGCGTGGTTCACGCGCGCGCGGCGGAGCAGCGCGTCGCGGAGCTCCGCGCGCCGGAACATGAGGTAGCGGTACTTCAGCTCGAGGTCCTCGGAGCTCCGCTCGGCGCCCGTGACGGCCACCGGGACCGGCTCGGCGGCGTTCAGCACGTCGAACGCGTCCGCGACGACCTCGACGGCGCCGGTGGCGCGGTCCTCGTTCCTCGAGCCCGCGGGGCGCGCGCGGACGGTGCCCGACACGCGCACGACCCACTCGAGACGGGCGCGCTGCGCCTCGCCGCGGGCGGCGGCGTCGGCGTCGGGCTCGACGACCACCTGCGTCACGCCGTACCGGTCCCGCACGTCGAGGAAGCAGAGCCCGCCGTGATCCCGGCGGTTCTGGATCCATCCGCAGAGCGTGACCGTCGAGCCTGCGTGCTCCGCGCGGAGCTCGCCGCAGGTGTGCGTGCGCAGCATGTCCTTCTCCTTGCGGGGCGCGGGCGGTCCGGACCGGCCGCCGCGGGGGCCGCGACGTGAAGCGGCGGATCGTACGGGCGCCGCGACGCGCGCCCGCAATTTCGCGGCACGCGCGGGGACCGCTACGCTTCGGAATTCCATCCCACGGAGGCACGGAATGTCCCTCGAGACCACGCTCATCATCGTCAAGCCGGACGGCGTCCAGCGCCGCATGGCGGGCCGCATCCTCGCGCGCTTCGAGGAGAAGGGCCTTCAGATCGCCGGCGCGAAGTTCATGAAGATCCCGCTGGCCACGGCGCAGAAGCACTACAAGCCCCACGAGGGGAAGCCCTTCTACGCGGGGCTGGTGCAGTACATGACGTCGTCGCCGGTGCTCGTGCTCGCGCTGCGCGGGAAGAGCGCGATCGCCGTGTGCCGGAAGATGATGGGCGCCACGTTCGGCAGCAAGGCCGAGCCGGGCACCATCCGCGGCGACTTCGCGATCAGCGACGGCTTCAACCTGATCCACGGAAGCGACTCGCCGGAGGCCGCGGCCTTCGAACTCGGCCTCTTCTTCCAGCCGGGCGAGGTGCTCGACTGGACCCCGGCGGACCAGAGCTGGGTCTACGACACGAGCTCCGACTTCCGGTGACGGCCGGGTGACGCCCGTCCGCTCCGATCCGGGCATGCGCACGGCCCCGCTTCGAACCTCCTGCGGGGGGGCACTCCGTTCCCCTCGCTTCCCCCCCCGCCCGTTCCAGCGTGCCGCCGCGGCCGCGCTGATCGCCTTCGCGGCGCTCGCGACGGCGCCGTCGTGCGCGGGCACGCAGGGAGAGGACGGGCAGACCCTCCAGGCGTACCTCGAGAACGCGGCGCAGTACTACGACGGCGGGCACTACCTCCGCGCGTACCAGCAGTGGGAGCGTGCGCTCGAGCTCGAACCGTCCGAGGAGAAGGCGCTCCTCGGGCAGGCGATGGCCCTGTACCAGCTCGGTCGCGAGGAGTCGAAGGACGGCGTGGACCGCCTCGCCGAGGCGGAGCGGCGGCTGGACGGGCTCCGGCGCGAGGGCCTCGGCGACATGGCGTGGAAGGCGGAGCTCGGATTCGCGTTCGCGCAGCAGCGCTGGGCGGAGCTCTACGACCGGAAGCTCCGGAAGCTCGAGGCGGACGAGAAGGCCGGCGCGCTCGCCGCCGAGGGCGCCGCGCAGCTCCCCGTGGTCCGCGCGGAGCTCCCGAAGCGGATCGCGCGCGCGGAGGCGAGCTTCGGCAAGGTCCTCGAGGACAAGCGGACCGAGCCGAACTTCCACCTCACGTGCTGGCTGGGGCTCGCCCGCGCCGCGGCGATGCGCGGGGACTGGCAGGGCGCCCACGACTGGGCGCGGAAGTACGAGAAGAAGGTCACCGAGTCGAAGGCGTTCTGGAAGAAGCAGGGTCAGGAGTACGCGTCGAAGCTGTTCGGCGCGGAGCTCCAGGAGGCGGAACTCCGGGACGTCCTCGCCAACTGCCTCTTCAAGCTCGGTCGCGACGAGGAGGCGGAGCGGGAGCTCGACGCGCTCATCGCGCTCCAGGGCACGCGCGCCGACGCCTACCTGAACCGAGGCGTGCTGCGCCACCGCCGGAGGGCCTGGGACCTCGCCCGCTCCGACCTCCGGCGGTTCCTCCAGATCAGCCCGCTGCCGAAGGGCGATCCGGAGCTTCTCCGCGCCGCGGAGCTCCTCGTCGAGTGCGAGGACGAGCTCGCTCTCGAGCGGAAGGAGTGACCCGTCCGGCCGCCGGGCGGCGCAAGGTGCGGTAGGATCCCGGGATGCAGCGTCGCTCCCGATCCCGCGCGTCTTCCGGCAGGTCGTGTCGCGAGCCCTCCCGCGCGCCGCTCCTCGCGGCGCTCGTCCTTGCGGCGGCCGCGGCGTTCGCACCGTCCTCGCCCGCGCTCGCGGGAGACGTGCTCGAGCTCCGGTCCGGGGAGCTCGTCCCGGGGCGCGTCGTCGCCCTCGACGACCAGGGCGTCACGTTCGCGCGCGAGGCGGGCGGCGAGATCCGCGTCGGCTGGGACAAGGTGTGGCCCGGCTGCAGGTTCGACCTGTGGGAGAGATCGCTCGCGGCGGACGACGCGACGGGTCGCGTCCGGCTCGGCGAGTTCGGGATCGAGAACGAACTCTGGGGCCCCGCGCGGCGCGTGCTCGTCCAGGCGAAGGGGCTCGGCCACGCGGATCCTGCGTCGGTGGACGCGAAGCTCGCCGAGCTCCGGCGGCTGGAGGCCGACGACGCAATCGCCGAGGCGGAGGCGCTGTCGTCGCGCGCCGAACTCGAGAAGGCCCTCGACCGCATCCGGACCTACCTCCGCGGCGCGGAACCGGGCGCCGACGCGGACCGCGCGCGGGCGCTCGTCCCCGACCTCCTCGCGCGGATCGAGAAGCGCGACCTCGACGCGAAGGAGGACGAGGAGGCGCGGAGGCAGGCCGAGAAGGACGGGAAGCTGAAGGAGTGGATCTCGAAGCAGATGAAGTCGGCCGACGCGAGGAAGGCCGAGGGCGGGAAGCAGGCGGCCGACGGGTTCACGCAGCTCGCAGCGGGCAACCAGACGCGCACCCGGGACCATCTCGCGAAGTCGGAGGCGGCGTACAAGGCCGCGCGGGACCTCTACGCGAAGGTGCGGAAAGCCGTCCGCACGGGAGACGTCGCGGAGGAGTGCGCCGAGCGCATGAAGGACTGCGACCTCCGCGTCGTCGAGGTGCTCGCGCGCTGGGGCCGCATGGAGTGCGACAACAAGGCGTGGAAGAAGGCCTCGCCGGTGGTGGACCGCGGGCTCGTGACGGATCCCGTCAACAAGGAGCTCCTCGACCTGAGGAAGCTGATCGACGAGAGCTGGGTGCGGAGGAAGCTCTCCGGCATCACGAACGCGACCGGGCACTCGTCGAGCAACTGACGGCACGCAACTGACGTCACGCAACTGACGTCACGCAACTGACGTCGAGCGACTGACGTCAGGCGGCCGACGTCGTGCGACCTCCGCCTACGAAGCGGCGCCGCCGCGGGGCCAGTATCCTTCCAGCAGCGAGTCGCCGCCGCATGCCGTGACGCGCGCGTTCTCGAGCCGCGGCGCGCTCGAGATCGGCCATCCGCCGCCGTCGAACGGCGTCGGGCCCGATCCGCCGATCACCACCGGCGCCGTGAACGCGGCCACCTGGCGGACGCATCCGGCGCGGAGCGTGGCGCCCGTGAGCACTCCCCCGGCCTCGAGCAGGACGCGGCGGATCCCGCGCTTCCGCATGTCCCGGAAGGCCGCGCCGAGCTTCACGTGTCCGTTCGGTCCCCGGGGCATCGCGGCGACCTCCGCCCCGCGCGCCTCGACGGCCGCGCGGCGCGCTGGGTCCGCTCCTTCGGCGCAGTAGAACAGCGTGCGCGCCTCGCGGGCGGTCTGGACCACGCGGGCCGTGTCCGGGGTCCGCAGGTCCGTGTCCAGGACGACCCGAACCGGAGACGAACCCCCCGCCGCGGTGCGCACGGTGAGCAGCGGATCGTCCGCCTCCACGGTGCCCCGTCCCACGACGACCGCGTCCACGCTCGCGCGGAGCTCCTGGACCACCTCGCGGGACTGAGCGCCGGTGATCCAGCGCGAGTGGCCTCCGGAGTCGGCGATCCGCCCGTCGGCGGACATCGCCCACTTGGCGATGACCCAGGGGACCTCCGCGAGCAGCGCGCGCTCGTAGCGGCCGAGGAGCTCGTCGCACGCCTCGCGCAGCACACCGGTCTCCCACGCGATTCCGGCGCGCGCGAACGCGTCCGCGGCGAGGCCTCGCGTGTCCGGATTCGGATCGGCGCTTCCGGCCACGACCCGCGCGACGCCCGACGCGACCACGAGCGGCACGCACGGCGGGGTCTTCTTGTTCACGTGCCCGCACGGCTCCAGCGTCACGACGAGCGTGCCGCCGCGCGCGCGGTCGCCGGCTTCCGCGAGGGCGCCGACCTCCGCGTGGGCGCCGCCCCACCGCGCGTGGTACCCGCGGCCGACGACGGAGCCGTCCGCCGAGAGGACCACCGCTCCGACGAGCGGGTTCGGCTCCACGCGGAAGCGTCCGCGCCGGGCGAGGTCGGCGGCCTCGGCCATCGCGCGCCGCACGGACTCGTCGCGCGCGTCCCGGTTCACCGCTCGGATCCGGCGACGAGGCGCCCGTAGAGGGCGGGCGCGGTCGCGCGCTCCACGTCCACCTGCACGAACCGTCCGGAGAGTTCCGCGGGACCCTCGAAGATCACCGTGCGGTGGCCGTCCTCGAGCCCCGCGAGGCGCGAGGCGTCCTTCTCCGACGGGCCGTCCACGAGCACCTCGATGCGGCGTCCCGCGAACGCCGAGTTCCGCCGGAGCGCGATCTCGTCCTGGAGGTCGAGCAGGTCGTTGTTGCGGCGCTTCTTCTCCGCCTCGGGGACGTCGTCCGCGAGGTCCGACGCGGCGGTGCCGGGGCGCGGCGAGTACTTGAACACGTAGATCTGCTTGAAGCCCACCTGTTCGACCAGGGTCCTCGTGGCGAGGTACTCCTCCTCGGTCTCGCCGGGGAACCCGACGATGAGGTCGGTCGCGAGCTCGATGCCCGGGCAGAGCTCCCGGGCGCGCGCGCAGAGCTCGAGGTAGCGGTCCCGCGTGTACCCGCGGCGCATGCGGCGGAGCACCGCGTCGGAGCCGGACTGCGCGGGGAAGTGGAGGTAGCCGCACGCGCGGGGGAGCTCCCCCATCGCCTCGAGCAGGTCCTCGCGGAGGTCCATCGGGTTGCTGGTGAGGAAGCGGATCCGCTCGATCCCGGGGACCCTGTCCACGGCGCGGATCAGGGTCGCGAGCGTCGGGCGGCGCCCGTCCGGGCCGGCGTCGAGCGTGCGCCCGTACGTGTTGATGTTCTGGCCGAGGAGCGTCACCTCGCGCACGCCGTCGTCGGCGAGCCGGCGCACCTCTTCGGCCACGTCCTCGAGCGAGCGGTCGATCTGCGGGCCGCGCGTCCTCGGGACGATGCAGTAGCTGCACTTGTGGTCGCACCCGCGCATCACGGAGACGAACGCGCGGTGGCGCTGCGGCCGGATGCGCACGTCCCGCCGCACGTCCACGTACCCGTCGGTCTCGACCGCGAGGACCTGGCCCTCGGCCCGGGCGCGCTCGACGAGCGCGTCCATCACGGGGAACCGTCGCGTGCCGCAGACGATGTCCACGTGCGGCATCCGCCGGAGGATCGACTCGGCCTCGCGCTGCGCCATGCAGCCCATCACGCCGATCAGCAACGACGGGTCGGTGCGCTTCCTCTCCCGCAGCGCGCCGAGACGCGACCACACGCGGTGCTCGCTCTGGTCGCGCACGGAGCACGTGTTGAAGAGGATCAGCTCGGCGGCCTCCGCGTCCTCGGTGCGCTCCCAGCCCTTCGACGCGAGACGCGAGAGCGCGAGCTCCCCGTCGAGGACGTTCATCTGGCAGCCGAAGGCCTCGACGTAGACCTTCCTCGCGCGCGGCGCCTCGGCGGTCAAGCGGCGGCCTCCGCCCGGGCGAGCTTGCGAGCGAGATCGTCCTTCCGCTCCTCGAGGGCGCGGATCGCCCCGTCGTCCTCGGCCGAGAGGATCTCCTCGTCGGCCTCCGCGAGCGCGCGGCGGAGCGCCGCGGCGGCCTCCGGCCCGAATCCGGCGTTCAGGAACGAGTCGGCCGCGAGGGTGAACCCCTGCAGCGCGCCGCCGTCCGGGTACATGTGGCGGTAGAGCTCCCGCAGCCCGTCGCGGTAGACCTCGCGGACGAGCTGCTCGCCGAACAGGAACGACGACCGGACGACCACGGTGCCGCGCCCCATCGACGGCAGGATCTGCTCGAGGCGGCGCCGCGCGCGGCCGTAGAGGTTCCGCACGTGCTTCAGGCGCTTGGGGTAGTAGACGTTCACCTCGCGGTAGTACCTCTCGTACTCCTCCGGATCGATCCGCATGGACTCGTCGCGGACGGTGAAGTGCTCCTCCTTGAGCAGCGAGACCTCGTGATAGATGTTCGACACGTGGCTGTCGAACGGGTCGGCGCTCGTCGCCGTGCGGAAGAGCCGGTGGGACTGCTCCCGGAGGTGCGAGAGGTCCCCGTCCCGGAGCTTCTCGAGGGACGACGCGTCGAGCAGCGTCTCCAGCTCCTCCGGCGGAAGCTGGAGTTCCTTCCGGTCCACGCCGTAGCGCTCCGCGAATCCCATGACGCGGCGCTCGTAGGACCCGAACAGCGCGTGGAACGTGACGTACGAACCGTAGAAGGTCCGGATCAGTATCCAGCGGCGCTCGTCGGAGCGCATGGGGGATGTCCGGCGGGTCCCGGCGCCCTCGCGGGCGCCGGGGCTCCGGTCAGCCCTCCGTCGGAAGCGCGCCGCCGCCTGCGCGGGCCTTGCGCTTCTCGTCGCGCGCCGCGCGGGCGGCGGCCTTCGCCGCCGCGTCGGCCTCGGCGTCGAAGTCCACGAGCTCGAAGATGGCGACCGGAGCGCGGTCGCCGAGCCTCGGCATCGCCTTCTTCATGATGCGCGTGTAGCCGCCCGGACGGTCCGCGAAGCGCGGCCCGATCTCGTCCACGAGCTTGACCGCGACGGTCTCGTCGTGGAGCGCGGAGATGAGCTTGCGGATGGCGTTCAGGCGCACGTTCCGCGCGCCCTCGCCCTTCGCAGCCGCGCCGCGCTTCGCCGCGGTGATGAGGGACTCCGCCCAGGGGCGGAACTCCTTCGCCTTCGGCACCGTCGTCTCGATCCGGCCGTGCGTGAAGAGCGCGCACACCACGTGACGGCGGAGCGCCTCGCGCTGCGGGCTCTTCCGGCCAAGCTTGCGGCCCTTGTTCCTGTGCCTCATGTCGTCCTCCGGTTCCCTGGATCAGCCCTTGAGGACGGCGTCCACGTCCATGTCGAGCGAGAGACCCAGGTCCTCGAGCTTCTTCTCGATCTCCTTCAGGGTCGTCTTGCCGAAATTCTTCACGTTGAGGAGCTCGTCCTTCTCGCGGCGGCAGAGGTCCGCCACAGTCTCGATCCCCTCCTCGCGCATGCAGTTCGCGGCGCGGACGGAGAGCTCGAGCGACGAGATCGGACGCGACAGCACCTCGCGGGAGCTCGCGCCGCCCGCCGAGGACGCGGCGCCGGACGGCGCGGACGGAGCCGACGCCTCGCCGATCCCGGAGAAGAGCCCGGCGGCGGCGGACGATCCGCCGGTGTCGCCCGGGAGCACGAACGCGTTCAGGTGCTTCCGGTAGATCTTCGACGACTCCACCAGCGCCTCGTCGGGCGAGACGGTGCCGTTCGTCCAGATCTCGATGGAGAGCTTGTCGTAGTTCGTCATCTTGCCCACGCGGGTCGCCGTCACGCTGTGACGGACGCGGACCACGGGGGAGAAGAGCGAGTCCACGGGGATCACGCCGAGCTCCATCTCCGCGTCGTAGTTCTCCTCCGCGGTGACGAAGCCGCGGCCGCGGCGGACGGTGATCTCCATCTCGAGCGTCACGCCGTCCTTGGCGATCGTGCAGAGGTAGAGGTCCTTGTTGAGGATCGAGACGTCCTGGGTCTCCTCGAACAGCGAGGCCGTGACCGCGCCCTTCTTCGTCGCGCGCAGGCGGAGCTGGCGCGGCTCGGAGGACTCGGAGCGGACGAGGAGCCGCTTCACGTTGAGGACGATCTCGGTCATGTCCTCCACGACGCCGTCGATCGTGGAGAACTCGTGGGGCGCGCCCTGGACGCGCACGTGCGTGACCGCCGACCCCTCGAGGGACGACAGCAGCACGCGGCGGAGGCCGTTGCCCACGGTGTGCCCGAAGCCGCGCTCGAAGGGCTCGGCGACGAACAGCGCGTAGTTCGCGTTGGAAACCGCCTCGTCGCGGATGACGCGGTTGGGAAGCTCGAATTCACGCCAGCGGATTCGCATGGTGTTCCTCCTCTCGCGCCGCGCGTCAGCGCGAGCAGACCTCGACCACGAACAGTTCGTTGATGTCGAACGGCACGTCCTGGCGCTTCGGGAGCGTGATCACGTTCCCGGAGAGCTGGGCCTCGTCCACCTGCACCCACGACGGCGGCTGGCGGAGGGCCTTGGCGGCGTCGAGCCCGCCCTTGAGCAGGTTGCGGCTGCGCTCGACGCCCGCGGCGGCGACGACGTCGCCCGCGCGCACGACGTAGCCCGGAGCGGTGACGCGCCGGCCGTTGACGTTCACGTGGCCGTGCACCACCGACTGGCGGGCCGCGGCGCGCGAGGCGGCGAAGCCCATGGCGTAGAGGACGTTGTCCAGGCGGCGCTCGAGGAGCATCAGCAGGTTCTCGCCCGTGTTGCCCTTCAGGCGGCCGGCCTCCTCGAACACGCGGCGGAAGCCGCGCTCGTGCAGCCCGTAGATGCGCTTCAGCTTCTGCTTCTCGCGCAGGCGGGTGCCGTACTCGGACATGCGCCCGCGACCCTTGCGGCCGGCGAGGCCCGGAGGCGTCTCGCGCCGGCGGGCCGCGCACTTCTCGGTGAAGCAGCGCGCGCCCTTCAGGTACAGCAGGACGCCCTCGCGCCGGCAGAGCCGGCACTTCGCGTCAGCGACTTTCGCCATGGTCTCCTTCGTCCTTCCTCACGCGTGCCCGTCCGGTTCACCCCTCCGCTCGGAGGGGCGGCTCCCGCAGAGCCGGACGTTCCGGGGACCCTCGTCCCGCGGGGCGCGCGTCGCGCCGGGAGCGCGCCGGGAGCTTCCGCCCCCGTGCGCACCTATGTGTTTCGGTACCGCCCGCGGATCAGACGCGGCGCCGCTTGCGCGGCCTGCATCCGTTGTGCGGGATCGGGGTGACGTCCTCGATCGCCTTGATCTTGAGCCCCGCCGCGGCCAGCGCCCGGATGGCGGACTCGCGTCCGGCGCCCGGACCGCGCACGAGCACCTCGACCTCGCGCACGCCGAGCTTCATCGCCTTGTCGGCGACCCGCTCGGCCGCCCGCTGGGCGCCGAACGGCGTGCTCTTGCGCGATCCCTTGAAGCCGGCGGTGCCCGCCGACTCCCAGCAGAGCGTCTCGCCGCCGGGCTCGGCGACGGTGACGATGGTGTTGTTGAAGCTCGCGTGCACGTGCACCACGGCGCGCGGCACGTTCCGCTTCCCCTTCTTCGGGGCGGCGGGAGCGGCGGCCGCCGCGGGCGCGGCGTCCTTCGGCGCCTCCTTCGGCGCCTCCTTCGTTGCCTGGGGCTTGTCCTGGCTCATCCGATCACATCTCCTTCACGGACTTCTTGCGCGCGACCGTCTTGCGCGGGCCCTTGCGCGTGCGCGCGTTCGTGCGCGTGCGCTGGCCGCGGGCCGGGAGGCCCCTGATGTGGCGCGAGCCGCGGTAGCACTTGATCTCCTTCAGGCGCTGGATGTTCTGCAGCACCTGACGGCGGAGTTGGCCTTCGACCACGTACTTCCGCTCGATGAGCTGGTTCAGTTGCGACACCTGCTCCTCGGTGATGTCCTTCGCCCGGGTGGCCGGGTCGATGCGGAGCTCCTCGAGGATCGCCGCGGACACCTTGGGTCCGATGCCGTAGATGTACCGGAGCGCGATGTCGATTCGCTTGCCCGGAGGGATGTCCACGCCGCTTACACGGGGCATTTCAGACCTCTCAGCCCTGACGCTGCTTGTGGCGCTTGTCCTTGCAGATCACCCGGAGGACGCCGTTTCTCCGGACGACGCGGCACTGGTCGCACATGCGCCGCACGCTGGTTCGTACCTTCATGGTTCTTCACCTCCCCCGGGCGCCCGTCGGGCGGCCGAGGATCCTGCACTCACCGGAATCGAACGGGGAGACCTCCACGAGGACCCGGTCGCCCGGCACCAGGCGGGTGAGGACCGCGCGGGCGCCGTGCGCCAGGTGGCCCCGGAGGAGCCTCCCGGCCCCCGCGCCGGGAACCTCCACGCTCACCATGCCGTTCGGCAGGATCTGCCTCACGACGGCTCGCACGGACGTCTCGGACGGGGCGTTCGGGTGGTCCATCAGAGCACCGTGAGCACTTCTGCCCCCGTTGCACGGATGGCCACCGTATGTTCAAAATGGGCGGAAAGAGTACCGTCGCGGGTCACGACGGTCCAGCCATCCCCGAGCACCTTCGTGTCGTGGCCCCCGAGGTTGAGCATCGGCTCGATGCAGATCGCCATGCCCGGCTTGAGGGTCCGGTCGTGGCGGCGCACCTCGGAATCGACGTAGTTCGGGACCGACGGGTCCTCGTGCATCTTCTTGCCGATGCCGTGGCCGGCGTACTCGCGGACGATCCCGTAGCCGCGCTCGTCGGCGAGGGTCTGGACCGCGCGGCCGATGTCGGTCAGCCGCGCCCCGGGGCCGCAGGCCGCGATGGCGCGGTCCAGGCACTCCCGGCAGGTGTCCACCAGGCGCTGCGCCTCGCGGGAGACCTTCCCCACCGGGATGGTGAGCGCGGCGTCGCCGACGAAGCCGTCCAGGCGCGCGCCGACGTCGAACCCGAGGATGTCGCCTTCCTTCAGGCGGTACTTCCCGGGGATCCCGTGGACGACCTGTTCGTTGACGGAGAGGCAGGTGCTCGCCGGGAAACCGCGGTAGCCCTTGAACTCCGGCGTCGCGCCGCGGGAGCGGATGATCTTCTCCGCCTCCGCGTCGAGCTCGGCGGTCGTCACGCCGGGCTTCACGGCCGTGCGGGCCCACTCGAGGACCTCGGCGACGACGCGCCCCGCGCGCCGCATCGCGGCGAACTCCGCATCGCTCTTGATCGAGATCATCGGGGGCCGGCCCCGGCGGCGCGCTGGAGGCGCGCCCACACGTCCTCGGGAGAGCCCGTCCCGTTGACCACGCGGAGGAGCCCGGCCCGCTCGTAGTACGCGCGGAGCGGCTCGGTCTGCGAGGTGTAGACGTCCAGGCGGCGGAGGATCGTCTCGCGGGTGTCGTCGGTGCGGCCGGTGTCGCGGCCTCGCTTCAGCATCCGCTCGATGAGTTCGTCGCGGGGCACGTCGAAGAGGCACACGTGGGCGAGCGACGAACCTCGCGAACCGAGCAGGCCGGCCAGGTAGGCGGCCTGGGCCACGGTGCGCGGATAGCCGTCGAGGAGGAACCCGCGCGCGCAGTCCGCCGCGGCGAGCCGCTCGGCCACGACGCCCTCCATCGTGCCGTCGTCCACGAGCGCGCCCGACTCGATGATCGCCTTCACGCGGCGGCCGAGGTCCGTGCCGCCGGCGGCCGCGGCGCGGAGCATGTCGCCCGTGGAGATGTGGGGCACGGAGAGGGCCTTCGCCAGGCGCACGGCCTGGGTGCCCTTCCCGGCCCCGGGGGGTCCGAGGAATACGATCCGCATCGTGCCGCCGCCGCCGCCCTCAGCGGGCGGGGCCCCCCTTCATGAAGCCCTCGTAGTTCCGCATGAGGAGCTGCGCATTCATGCGGTCCACGAGGTCCAGGGCCACGGCCACCACGATCAGGATCGACGTTCCGCCGAGGAGCCCCGCCGCGTTCCGGCTGATGCCGGCGAACGACGACACGACGTCCGGGACGATGCTGATGAGCGCGAGGAAGAAGCACCCCGCCAGCGTCAGACGCGCGAGCGTGTCGGCGAGGAAGTCCTGCGTCGCCTTGCCCGGCCGGATGCCGGGGATGAACGCCCCGTGCTCCTTCATCGTCTTCGCGAGCTCGGACGGCTGGAACATGAGCTGCACCCAGAAGAAGCTGAAGAAGAAGATCAGCGCCACGTAGCCGACCGTCCACATCCAGCTCGTGTGGCCCGCGAACATCTGCTCGCCGAGGGGCCAGTCGAGGAGGCTCTTCCCGAAGATCATCCCCGGGAACGCCATGAGCGTGGACGCGAAGATCACGGGCATCACGTTCGCCTGGTTCACCTTGAGCGGCATGTAGTGCTTCTGGCCGCCGTAGACGCCGCGGCCGCGCACCATGCGGGCGTACTGCACCGGGATGCGGCGGCTCCCCTTGGTGACGTAGACCACCGCGAGGGAGATGCCGAGGTAGAGCCCGATGAAGAGCGCGAGCTTCAGGAACGCCGCCGCGCGGGCCTCGTCGGGGTTCGACGTGCCTCCGGGCCCGGCGAGGTCCTGCCAGAGCGACACGAAGCGGGACAGGATGCCCGCCATGATGAGGAGCGAGATGCCGTTCCCCACGCCGTGCTCCGTGATCTGCTCGCCGATCCACATGAGGAAGATCGTGCCGCACGTGAGCGCGAGGATCGCCGGCACGTAGAACCCGACGAAGAACCCGGGGAACCCTTCGTAGGAGGAGTGCAGGACGACGTCGCCGGCGATGCCGTACGTGGCGGGGTTCAGCACCACGCCCTCGATCATGAAGATTCCCTGCAGGACGGCGATCGGGATCGTGCCCCATCGCATCCACTGGTTGAGCTTCTTCTGGCCCTGCGAGCCCTCCTTGACCATCTGCTCGATGGAGGGGACGACCTTCGCGAGGATGCTGAAGATGATCGAGCTCGAGATGTACGGCATGATCCCGAGGCTGAAGATGCCGAAGGAGAGGACGTCGCCCGCGGAGAGCACGCCCATCAGGTTGAGCAGGCCGCCCAGCGCGCCGCCGCCGCCGCCCCGCTCCTCGATGTCCCTGTGGATCTCGAGGATGCGGTGCATGGAGATCCCGGGGAGCGGGACCTGGTATCCCAGGCGGTAGACGAAGATGAACGTCAGCGTGAGGACGATCCGCTTGCGCAGGTCCTCCACCTTGAAGACGTTCAGTGCCTTCTGGAACATCCGCGCTCCTGGGACGGGCCGGGGGGTGCGTCGCGGCCGGGGCCGCGGCGCGCCTCCGTCAGGCCTTCTCCGGCCCGCACTTGGCCGCGATCACGACCGCGGAACCGCCGGCGTCCTCGATCTTCTTCCGCGCAGACGAGCTGAACGCGTGCGCGTGCACCTCGAGCTTCGCCGCGAGCTCCCCGTTGCCGAGGATCTTCAGCAGCTTCGCGGAGCGCGGGAGCAGTCCCGCCTCCTTCAGCACGTCCGGCGTGACCGGCTTCCCGGCGAAGTCCGCGAGGCGGTCCACGTTGACCACCTCGTAGCTCACGCGGAAGAGCGAGTTCCGGAACCCGCGCTTCGGCAGGCGCCGGATGAGGGGCATCTGGCCGCCCTCGCGGTGGAGCAGGCCGCCGAAGCCCGTGCGGGACGCGGCGCCCTTGCTGCCGCGGCCGGACGTCTTGCCGTTGCCGGAGCCGGAGCCACGGCCGACGCGGCGCTTGAACTTGCGCCCCACGTCCACGCCGACGACCTTCGCGATGTCCATCACAGCGTCACTCCGCGGAGAGCCTCGGCCTGCGACTGCAGGCGAAGCTGGAACAGCCCGTCCATCGTGGCGCGCACCACGTTGACGGGGTTGGTGGAACCGTAGTTCTTGGTCAGGATGTCGTGCACGCCGACCGCCTCCAGCACGGCGCGTACCGCAGGACCGGCGGTGACGCCGGTTCCGGGCGAGGCGGGCTGGATGTAGGTCTCCGTGGCGCCGAAGCCGCCGCGCACCGCGTGCGGGACCGTCTTCCCGACGAGCGGGATCCGGACCAGGCGCTTCTTCGCGTCCTTGACCGCCTTCTCGACGGCCACGGGCACTTCCTTGGCCTTCCCGAAGCCGTAGCCGACGACCCCCTGGCCGTCGCCCACCACCACGAGGACGCTGAAGGAGAACCGGCGCCCGCCCTTCACGACGGTGGCGCACCGGTTGACCTTGACGACGCGCTCGACCGACAGGTTGACGCTGTCGGACTGCACGTACACGGGCTTGTCCGCAAGAACGCTCATCGCTTCTCCGTTCCGATCAGAACTCGAGCCCTGCCGCGCGGGCCGCGTCCGCGAGCGCCTTCACGCGCCCGTGGTAGCGGTAGCCCGCCCGGTCGAAGGCGACCTTCCGGATGCCCTTCTCCGCGGCGCGCCGGGCGATGTCCTCGCCGACCGCCTTCGCGCCGCTCATGCCGGCGCCGGGGACCTTCATCGCCAGGGTGGACGACGCGCACAGCGTCACGCCGCGATCGTCGTCGATGACCTGGGCGTAGATCTGCATGTGGCTGCGGTGCACCGACAGGCGCGGACGCTCCGCGCTGCCGGAAAGCTTCCCGCGGATGCGCCGGCGACGGCGCATCTGCATCTCGCGCTTCTTGATCTGACGCTGCATGGTTCCTTACCCGCCGCTCGCGAAGGACTTGCCGGCCTTGCGCTCCACCTGCTCGCCCTCGTAGCGGACGCCCTTGCCGTTGTACGGCTCCGGCGGGCGCAGCTTGCGGACGACCGCGGCGAACTGCCCGACCGCCTGGCGGTCGGCGCCGCTCACGACCACGCGCGTGGCCGAGGGGAGGTCCACCTGGAGGCCGGCAGGCACGTCCAGGAAGATCTCGTTGGCGAAGCCCACCTTCAGGGCGAGCTTCTTCTGCTTCATCGCTGCCTGGTAGCCGACGCCCTGGATGTCGAGCGTGCGGCTGAACGGGGTCACGACTCCGCGGACCGCGTTGGCGAGCGTCGCGCGGACCGTGCCGTGGCTGGCGCGCTCCTGCTTGCTCCCGCCGCCGCGGGCCACGGTCACCGTGTCGCCCTCGATCTTCACCGAGATCGAGCCGGGGACGGCGATCGTCAGCGACCCCTTCGGCCCCTTCACGGTGACCGAACCGGCGGCCGCGACGACGCTGACGCCCTTCTCCAGCTTGAGCGACTTCAGTCCGATGCGTGACATGGCTTCACCACACCCTGCAGAGGATTTCGCCGCCGGCGTTCTTCTGCCGGGCTTCCCGGTCGGAGATCACGCCCCGGTCGGTGGAGAGGACGAAGATGCCCTGGCCGTTGACCGGCCCGGCCACCTCCGCGGCGCCCTTGTAGATCCGGCGCCCGGGGCTCGACACGCGATCGATGCCGCGGATCACCCGCTCGCCTTCCGCGCCGAACTTCAGCGTGAGGCGGAGCAGCGGGCGCGCGCCGGCTTCGATGCGCATCCAGTCCGAGATGAAGCCTTCGCGCTTCAGCGCGTCGGCGATGCCCTGCTTCAGGCGCGAGTGCGGGATGTCCACCGTGCGGCGGCGGATCACGTTCGCGTTCCTGACGCGGGTGAGCATGTCTGCGATGGGGTCGGTCAGCATGTGGTTCTCCCCGCCCTACCAGGACGCCTTCCGCACCCCGGGGATCTCCCCGCGGTGGGCCATGTTCCTGAAGCAGATGCGGCAGACCTGGAACTTGCGGTAGTACGCCCGCGCCCGGCCGCAGAGGTTGCAGCGGTTCCTGTGCTGCGTGCTCTTGCGGGGCGGCCTCGCGGACTTGACTCTCTGTGACGTCTTCGCCAAGGTCGGATCTCCTACTTGTCGCGGAAGGGCATGCCGAACAGCCGCAGCAGTTCCAGCGACGCCTTGGGGTTGCTGTTCCGGACTCCCAGGGTGATGTTCATCCCCTGGAAGTGCTCCACCTTGTCGGCTCGGATCTCCGGGAACACGATCTGGTCCTGGAGGCCCATGGAGTAGTTGCCGGCCGCGTCGAACGAGTTCGGCCGGAGCCCGCGGAAGTCGCGGATGCGCGGGATCACCACGCTGATCAGCCGGTCGAGGAACTCGTACATGCGGGCGCCGCGCAGCGTCACGACGGCGCCGACGACGTCGCCCTCGCGCACGCGGAAGTTCGACACGGACTTGCGGGCCTTCGTGAGCATCGGCCGCTGCCCCGTGATCGCGGCGAGGTCGGCGACGACCGCGTCCGTGAACTTCGGGTTCTCGCGGCCCTTGCCGACGCCCATGCTGACGACGATCTTCTCGATCTTCGGCACGGCCATCACGCTGCGGTAGCCGAAGGCCTGGACCATCTTCGGGACCACGTCGTTCTTGTACTTGTCGCGCAGGCGCGCCATGGCTCAGCTCCCGTTCCCGGCCTTCGCGGCCTTGCGGACGATCCTGTCGCCCGAGCGCTCGGCGCGGGACAGGCGGACGGGCTTGCCGTCCTCCGCCACGAGCATCACGCGGGACGCCGGGACCGGCGCCTCGCGCCGCAGCACGCCGCCCTGCGGGTGGCGCTGCGAGCGCTTGAGGTGCTTCGTGCGGATGTTGCAGCCCTCGACGGTGACCGTGCCGGAGGCGCGGTCCACGGCGATGACCTTGCCGCGCGTCGGGCCCTTGGCCTCCTCGCGGCGCTTGCGGTGGTGGGCGGAGGCGAGGATCTGCACCTCGTCCCCGATCCGGATCGTGGCTCCCATGTTCAGACGACCTCCGCCGCGAGGCTGACGATCTTCATGAAGTTCTTCGCGCGGAGCTCGCGCGCGACGGCGCCGAAGATGCGCGTGCCCTTCGGGTTGCCGTCGTTGTCGATGACGACCATCGCGTTGCTGTCGAAGCGCACGTACGAACCGTCCTCGCGGCGGACGGCCTTGCGCGTGCGGATGACGACGCCGCGGACGACGTCGCCCTTCTTGACGGCGCCGTGGGGCAGGGCCCGCTTGACGGAGCAGACGATCACGTCGCCCACCGAGCAGGTCTTGCGGTTGCCGGAGCCGAGGACGCGGATGCACCGGGCGATCTTGGCCCCCGTGTTGTCCGCGACGTCGAGCATCGTGTGGAGCTGGATCATCGGTCCTCACTCCTTCCCCGAAGGACGGCCCGAGTCCTTCGTGCGGCCGGTGGCGGCCTCGACCGAGGCGTCGATGTCGGCGTGCTGCACGCCGCCGTCGCCCTTCCGGACGATGCGGACGAGGCGCCAGTTCTTCAGCTTCGAGAGCGGGCGCGTCTGCTCGATCTCGACCTCGTCGCCGACGCGCGCCGTGTTCCCGGCGTCGTGGGCGTAGTACTTCGAGTGCCGGCGGATGTACTTGCCGTACAGGCCGTGCTTCACCATGCGGCCCTGGCGGACCACGATGGTGTCCTTCATCTTCGCGGAGGTCACCGTGCCCGTCACGACGGACCGGCCCTCCCGCTTCGGCGTGCTTTCGCTCATCTTCGGGTCTCCGCTCAGGCCTTCGCCGTCTTCCGGACGATGCCCAGGCGCCGCTCGCGCAGCACCGTCATCATCCTGGCCACCTGCCGGCGCATGGCCCGCAGCTTCGAGGGGTCTCCGGCCTTCTCGCTCCCCCTGCGGAAGCGAAGGTTCCAGATCTCCTTCTGCAGCGCCGCCACCTCGCGGCGGAGGTCCTCGTCGGCGCGCTCGCGCATCTCCTCTGCGGTCACAGCTTGTGCCTCCTCTTGGCGAGGCGCACCCGCACCGGCAGCTTGTGCGCGATGCGGTTGAGCGCCACCTTGGCCTTGGCTTCGGCCACCCCGCCCACCTCGAAGATGACGGTGCCGGGGCGGACGACCGCGACCCACTCCTCCACGTCGCCCTTGCCGGTGCCCATGCGGACCTCGGCCGGCTTCGCGGTGACGGGCTTGTGCGGGAAGACGCGCGTCCACAGGCGGCCCTCGCCGCCGAGGTAGTGGGCGCACGCGACGCGGCCCGCCTCGATCTGGCGGCTGGTGATCCAGCCGCGCTCGAGCGACTGGACGCCGAACTCGCCGAACGACACGGCGTTGCAGCGCGACGCCTTCCCGCGGACCTTCCCGCGGTGCTGCTTCCTGCGCTTGACGCGGACTGGCTGGAGCATGTCTTACCTCGACCTCTGGAGGGGCGCGCCGCGGCGGATCATCCCCTTGTAGATCCAGATCTTCACGCCGATGCGCCCGTACGTGCAGCGCGCCTCGGCGAACCCGTAGTCGATGTCCGCCGACAGCGTCGTCAGCGGGATCGAGCCCTTCAGGGCCTTCTCGACGCGGGCGATCTCGGCCCCGCCGAGGCGGCCCGCGATGCGGATCTTGATGCCCTGGGCGCCGCGCTCCATCGTGAGCTGGAGGGCGCGCTTCAGCGTGCGCCGGAAGGACGCCCGCTTCTCGAGCTGCTCCGCGATGCCCTCCGCGACGAGCTGCGCGTTGAGCTCGGGGCGAGTGACCTCGTGGATGTTCAGGGTCACGGACTTGCCGGTCAGCTTCTCAAGCTGCTCCTTCAGCTTGTCCACCTTGACGCCCTTGCGCCCGATCAGCACGCCGGGGCGGGCGCAGTGCACGAGGACCATCATCTGGTCCGCCTTGCGCTCCACCTCGACCTTCGGGATGCCGGCGAAGTAGTACTCCTCCTTCACGAACCGGCGGATCTTCTCGTCCTCGATCAGGAAGCGCCCGCACTCCTTCTTGGAGAACCAGCGCGAGTTCCAGTCGCGGGTGACGCCGACGCGGAAGCCGTTCGGGTGGATCTTCTGTCCCATGGGGGCTACTCCTTGCTCCCGGTTTCCTGCGCCTTGCGGGACGCGTCGACGCGCGCCCGGCGGCTGCGGTCGGCCCCGCCGCGGCTGCGGCGCGCCTTCGACTCGCGCTCGGCCAGCACCACCGACAGGTGGCAGTAGCGCGAGAGCAGCGGGAAGATCTGGCCGCGGGCGCGGATCTTGAACCGCTTCGCGGTGGGTCCCGAGTCGGCGCGGACCTCGACGACGTGCAGGCGGTTGTGGTCCACGGAGTCGTCGAGCTGCGCGTTCGCGAGCGCGCTGAGGACGACCTTCGTGAGCATGGGCGCCGCGCGCTTCGTGCAGAAGCGCAGCGTGTCCAGCGCCTCGCCGACCGGCTTGCCGCGGATCAGGTCCGCGACGTACCGGGCCTTGCGCGGCGACATCGGCGCGCCGCGGTGCACCGCGCGGAAGCTCTTCCCGGCCTCGCCGGAACTGGTGGTCTTCGTCATGGGGTTCCTCCCGGGCTCAGGCGCCCGGCGCCTCCGCCTTCTTCAGCGTGTGGCCGCGGAAGAGGCGCGTCGGCGCGAACTCTCCGAGCTTGTGCCCCACCATCTCCTCGGTGACGAAGACGCGGGCGAAGCCCTTGCCGTTGTGCACCGAGAACGTGTGGCCCACGAAGTCCGGGATCACCGTGCACTGCCGGCGCCAGGTCTTCAGCGGCTCGCGGTTGCTCGTCTGCTTCTGCTTGCGGACGCGCGCCCACAGGCGCTCGTCCACGAACGGACCCTTCTTGGTCGATCTCGACATGAGGTTCTCCCGTGCCCGCCGTTACTTGGTCCGCCGGCGGATGATGAGCGCGTTGCTCGCGCGCTTCGGCTTCCGCGTCTTGCCGCCCTTGGCCGACTTGCCCCAGGGCGACACGGGCGGGCGTCCCGCGCCGGTGCGGCCCTCGCCGCCGCCGTGCGGGTGGCTGTAGGGGTTCATGGCGGAGCCGCGCACCTCGGGCCGGCGGCCCTTGTGGCGCATGCGTCCCGCCTTGCCCCACCGGACGAGGTTCCAGTCCACGTTGCCGATCTGCCCGATCGTGGCGCGGCAGTCCTCGGGGACCATGCGCATCTCGCCCGACGGCAGGACGAGCTGCGCGTAGCCGTTGTCGCGGCCCGCGTACTGGATCTGCGCGCCGGCGGCGCGGCCGAGCTGGCCGCCGCGGCCGGGCCGCATCTCGACGTTGTGGACGAAGAGGCCGACGGGGATGTCCTTCAGCGCCTTGCAGTTGCCCGGGCGGGGCTCCGCCTGGGGACCGGACATGACGTCCTGGCCGGGCTGGAGGCCGCGGGGCGCGAGGATGTAGCGCTTCTCGCCGTCCTTGTAGTGGAGCAGGGCGACCAGGGCCGACCGGTTCGGGTCGTACTGGACGCTGTGCACCTTCGCCGGCACGCCGTCCTTGTCGCGCATCCAGTCGATGACGCGGTAGCGGCGCTTGTGTCCGCCGCCGCGGCGGCGGGACGTGATGTGGCCGTGGTGGTTGCGGCCGCCGGTCTTCGCGAACGGCTCGAGCAGCGAGCGCTCGGGCGTGTCGTGCGTGATCTCCGAGAAATCGGAGACGGACGAGTTGCGCCGCCCGGCCGACGTCGGCTTGTGGACCCGGATACCCATCTGATCAGCTCCCGTTGGCTCCGTCGTTCCTAGAAGAGCTCGATCGCGTCGCCCGCGCGCAGGCGCACGTAGGCCTTCTTGCGCGAGGCGAGCTCGACCATGAGCTGCTTGCGCCCGCTGCGGCGCGCCTTGACCTTGCCCTTGCGGTTCGCGGTGTTGACCGAGAGGACCTTCACGTTGAAGAGCTTCTCGATGGCGTTCTTGATCTGCACCTTGTTGGCCGCCGGGTGGACGTCGAACACGTAGGTGTTCGACCGGTCCAGGGCCGACGTGGCGCGCTCGGTGATGAGCGGCTTCCTGACGACGTCGTAGATCCCGATCATCGCGTCACTCCTCCTCGCCCGCGCGGCGGGCCCCCGCCGCACGGCCCGACGCTCCGGTCGGCGTGCAGACGCGCTCCCGGAGGAGCTCGTACGACCGCGGCGTCAGGATCACGGTGCGGTGCGCGAGGATGTCGTACGCGTTCACCTCGCGCGCGGCCTTCACGGTGATCCCCTGGATGTTGCGGGCGGACTTCCACGCGTTCTCGCAGTGCTCCGGGAGCACGATCAGCGCGGTCCGCGTCGCGCCGGCGCCCGCGAGGAGCTTCTTCATCTCGCGGGTCTTCGGCGCCTTCATCTCGACGGCGTCCACTAACGCCACCTCGCCGGCGGCGATCTTCCCGGCCATCGCGGCGCGCGTCGCATAGCGGAGCGCGCGGCGCGGCAGCGCGTACGAGTAGTCGCGCGGGTGCGGCCCGAAGATGATCCCGCCGCCGCGCCAGAGGGGCGACGACGTGCGGCCGGCTCGGGCGCGCCCGGTGTGCTTCTGCTTCCACGGCTTCCGGATCGTCGCGTTCACCTCGGCGCGGGTGAGCGTGTCGTGGGTTCCGGCGCGCTGGTTCGCGCGGTACATGAGCACCGCCTCGCGCTGGGCGCGGCGCGGGGAGCGCGTGCCGAACGCCGAGGCGTCCACCTGCGTCTCCTCCACCTGGCCGGTGGCGGTGCGGTAGAGCCGCAGCGTCGCGGTCTTCGCGGTCTTCTCGGACTTGGCCGACTTCGGGGTCTTCGCCATCTCGGGGCTCCTCAGGCCTTCGCCTTGCGGTCCGGCACGCGGCGGAGGACGACGACCGCGGAGTCGGCGCCCGGCACCGGGCCGTTCACGAGGATCAGGTTGCGCTCGGCATCGACGGACACCACGCGCAGGTTGCGCACGGTGCGGCGGACGTCGCCCATGTGGCCGGCCATCCGCTTGCCCGGCCAGCGGCGGGCGGGGAAGGTGTTCTGGCCCACGGACTTCGTCTCGCGGTAGTTCTTCGACCCGTGGGTGTACGGTCCGAGGTTGAAGTTGTGGCGCTTGTGCACGCCCTGGAAACCGTGGCCCTTGCTGGTGCCGATCACGTCCACCATCTCGCCGGCCTTGAAGACGTCGGACACCTTCACGGAGTCGCCGGCCTTGATCGCGGCGGAACCGGCCACGCGCGTCTGCTTCACGTTCCGGGGCCACGCGCCCACGCCGGCCTTCGCGGCCTGCCCGGCCTGCGGCTTTGCGGTGCGGGAGGCCTTGCGGGTGCCGTTGCCGAGCACCGCGGCGTCCACGCCGTCCTTCTCCGCCGTGCGGCGGGCGAGGACGACGTTCGGCTCGACGGAGATGACGGTGACCCCGACCATCGCGCCTTGGGCGTCGAAGACCGACGTCATGCCGACCTTCCGGCCGATCAGTTCGTTGAGTTCGCTCATTCTGGGTTTCCTGCGTCGCGCGGGAGCGGGCTGCCTCTCTCGGTCCCCGCGCGGCGCCCGCGCCGCAGGGAACCCGTCCTGCGGCTCAGACCTTGATGCGGATGTCCACGCCCGCGGGCATGTTGAGCTTCGCGAGGGCGTCCATCGTCTTCGCGGTCGGCTCCGTGATGAAGATCAGGCGCTTGTGCGTCCGGATCTCGAACTGCTCGCGGCTCTTCTTGTCGATGTGCGGGGACCGGAGGACGGTGAACCGCTCGATCCGCGTCGGAAGCGGGACGGGGCCGGCGACGCGGGCGCCCGTCCGCTTGGCGGTCTCCACGATGTCGCGGGCGCTCTGGTCGATCGCCTCGTGATCGTAGGCTTCCATGCGGATGCTGATCTTCGGGTTGGCGGCGGTGGTCATCGGCAGGTCGTCCTCGTCGGATCGCCCGGCTCCCGGCCCTCCCCCGGGCGGGGGCGGACCGGACGCCGGAGCATGGAACTCCGGTTCGCGCAGCGCGGCGGCGCGCCGGACGGGTCCGCGAGCGCGAGCTCACGGCCGTCCGCGGCGCGATGCCGTCCCGTCGTGTCGACAGGGCCCCGCGGAACGCGGCGGAGGGCCCGGAGGCCCGCCGCGCACGTCGCGCAGCGCCCTCCCGGTCGGGTGGTCCCGGCGAACCGGCACTTCCCGAGCGGGGGGAAGCCGCCGAACCTAGGGGCGAGCCCGGGAAACGCCACGAAGATTCCGGGGCGGCTCGTCCCGGACACCCTCGCGGAGGCTCGGGGACGACGCGGGGCGCAGCTCCTCGAAGACTCCTAGAACGCGAAGTCCTTCGCGCGTTCGGGGGGCACGGGAGCGTAGGTGAGGGGTTCCATCGAGAACCCCGCTCGGCCCTGGGACTGGCTGCGGAGCGCGGTCGAGTAGCCGAACATCTCGGAGATCGGGACGCGGCCGCGGATGAGCCGGATGCCCTCGGCGTGGTCCACGTCGTCGATGGTCGCGCGGCGGCGGTTGAGGTCGCCCAGCACGTCGCCCATGTACGCGTCCGGCGTCTGGACCTCGAACTTCATGATCGGCTCGAGCACGACGCAGCCCGCGCTCTCGAACGCCCGCTGGAACGCGAGACTCGCGGCGGCCTCGAACGCCGCCTCCGTGCCCTGGCCCTCGCGGGTGGCTGCGTCGAGGAGGGCGATGCGGAGCTGCACCGAGGGGAACCCGTAGCCGACGCCGCCCTGACAGGAGGCGAGCGCGCCGCTCCGGACGTACTGCTGGAACTGCCGCGGATATGCGCCAGGGGCGGTGCGGTCCGCGAACTCCGCCTTCGACACGGACTCGTCCGGTTCGATCGCGATGCGGACGCGGGCGTACTGGGTCTTCTCCCCGACCACGCGCTCGAACTCGTACTCGCCGGTCCCCGGCCCCGCGATGGTCTGGCGATAGGCGACGCGGGGGCGTCCGGTCTGCACGCCGACGCCGAAGTCGCGCTCCAGCCGGTGGACGAGCACCTCGAGGTGGAGCTCCCCCATCCCGCTGATGATGGTCTGTCCGGTCTCCTCGTCGGTGCGCGCCGTGAACGTGGGGTCGTCGCGCTGGAGCTTCCTGAGCGCGTCCTCGAGCGCGTCCTTGTCGGCGGCCGACTTCGGCTCGACGGCGAGCGAGATGACCGGCTCCGCGAACCGCATCGACTCGAGGACCACGGCGCCGTTCTTCGACGTGAGCGTGTCCCCGGTGGACGTCCAGCGGAGCCCGATCGCCGCGGCGATCTCGCCCGGCCCCGCCTCGTCCACGGGGATGCGCCTGTCGGCGTGCATCTGCACCAGCCGCGCGATGCGCTCCACCTTGTCCCGCGTCGAGTTCCACACCTGGTCGCCGACCTTGAGCGTCCCGGAGTACACGCGGAGGTAGGTCAGGTCGCCATGACTGTCGGCGAACGTCTTGAACGCGAGGGCCGCGAGGGGCTGCGCCGGGTCCGGGGCGCGCTTCACGCGCTTCCCGGTGTGGACCTCGTCGCCTTCGACCGGCGGGAGGTCGGCCGGCGAGGGGAGATAGTCCACGATCGCGTCGATCAGCGGCTGGATGCCGCGGTTCCGGAGCGCCGTTCCGCAGAGCACCGGATGCATGGCGAGGCGGATCGTCGCGGCGCGCACGGCCGCGCGGAGATCCTCCGCGGACAGGTCCCCCGCGTCGAGGTAGCGCTGGAGGATCTCGTCTCCGCCGTGCTCGGCCGCGGCGTCGAGGAGCTCCGCGCGCCACGCGGAGACCTCGTCCGCGATCTCCCCGGGCACCGGCCCCGACTTCACCGTCTTGCCCTGCGTCGAGTCGTCGAACACGAGGTACGTGCGCGTGACGAGGTCCACCACGCCGTGCACGTCCTGCCCCGTCATGTGCGGCACGACCACGGGCACCGCCGGCGCGCGGAGCCGCGTGCGGATGCTCTCGAGCGCCCGGCGGAAGTCGGCGCCGATCTTGTCCAGCTTGTTGACGAAACAGAGGCGGGGCACGCGGTACCGCGCGGCCTGCCGCCACACGGTCTCCGACTGCGCCTCGACGCCGTTCACGCCGTCGAACACGACCACCGCTCCGTCGAGCACGCGAAGGCTCCGCTCGACCTCCGCCGTGAAGTCCACGTGCCCGGGGGTGTCGATCAGGTTCAGCACGTGGCCGCGCCACGAGAGCGTCGTTGCCGCGGACGTGATCGTGATCCCGCGCTCCCGCTCCTCCTCCATCCAGTCCATCGTGGCGACGCCCTCGTGGACCTCCCCCATCCGGTGCTCCTTCCCCGTGTAGAAGAGGAGCCGCTCGCTGACGGTGGTCTTCCCGGCGTCGATGTGGGCGATGATCCCGAAATTCCGGATCTTCGAGAGGTCGCGGCCTGGCTTCTTGCTCACGGGAACCTCCGGGGGGCCGCGCGGGGGGCGTGGCTCTGCGGGAACGACCGCGGCGGCGGGGTTGGACCCCGCCGCCGCGCGCGCGCCGCGATGCAGGCGGGGTTCCGCCCGCCCGCCGTCACCAGGCGAAGTGGCTGAACGCCTTGTTGGCTTCGGCCATCTTGTGGACGTTCTCGCGCTGCGTCCACGCCGCGCCCTCGCGCTTGAACGCCGCCATGAGCTCCTCGGCGAGGCTCTGGTGGAACGGGCGGCCGCGGCGGGCCTTCCGCCCGAACTCGAGGATCCAGCGGAACGCGAGCGACTGCTGGCGCTTCCGGCCGACCTCGACGGGAACCTGGTACGTGGCGCCGCCGACGCGCTTGCTGCGCACCTCGACCTGCGGCTTCACGTTCTCGATCGCCGTGCTGAACACGTTGACCGGATCTTCCTGGGGCATCTTCTCCTTGATGATGTCCAGCGCCTTGTAGATCTCCCGCTGCGCCACCGACTTCTGGCCGGAGTACATGCAGCAGTTGATGAACTTGGAGAGGAGCACGTTCCCGTACCGGGGGTCGGGGAGGAGGAAGCGCTCGGTGGGCTTGTACTTGCGGGGCATCTGTCTGGGTCTCCGTCAGTCGGTTCCGGTCCGGATCACTTCGGGCGCTTCGCGCCGTACTTCGAGCGGCCCCGGCGGCGTCCGTCGACGCCCGTGCAGTCCAGGACTCCGCGCACGATGTGGTACCGCACGCCGGGCAGGTCCTTCACGCGTCCGCCGCGCACGAGCACGATCGAGTGCTCCTGCAGGTTGTGGCCCTCGCCCGGGATGTAGGCGGTGATCTCCTTGCCGTTGGAGAGGCGCACGCGGGCGATCTTCCGGAGGGCCGAGTTCGGCTTCTTCGGGGTCATGGTCTTGACCTGCGTGCAGACGCCCCGCTTGAACGCGCAGTTCTCGAGCACGGGGCTCTTCGACTTGCGGACCTGGCGGTCGCGTCCCTTGCGGACGAGCTGGTTGATGGTGGGCATGCGGCGGTTTCCTCGTGTCTTCCGGGGCGGAAGCCCTCGACGTTAGGCGGCGGGCGCTGCGGGCGCCAGTTCCCTCCGGGCGGGAGCGCGCCCGTGCGTCGGGGACCCCCCGTTCAGGCCGTTTCCTTCTCCGCCGCGGCGGCGGCCTCGGCGGCCTCCCGCGCGCGGCCCTCGAGGGCCATGAGCTCCTCGAGCGGGATGTTCTTCCTGAGGTCCAGCTTCTTGTAGAAGCCGAACCCGGTGCCGACCGGCACCATGTGGCCGACGATCACGTTCTCCTTGAGGCCGGCGAGCATGTCGCGCTTGCCGGCGAGCGCCGCCTCCGTGAGGACCTTCGTGGTCTCCTGGAAGGACGCCGCGGAGATGAAGGACTCGCTCTGCAGCGCGGCCTTCGTGATGCCGAGGAGGACCGTCTTGCCCTTGGCGGGCTTCCTGTCGCCCTCGATGAGCTCGCGGTTCGTCGCGCGGAACCGGTGGCGGTCCACGACGATCCCGGGGAGGAGCTCCGAGTCGCCCGGATCGTCCACCTGCACCTTGCGGAGCATCTGCGCGATGATGATCTCGATGTGCTTGTCGTCGATCGACACGCCCTGCGCGCGGTAGACGTTCTGCACCTCGCGCAGCAGGTAGTTCTGCAGCGCCTCCTCGCCGGAGATCCGCAGGATGTCGTGCGGGACCAGCGGGCCCTCGACCAGCGCCTCGCCCGCGCGGACGCGGTCCCCGCGGTGCACGCGGAGGTGCTTGCCGTGCGGGACGACGTGCTCGCGCTGCACGCCCGACTCGTTCACCACGAGCAGCGTGCGGCGGCCGCGGCGCTTCTCGCCGAGCTCGACGATGCCGTCGATCTCCGAGATGACCGCCGGGTCCTTCGGCTTCCGCGCCTCGAAGAGCTCGCTCACGCGCGGGAGGCCGCCCGTGATGTCCTGCACGCCGGAGATCTCGCGCGGGGTCTTCGCGACGAGCGTGCCCGCCGTGATCTTCTGGCCCTCGCGCACCTCGACGTGCGCCTTCTCCGGGATCGGATAGAAGGACAGCGGGTTGCCCTCGGAGTCCTCGACGATGACCTGCGGGTGCAGGTCGCCCTTGTGCTCGATGATGACGACTCGGCGGACGCCGGAGATCGGGTCGACCTCCTCCTTCATCGTCTTGCCCGCCACGATGTCCTCGAAGCGGATGACGCCCGGACGCTCGGAGAGGATCGGGATGTGGTGCGGGTCCCAGCGGCAGAGGACCGCCTTCTTCACGACCTTCTCGCCCTCCTCGAACGCCAGCGCGGCGCCCGCGGGGATCGAGTGGCGCTCCACCTCGCGCTCCTTCGCGTCGAGGATGAGCATCTCGCCGTTGCGGTTCAGCACCACGCTCTGCCCCTGGTCGTTCTTCACGACCTTGAGGTTGTGGTACCGCACGGTGCCCGCGTACTTGGCGCGGATCTCGGACTCCTCGACGGAGCGCGAGGCCGTGCCGCCCACGTGGAACGTGCGCATCGTGAGCTGGGTGCCCGGCTCGCCGATGGACTGCGCCGCGATGATGCCGCAGGCGAGGCCGAGCTCGACCAGGCGGCCGCGGGAGAGGTCCATGCCGTAGCAGCGGGCGCAGACCCCCATCGAGGCCTCGCACGTGAGCGGGCTCCGGACGCGGATCTTCTCGTAGCCGAGCGCCTCGATGCGGCGGGCGACCGGAAGCGTGATGATGTCGCCTTCCTGGACGACGACCTCGTCGGTGATCACGTCCACGATCGTGTCGCGCGCCGCGCGGCCGCGGACGGCCTGCGCCAGCGTGACCTCGATCTTGTCGCCCTTGTAGACGACCGCCTTCGTGATGCCGTTGAGGGTGCCGCAGTCGATCTCCGTGACCACCACGTTCTGCGCCACGTCGGCGAGCTTGCGCGTGAGGTATCCGGAGTCCGCGGTCTTCAGCGCCGTGTCGGCGAGGCCCTTGCGGGCGCCGTGCGTGGAGCTGAAGTACTCGAGGACCTTCAGGCCCTCGCGGAAGTTCGCCTTGATGGGCGTCTCGATGATCTTGCCGGAGGGCTTCGCCATCAGGCCGCGCATGCCGGCGAGCTGGCGGATCTGCTCGATCGAGCCGCGGGCGCCGGACGTCGCCATCAGGTAGATCGGGTTCAGGTACGGCTTCCCGCCGCGGTCGTCGTTCCGGAGCTCCGACATCATCTCGTCGCCGACCTGCTCGCGCGCGGCCGTCCAGCGGTCGATGATCTGGTTGTAGCGCTCGCCGCTGGTGATGAGGCCCGCGCGGAAGTTCTTCTCCACGCGGTCGATGTCCTTCTGCGCGAGGTCGAGGATCTCCGGCTTGCGCGAGGGCATGCGCATGTCGTCCTTCGCGAACGACAGGCCCGCGCGCGTGGCGGCCTTGAAGCCGATGGCCTTCACCTCGTCCAGGAGCCGGATCGTCGCGTCCTTGCCGAGGAGCTTGTGGCAGTCCTCGATGACCTTGCCGATGCCGCTCTTGTTGAGGTCGTAGTTGTAGTACGCCATCCCGGCCGGGAGGATGTCGTTGAACAGCACGCGGCCGACGGTGCTCTCGAAGAGCTTCTCGCCGTCCTGCGGCTCGCCGTCGCGCTCGTTGAGGACCTTCCGGCCCCGGACGCGCAGGCGGACGCGGGTGTGCACCTTCACCTTGCCGTGGGCGTAGGCGACGAAGACCTCCTGCGGGTCGCCGTAGGCCTTCAGGTTCTTCGACTCCTCCTCGGGCACGCGCGCCTTCGCCGTGAGGTACGCGATGCCGAGCACCATGTCCTGCGACGGCGTGATGATCGGGCCGCCGTGCGCCGGCGAGAACACGTTGTTCGTGCTCATCATCAGCGTGAACGCCTCGACCTGCGCCTCGAGCGACAGCGGCAGGTGGACCGCCATCTGGTCGCCGTCGAAGTCGGCGTTGAAGCCGCCGCAGACGAGCGGGTGGAGGACGATCGCGTTGCCCTCGATCAGCGTGGGCTCGAAGGCCTGGATGCCCATGCGGTGCAGCGTGGGCGCGCGGTTGAGGAGCACCGGGTGGTCCTGGATGACCTCCTCGAGGATGTCCCACACCTCGGCCTCGCGGCGCTCGAGCATCTTCTTCGCCGACTTGATGGTGTCGGCGTGGCCGAGCTCCTTCAGGCGGCGGATGATGAACGGCTGGAAGAGCTCGAGGGCGATCTTCTTCGGGAGGCCGCACTGGTGCAGCCGGAGCTCCGGCCCCACCACGATGACGGAGCGGGCGGAGTAGTCCACGCGCTTGCCGAGCAGGTTTTCGCGGAAGCGGCCCTGCTTGCCCTTGATCATGTCGGTGAGCGACTTGAGCGGGCGGTTGCTCGACCCGAGCACCGGGCGGCGGCAGCGGTTGTTGTCGAAGAGCGCGTCCACCGACTGCTGGAGCATCCGGTTCTCGTTCCGGATGATGACCTCGGGGGCGTTCAGGTCGAGGAGCTTCCGCAGGCGGTTGTTGCGGTTGATGAGCCGGCGGTAGAGGTCGTTCAGGTCGCTCGTGGCGAAGTTTCCGCTCTCGAGCAGCACCAGCGGGCGGAGGTCCGGCGGGATCACCGGGATCACGTCGATGACCAGCCACTCGGCGTTGTTGTCGGACTTGCGGATCGCGTCGATCAGCTTCAGGCGCTTGATGATGTCCTTGCGGCGCTGCTTCGACTTCGTCTCGTCGAGCTCCGCGCGGAGCTCCTCGCTGACCTTCGCCATGTCGAGGCGGCGGATCATGCGGCGGATCGCGTCGGCGCCCATGCCGGCGTCGAACTTGTCGCCGTACTTGCCCCGGCACTCGCGGAACTGGTCCTCCGTGAGGAGCTGGCCCTCCTTGAGGGGCGTGTCGCCGGCGTCCACCACCACGTAGTCCTGGTAGTAGACGACGCGCTCGAGGGCGCTCGTCTTCAGGCCGAGGAGCGTGCCGAGGCGGGACGGCATCGCCTTGAAGAACCAGATGTGCACGACCGGCGAGGCCAGGTTGATGTGGCCCATGCGCTTGCGCCGCACGCGGCTGTGCGTCACCTTGACGCCGCAGCGGTCGCAGATGATGCCCTTGTGCTTGATGCCCTTGTACTTCCCGCAGAAGCACTCCCAGTCCCTCTCGGGTCCGAAGATGCGCTCGCAGAAGAGACCGTCCTTCTCCGCGCGGTACGTGCGGTAGTTGATGGTCTCGGGCTTCTTCACCTCGCCGTAGCTCCAGGACCGGATGTCCGAGGGGCTGGCGAGGCGGATCTTCACCGACTGGTAGTCGTTGATCTTGCTGTACATCGTCTCGAGCATGGTTCGCGCTCCGTTCGCTTCGGCCGGGGGGCGGGGACTAGAGGACGCGCTTCTCGAGCTCGATGTTGAGCGCGAGACCCTTGATCTCGTTGCAGAGCACCTCGAAGGAGACCGGGGTCCCGGCCTCGAGGATGTTCGTGCCCTTGACCATCGACTCGTAGATCTTCGTCCGTCCGTCCACGTCGTCGGACTTGACCGTGAGCAGCTCCTGGAGCACGTGGGCGGCGCCGTACGCCTCGAGCGCCCAGACCTCCATCTCGCCGAAGCGCTGGCCGCCGAAGCGGGCCTTGCCGCCGAGCGGCTGCTGCGTGATCAGCGAGTACGGCCCCGTGGCGCGCGCGTGCACCTTGTCGTCCACGAGGTGGTGGAGCTTCAGCATGTAGATGATGCCCACCGTGACCTCCTGGTCGGTGGGTTCGCCGGTGCGCCCGTCGTGCAGCCGCACCTTGCCGGTCCTCGGCAGGCCGGCCTCCGCGAGCAGCTCCTCGATCCGCTGCTCCGCGCAGCCGTCGAACGCGGGCGTGGAGACGCGGCGGCCCAGGCGCTTGCTCGCCCAGCCGAGGTGCGTCTCGAGGATCTGGCCGACGTTCATGCGGGAGGGGACGCCGAGCGGGTTCAGGATGATGTCCACCGGCGTGCCGTCCTCGAGGTACGGCATGTCCTCCTCCGCGAGGATGCGCGACACGACGCCCTTGTTCCCGTGGCGGCCGGCCATCTTGTCGCCGACCGACAGGTGGCGCTTGCTGGCGATGTAGACGCGGACCATCTCCAGCACGCCCGTGGGGAGCTCGTCGCCGCGGGACAGGCGGTTGACGCGCTTGTTCTTCTCGTTCTCGAGCGTGTCGATGCGGTCGTAGATGTCCTTGATGACGCGGAGGGCGCGCTCCTTGCCCTCGGTCCCGCCGCCGTGGATCGCGGCGGACTTCATGCGGTCGCGGAGGTCGCGGACCTCGTTGACGTTCATCTCCTCGTCCACGGCGAACGCCTTGCCCGTGGCCGGGTCCTGGAGCTTCCCGCGGTACGCCTGCTGGACCTTCTCCACGCACTCGCGCATGAGGGCCTTCAGGTCGGTCGTGAAGCCGCGCTCGAGGCGCTTGATCTCCTGGAGGTTCCGCTGGCGCTCGTCCTCGGTGACGTTCACCTTGCGGGTGAACTTCTCCGCGTCGATCACGATGCCCTCCACGCCGGGGGGCACCTCGAGGGAGTCGTTCTTCACGTCCTCGCCGGCGCGGCCGAAGATCGCGTGGAGGAGCTTCTCCTCGGGGGACAGCTCGCTCTTGCTCTTCGGGGCGACCTTGCCCACGAGCACGTCGCCGGGCTTGACGCGCGTGCCGATGCGGATCACGCCCGTCTCGTCGAGGTTGCGGAGCGCCTTCTCCGAGACGTTCGGGATGTCGCGCGTGAACTCCTCGCGCCCGAGCTTCGTCTCGCGGATCTCGATCTCGAACTCCTCGATGTGGATCGAGGTGTACACGTCGCGCTTGAGGAGCGACTCCGAGACGATGATCGCGTCCTCGAAGTTGTACCCCTCCCAGCTCATGAACGCGACCAGCACGTTCTTGCCGAGGGCGAGTTCGCCCTTGTGGACGCCGCCGCCGTCGGCGATGACCTGGCCCTTCTTCACCTTCTGCCCCTCGGCGACGCACGGCTGCTGGTTGAGGCAGGTGCGCTCGTTGAGGCCGGTGAACTTGCGGAGGCGGTACTCCTTCTCGTCCACCATGATCCGCGTCGCGTCCACGTAGGTGACGGTCCCGGAGTGCTCCGCGACGACCACCATCCCGGAGTGCCGGGCCACGTGGGACTCCATCCCCGTCCCCACCACCGGCGGGTCGGTCCAGATGAGCGGGACGGCCTGGCGCTGCATGTTCGAGCCCATCAGCGCGCGGTTCGCGTCGTCGTGCTCGAGGAAGGGGATCAGCGCGGCGGAGACGCCGATGACCTGGCGCGGCGAGACGTCCATGTACTGGACCTCGTCGAGCTCGACGGACACGAAGTCCCCGAGCTTCCGGGCGAGCACCGTCGGGCCGTGCAGGCGGTTGCCCTCGGCAGGCGCGTCGGCCGGCGCGAGGACCGCGTCGTTCTCCTCGTCGGCGCGGAGGTAGCGGATCTCCTCCGTGATCTTGCCGTTCCGGACCACGCGGTACGGGGTCACGAGGAACCCGTAGTCGTCGCAGCCGGCGTAGATCGCCAGCGAGCTGATGAGGCCGATGTTCGTGCCTTCGGGCGTCTCGATCGGGCAGATGCGCCCGTAGTGCGAGATGTGGACGTCGCGCACCTCGAAGCCCGCGCGCTTGCGGTTGAGGCCGCCCGGCCCGAGGGCCGAGAGGCGCCGCTCGTGCGTGAGCTGCGACAGCGGGTTCGTCTGGTCCACGACCTGCGACAGCTCGCCGCGGCCGAAGAAGTACTCGATCGCCGAGCTGATCGTCTTGCTGTTGATGAGCGCGCGGGGAGTGAGTTTCTGCGGCTCCTCCATGTTCATGCGCTCCTGGACCGTGCGGCGGAGCTTCAGGAAGCCCTTCCGCAGCTCGTCGGCGGCGAGCTCCATGATGGAGCGCACGCGGCGGTTGCCCAGGTGGTCGATGTCGTCGATCTCGCCGTCGCCCTTGCGGAGGCGGAGCAGGTACTTGATGCAGTTGATGATGTCCTCGGGGAGGAGCGTCTGCTCCGTCTCCGGGATGTCGAGGCCGAACTTCCGGTTCAGGCGGAAGCGACCGACCTTGCCCAGGCGGTAGCGCGCCGGGTCGTAGAACTTCTCGCGGAAGAGCTCGCGGGCCTTCTCGATGTTCGGCGGGTTGCCCGGGCGCAGCCGCCCGTAGATCTTGAGGAGCGCCTCCTCGTGCGTGTTCGTCGTGTCCTCGGCGACCGAGTTGAGGATGAGCGGATCGTCGATCTCCTCGATCACCGCGACGGACTCGACCGCGGACTGCGCGATCACGCCCGCGATCCCCTCGCTCACGACCTCGAGCGCCTCGCAGAGGATCTCGCCGGTCTCCGGGTTGACCACGTCGGTCACGACCCGCTTGCCGGTCACTTCCTCGCGGAACTTGCGGGACGTCCGGGACACGTTCTTCGTGCGGTAGAACGCGTTCAGGATGTCGGCGTCGGTCGAGAACTTCGCGTCGAGCGCGCGGAGGAGCGACGTGCAGGGGAACTTGCCGCTCTGGTCGATGCGGACCTGGAGCGCGTCCTTCTTGTTGACGTTCAGCTCGATCCAGGAGCCGCGCTCCGGGATGATCCAGCACGAGTGCATCTTGCGCTCGCCGCCCTGGATGTCCACCGAGAAGTCCACGCCCGGCGAGCGGTGGAGCTGCGTGACGATCACGCGCTCCGCGCCGTTGATGATGAACTCG
Source organism: Planctomycetota bacterium (assembly GCA_022072415.1). Taxonomy (GTDB): domain Bacteria; phylum Planctomycetota; class JAJSAM01; order JAJSAM01; family JAJVHW01; genus JAJVHW01. The sequence goes on from JAJVHW010000041.1 coordinate 40,201, forward strand.
CCGCCGCCGAGCATGAGGGGCACCTCGCCGAGGTAGACCTCCTCCTCGACCGGCTCCTCCTTCTCGAGGCGGACGCGCACCTTGAAGGGCGCGCCGTACGTGAGGCGCAGGCGCCGGCACTCCTCGGGCATGTAGCGCGGGCGTCCGAGCTCGTAGCCCACGTACTCGAGCGACATCTCCCCGTTGAACGACTTGATCGGGAAGACCTCGCGGAGGATCGACTCGAGGCCCAGGTTCTTCCGCTCGCCGTAGGGGAGCTCGGCCTGCAGGAAGTCCGCGTAGGAGCGGGTCTGGAGCTCGACGAGGTTGGGAACCTCGACGATCTCCTTCACGCGTCCGACGCTCTCGGCTTCGGGGACGTTGGCGGTTGCCCTCATCGGGATTCGGCTCCGTTCAGTCGTTCCCGCGAGCGGGGGCTACGCTGCCCGCTGCGGAGTGCGTGCGGCCCGGAAACGACGCCGGGCGGAACGCCCCGGGGCTTTCGCCCCGGAGCGTCCGCGCGTCGAACGGGTCGCTGGGATGTACGGCCAAGAGCGCTGCTTGGCGCGCCTAGGAGACGGCGACCTTGCCGCCGGCCGCCTCGATGGTGGCCTTGAGCTTGTCCGCCTCTTCCTTCGACGCGTCGGCCTTGAGCACCGACGGCGCCTTGTCCACGAGGTCCTTCGCTTCCTTCAGCCCGAGGCCGAGGAGCGCGCGCACCTCCTTGATCACGTTGAGCTTGTTGGCGCCCGAGTCCTTGAGTTCGACCTTGAAGGAGGTCTTCTCCTCGGCCGCGGCGGCCGGGGCTGCGGCGGCCGGGCCCGCGGCGACGGCCACGGGGGCCGCGGCCGAGACGCCGAACGTCGACTCGATCTGCTTCTTGAGGTCGGCGAGCTGCAGGGCGTTCATGCCCTTGAGGATCTCGATCACCTGGGTCACGTTGTCCGACATGTGTTCACTTCCTTCTCCGGCCCGTTCCGGGCCGTGTTCCGAAACCTGTTTCCTTCGAAATCACGGCGGATCAGGCCGCCTTCTCCTGCTGTTCGCGCACGGCATCCACAGCCCGCGCGACGCCCACGAGCATCTCGTTCACCTGGGAGGCGATCGTCTGCATCGGGGCAGAGACGGCGGACGCGATCATCGCGAGCAGGTCGTTCTTCGACGGCAGCCCCGCGAGAGCCTCCACCTCGGGGGCCGACAGAACCTGCCCCTCCATGAAACCGCCGAGGACCTGGACCCCGGCTTCCTTGTTCTTCTTCGTCCACTCGGTGACGACGCGCGACACGCCGAGGACCCCGTCGGGACCCCCGTACGCGACCGCGCTCATCCCCTTGACGGGCTTCGCCGCGTCCGCGATGCCGAGGTCGCCGAAGGCGTGCCTCGCGACGCGGTTGCGCAGCACCGTCATCCGCGCGCCCTGCTTGCGCAGGCTCGCCCGGAGGTCGTTGGCGTTGGCCACCGAGAGCTTCGCCACGGTGAGGACCACCATCGCGCGCTCGTCGCCGAGCCGCTTCTTCAGGTCCTCCCGCAGGTACGACTTGAGTTTCTTGCTCATGGCCTCACGCGATCTCGATCTGGATGCCCGGAGACATCGTGGAGGAGACGGTCACCCGGCGGACGTACTCGCCCTTGGACGTCGAGGGCTTGGCGGCCCTCACGCTGTCCACGAAGGCGCGGATGTTGTCCGCGAGCTTGTCCGCGGCGAAGCTGGACTTGCCGACGGGGCCGGCCACGTTGGCGCCGGCGTCCACGCGGAACTCCACCTTGCCGCCCTTGTAGGCCTTGACGGCCAGGACGACGTCGTCGGTCACGGTGCCGGCCTTGGGCGACGGCATCTTGCCCTGCGGACCGAGCACCTTGCCGAGCTTGCCGACGTGGCGCATCATGCCGGGCACGGCCACGGCGACGTCGAAGTCGGTCCACCCTGCGGCGACCTTCTCGACGAGCTCGGGCCCGCCCACGTGGTCGGCCCCGGCGGCCTGCGCCTCCTTGGCCTTCTCGCCCTCGGCGAAGACGAGCACGGTGCGCGCCTTGCCGCCCAGCCCGTGGGGGAGCACGACGCTCCCGCGCACCTGCTGGTCACCGCGGCGCGGATCGACGCCGATCCGCATGGCGACTTCGACGGTCTCGTCGAACTTCGCTGCCGCGTTCTTCTTGAGGATCGCCACGGCGTCCGCGAGCGCGTACCGCTTGGTGCGGTCCACGCGTTCCGCGGCGGCGCGGTACCTCTTGGAACGTCTCTTCGCCATTCTCCTCCTTCGCTCCCCGGGTCTCCGCGGCGTGCGGTCCCGGGTGCATGCGCGAACGGGTCCGGCCCGTCCCGTGGTTCCCGCGGCTTACTCGACCGCGATCCCGCACGAGCGCGCCGTGCCCTCCACCATCCTGCACGCCGCGTCCATCGACGCGGCGCCCAGGTCGGCCATCTTCATCTTCGCGATCTCCTCGACCTGCTTCCGGGAGACCTTCCCCGCCTTCTCGCGCCCCGGCGTCGCGGCGCCCTTGGCGAGCTGCGCGGCGCGCTTGAGAAGCACGGAAGCGGGGGGCGACTTCATGATGAAGTCGAACGACTTGTCCTTGTAGACCGTGATGATCACGGGCAGCACGAGGCCCGGCTGGTCCTTCGTCCGGTCGTTGAACTGCTTGACGAAGGCGCCGATGTTGACGCCGTGCTGGCCGAGGGCGGGGCCCACGGGCGGGGCCGGCGTGCACTGCGCGCCGGGGACCTGCAGCTTGATCTTCGCGGTGATTTCCTTCTTCGCCATGTGCGTCCTTCTCCCCGCCTGCGGGGGCGCGGGGTCAGACCGACTCGACCTGCCAGTACTCGAGCTCCACCGGCGTCGGGCGCCCGAAGATCGTCACGACGACCTTCACGAGCCCCTTCTCCGGGATGACCGCGTCCACGATGCCTTCGAAGCTCTCGAACGGGCCTTCCTTGATCTTGACGGACTCGCCCTTCTGGAACTCGATCTTGACCTTGGGCTTCTCCTGCGTGGCCTTCATCTCGCCGAGGAGCTTCTCGACGTCGCCGGGCTCCATCGGAGCCGGGCGCCCGTGGGCGCCGACGAAGTCCCCGATGCCGCCGGTCTCGCGGATCAGGAACCAGACGTCGTCCGTGAGGTCCATTTGCACGAGCAGGTAGCCCGGGTAGATCTTCCTGCGGTAGTTGCGCTTCTTGCCGTTCTTGATCTCGGAGACGACCTCCGTGGGCACGAGGGCCTTCGGGAGGGAGGCTTCGAGGTTGGCGGCGCGGACGCGCTTCTGGAGGTTCTCGCAGATGCGGTCCTCGCGGCCGCTCTGCACTCTCAGCACGTACCAGTTGAGCCCCATGGCGTCAGCTCCCGCTCGCGACGGGCATGAGCTTGATCATGCCCTTGATGACGATGTCGTAGACGAGCACCAGCACGACGACGAGCGCCGTGAAGCCGCTCACCACGAGCGTGCTCTGCCATGCGTCGGGGAACGACGGCCAGCTCACCTTGTGGAGCTCGGTCTCCATGTCCACGAGGCGGTCGGCGACGGACGGCCGGTTGCAGAGCCAGAGCCACCAGACGGAACCGCCGAGGGCGACCGCCGCGGCCAGGGTGAGCGCCGGGGAGACCTTCATGGTGTCGAGCACCACGAGGTCCACGGTCCACGCGTCGGACGGGCGGGCGTCGGCAAGGATCTCGTTCCAGGCGAGGCCGAGCTTCCCCCAGATGTCCGGAAGGTGCAGGGCCATGCTGCGCGCGGCCCAAAGGGCGAAGAAGACCCCGGCGAGGACGGTGAGCGTCCGCGAGATCTTCCCCTGCCCGGGCTTGTAGGCCGTGAACACCTGAGTTCCGCTCCGTCCGTCGTATCCGCTGCGCCACCGCGGCGCCGCGACGTCTCTTCCGTGCCGGGCCGCCCGCGCCTCGCGCGTCCGGCTCCCGCGTCGTCTTCCGCGTCTTCCGGCGCCCGCCGCCGTCACCCGCCGCGGGCGCGGCGGCGACGGGAGGCGCCGGCAGGACGCGAGGGACTCGAACCCCCAACCACTCGATTTGGAATCGAGAGCTCTACCAATTGAGCTAGCGTCCTCCGGCCGCTTCCGCCGCGCCGCGAGGGCGCGGCGTCAGATGCGCTTCTCCTTGTGCACGGTGTGCTTGCGGAGCGACGCGCAGTACTTCTTCAGCTCCAGCTTCTTGTCCTTCGAGCGCCGCTGGACGAGGTAGTTGGCGTCACCGGACTCGGTGCACACCAGCATCACCCACTCGCGGTTCTGGGACTTGGCCATGGCTCGACTGCTCCGTTCGCTCTCGGTCCGCCGCGCGCCGCGCGGATCTCTCCGCGCGGCGCATCCGGCGTCTGGTTACTTGACGATCTTGACGACGCGACCCGCGCCGACCGTGCGGCCGCCCTCGCGGATCGCGAAGCGGACGCCCTCCTCCATGGCGATCGGAGCGATGAGCTCGATCGTCAGGGTGACGTTGTCGCCGGGGAGCACCATCTCGGCGCCCTTCAGCTCGGTCACCGCGCCCGTCACGTCCGTCGTGCGGAAGTAGAACTGCGGGCGGTAGCCCTTGCCGAAGTGCGTGTGGCGGCCGCCCTCGTCCTTCGTGAGGATGTACACCGCCGCCTCGAACGTCGTGTGCGGGGTGATGGACTTCGGCGCGGCGAGCACCATGCCGCGCTCGATCTGCTCCTTCTCGACGCCGCGGAGGAGGATGCCGCAGTTCTCGCCTGCCTGGCCCTCGTCGAGCGTCTTCTGGAACATCTCGACGCCGGTGCAGGTGGTCTGCATGATCTCCGGGCGGAGCCCGACGATCTCCAGCGGCTCGCCGACCTTCACCCGGCCGCGCTCGATGCGGCCCGTGGCGACCGTGCCGCGGCCCTTGATCGAGAACACGTCCTCGACCGGCATCAGGAACGGCTTGTCCGTCTCGCGCTTCGGCTCGGGGATGAACTTGTCGAGCGCGTCCATGAGCTCGTAGACCTTCTTGGCCCACGGGTCGTCGGCGGACGAGCTGTTGAGCGCGGGGAGGGCGGCGCCGCGGATGACCGGAACGTCGTCACCCGGGAACTCGTACTCCTTCAGGAGCTCGCGCACCTCGAGCTCGACGAGGTCCAGGAGCTCCGGGTCCTCGACGAGGTCGCACTTGTTGAGCCACACGACGATGTACGGCACGCCCACCTGGCGGGCGAGCAGGATGTGCTCGCGCGTCTGGGGCATCGGGCCGTCGGCCGCGTCCACCACGAGGATCGCGCCGTCCATCTGCGCGGCGCCGGTGATCATGTTCTTGATGTAGTCCGCGTGGCCGGGGCAGTCCACGTGGGCGTAGTGGCGGTTCTCGGACTCGTACTCGACGTGCGCCGCGGCGATCGTGACGGTCTTCGACGCGTCGCGGACCGTGCCGCCCTTGGCGATATCGGCGTACTCCTTGAAGCGCGCGAGGCCCTTGTGGCTCAGCGCCTTCAGGATGGAGGCCGTGGTCGTGGTCTTGCCGTGGTCGATGTGACCGATGGTGCCCACGTTCACGTGCGGCTTCTTACGAACGAACACTTCCTTCGCCATGTGCGCGTCTCCGTCTCTCGAGCGGCCTCCGGCACCGTGCCGGCCTCCGCGTCGCCTGTGGGATGATCCGTATGTCCGATGTCGTCCGGCCCCGCCGTGCGTCCTTCGACGTCACGTCCGGCCCCGCCGCACCCGTTCCTCCCGACGACTTCCGGTCCACGTCAGCGGCCTGCCTCCGGTCTGGAGCTGCCGACGGGGATCGAACCCGTGGCCTCCTCCTTACCAAGGAGGTGCTCTACCACTGAGCTACGGCAGCGATGACCTCGGGTGCGGCGCTCGGTGCCCGCGCGCCGCGGTCTCCCGCGGTGCGCCCGGCGTCCGAGGGACGCATTCCGGTGCGACGTCTGCCGACGTGACGGTCGGGAACTGGTGCCGCGCGGCCGCGGCGATGCCGGTCTCCTCTGATCCTGTGCAGCCTTCCGGGCGCGAAACGCTCGCGCACGGCTCTCGCACGGCCTTCGCACCCCGCGGCGCGGCTCTCGGGCTTCGGAGCCTCCGACCCGCTTGCGGGATCCGCCTCCCCCGCCGCGCTGGAGCGGGCGAAGGGAATCGAACCCTCGTAAGCAGCTTGGAAGGCTGCCGCTCTACCATTGAGCTACGCCCGCCCGTCGCGCAGCGACCGCCTCCGCGATCCTCCCGGCGGGGCCGGGACGGATGGTCGGGGACGGACGTCGAGCGCCGGATGGGGTGCGAAACCACGAGTCTGCCGGGGGCGTCCCTCCCCGACCACATTTTTCGTGCCGCGGGGTGCCGGGCGGGCTCCTGCCGGACTTGCAGCGGAGGCTCCGGGGCCGTCTCATCGGGTCCCGATGACCGACGACCCGATTCCGTCCCCCCGCGACCGAGCCTCGCTGGAACCGCCGATGACGGAGGTCCGCGTCGAGGTGGCCCACACGGACTACCCGAGCGAGGTGACGTGCAGGCAGTGCGGCCTGCTCATGCTCCCCGACGATCCGTCGGGCCGGTCATGGAGCTGCTACGCCTGCCTCCGGCGCGTGGTCGTGGCCCTGTCCCCGGCCTGACGTCGCGGCTGCGGCCGCGCTCCGCGGACGCGAAGTCGTCGCAGCGGCGTGCGGCGGACGCGGATCGCGGTCGCCGGTTGCCGTCGCAGATCGCCGCCGCGGATCGCCGCCGTCGCGCGCGCTGCCGCGGAGATCCCGGCAGTCCCCGGGGGCGTGGTGGGTGGTTGAGGATTCGAACCTCAGTAGGCGTGAAGCCGCCAGATTTACAGTCTGGTCCTTTTGGCCGCTCAGGCAACCACCCACGTCAGGTGCAGGTCACGTCGCTCGCTGGTGCGTCTCGGTCTCGTACGGCCCGATCTCCGACGACAGGTCCCGGCGCGTCCCGGTGGAGCCGACGGAGGGGATCGAACCCTCGACCACCTGTTTACAAAACAGGTGCTCTACCGCTGAGCTACGCCGGCCCGTGGGGACCGGGAGGCGCGCGATGGTGCGCCACGCTCCCCCGCCGCGCGAAGAAGTTCAGCGGGGCCGCGCGACGCGCGACGCCGCGGCGCGGTGGAGATCGAGATTGCGGCGCGCCTCGTCCATCGAGTCTCCGCCCGACTTCTCGAGCAGCGCGTCGGCGAGCACGAGCGCGACGGCCGCCTCCGCCACGACCGAAGCCGCGGGGGCCGCGCACACGTCGCTCCGTTCGACCGTCGCCTCGACGGGCTCGCCCGTCGCCGTGTCCACGCTGCGGAGCGCGCGGCGGAGCGTCGAGAGGGGTTTCATCGCCGCGCGGACCACGACGACCTCGCCCGTGGTCATGCCGCCCTCGATCCCGCCGGAGCGGTTGCTCGCGCGGACGACGCCGCCGTCGGCGCCCCGCACGATCTCGTCGTGCACCTCGCTCCCCCGCCGCCTCGCGGCCGCGAACCCGTCGCCGACCTCGACGGCCTTCATCGCCTGGATGCGGAGCAGCGCCGCGCCGAGACGCCCATCGAGACGCTCCTCGGCAGTCGCGTAGCCGCCGACGCCCGGCGGCATCCCGGTCGCGCGCACCTCGACGATCCCGCCGAGCGTGTCCCCCGCCTCGCGGGCCGCGTCCACCTCGGCCGTCATCGCGGGCGTGACCGACGGGTCCGGGCAGAGGAACGGAGACGCGTCGCGGCGGAGCACGAGTTCGCCGAGGTCGTCGGGGACGTCGGACGCCTCCACGGGGCCGAGGCTCCGCAGGAATCCGGCGAGTTCGACACCGAGCGCGCGGAGGACCAGTCGTGCGATCGCGCCGCCCGCCACGCGGGCGGCGGTCTCCCGGGCGCTCGCGCGTTCGAGCACGTCGCGCGCGTCGGCCGTGCCGTACTTCTGCATCCCGGCGAGGTCGGCGTGGCCCGGGCGCGGCCGCGTCACCGCAGGCAGGCGGTCGATCGAGTCGTCGCGGTTGGCGATGCGGAGGGCGATCGGGCTGCCGATGGTGCGCCCGAGCCGGACCCCGGAGAGGATCTCGGCCTCGTCGCGCTCGATCGTCATGCGCGCGCCGCGGCCGTAGCCCTGCTGGCGCCGCGCGAGCATCGCCTGCACCGACGCGAGGGCCGCCTCGTCCATCGGAAGCCCCGCGGGGACGCCCGTCAGGACGGCGACGAGCGCCTTCCCGTGGGACTCTCCGGCGGTGACGAGGACCAGTCGGGGCATGGCCGGAAGCTACCTGCGGGGAACGCCGCGCGCACCGTTCCGGTAGGATCCCCGCGATGCAGTTCCCGCGCCTCTGGCCCGCGCTCGTCCGGATCGCCGCACCCGCCGCGCTCGCCTGCGCCGGATGTGAAGCCGGCGGGAACATGGTGCGCGCCGCGGCGCACCCGTTCGCTCCCGAGCCCGCGCCGCCGCGGCCTCCGGTCCGCGTCCTCCACCGCATCGTCGCGAAGCACAGCGGGCTCTTCCTCGGAATCCGCGAAGCGAGGACCGACGAGGGCGCCGACGCGATCCAGTGGACCGACACGGGGGGACGCGAGGAGATGTTCGAGATCGTCCCCGCGTCCGGAGGCCGCGTTCGGTTCCGTGCCGCGCACAGCGGGCTCTGGCTGGGCGTGTCCGGCGATCCGTCGGTCCGCGGCGCGCGCGTCGTCCAGCTCGCGGACGACCGCTCGCCCGCCACGGCGTGGCGCCTCGTCCCCGACGGCGGCGAGTGGTTCCGCGTCGTGTCCGACGCGAGCGAGCAGCACCTCGCCATCGCCCGGGCGAACCGGGGACCCGGCGAGATCGCGATCCAGTGGACCGACTCCGGCGGCGACGAGCAGCGGTGGCGGTTCTCGCTTGCGCCCGACGGACGTACTGCCGACGGCAGTTCACCAGACAGCCGTTGACGTCTACGCAGCCGGCGCGGAGCCGGACTTGCCGAGGTCGCGCGTCGTCGCGTCCTGTCCGTCGAAGGACCAGCGCACGCGTCGCCCGCCGTTCGCGTCGAGTGCGATCGTGTCCACGTGGACGGGACGGGACCAGAGGCGGTGCAGCGCCCGGAGCGTCTGCTTCGCGAAGTCCTCGCGGATCGGCGTGCCCTCGAAGAGGTGGACGAGCAGGAGCTCGCCGCGGTTCTCGTGGTTCGCGTCCGCCACGTCGATCACCGGCTGCCCCCCGTTCGCGAGGTCGGCGAGGAGGCGCTTCTTCACCGGGACGGGGTCGCGGTCGAGGATCACCGGCTGGCCGGTGCGGGGGTCGCGGCCCCAGGTGTAGAGCTGGAGCTCGTCCATCAGGTCCGGCGTGAGGTACTGGTCCACGAGCATCGAGTCGTCGCACGCGCGGCGCACCTCGAGGCACTTCTGCCAGCCGCGGCGGGACCCGTCGTCGAAGCGCCGGCGCTCGGCCGGGTCGGCGATCCCGCGCCACGCGCGGCCGTGCGCCCCGCGGTCCCAGCGGTCCTCGATGTCGCGGAAGATCGCCAGGCCGACCGCGTACGGATTGAAGCCGCCGGGCGGCATCGCCATGGTGCCGGAGTGGCGGTCCGCGTACTCGACGAACTCGCCCTGGTCGAGGAGGTGCCGCGTCATGAGGCGGCTGTGGATGAACGACGCCCAGCCCTCGTTCGCGATCTTCGTCATGGCCTGCGGCGCGAAGTAGAGCGCCTCCTCGCGGACGATGTCGAGGCAGTCGGCCTGCCAGTCCTCGAGCGGCGCGCGGCGGAGCAGGAACCCGAGCACGTCGCGCACCGGCTCCGGCGGATCGCGGCGCGACTTCGCGAGCTTCTCCGCGGCGAGCTTCCGCTCCCGGTCCATCTCCCCCTTCGGGTTGAGGTACGGGTCCATGTAGGCGTGGCGGGCCTCGATCTTCCGCACGCGGGACTCCGCGATCCGCTCGTCGGACATGCGCGCCTCGCCGTCGTCGGCGGGAGGCGCCTCGCGGCGCACCCAGAGCGCCATCGGGTCGATCAGGTTCTCGAGGGAGAGGCACGCGTCGAGGAACTCCTCCACGCGCTCGGGTCCGAAGCGGTCCACGTGGCGGCGCACGCGGGTCGCGTGGTTCGCCATCGTGTCGATCATGCGGCGGTCGGTCGGCGCGAAGCGCAGGTTGTTCCGGAAGAAGTCCGCGTGGCCGTAGACGTGCGCCATGACGAGCTTCTGCTCCATGCGGGTGTTGGTCCGCATGAGGTAGGCGTAGCAGGGGTCGTTGTTGACGACGAGCTCGTAGATCCGCGAGAGCCCGTACTCGTGGGTCTTCTGGAGGTGCTGGAAGGTCATCCCGAACCGCCAGTGCGGGTAGCGGACGGGGAAGCCGCCGTACGCGGCGACCATGTTGAGCTCGTCCGGATCCACGAGCTCGAAGCAGACCTGCGGCGGGTCGAGCCCGAGCGAACGCGCGGCGCGCTCGGCGCGTTCGGCGAGGTCCTGGAGGTCCGGCGGCAGCGAACGGGGCGCGTTCACCGGCCCCTCCCGAGGAACTGCCGGATCGCGGGGAGGATGCCGTCGCGGTCCGCGATCTCCGCGGTGACCAGGTCCTCGCGGTCCGGGAACTTCCGGTCGAGGTCGTGCTTGAACTGGCCGGAGCCGTAGGCGCTCTTCACCTGCCCGTAGGCGAACTGGTTCACCGCGGGGAGGAGCCGCGACGCGAGGAGGTCCAGGCACTCCTGCGTGTCGCCGCCGCTCCAGTTGTCGCCGTCGCTGAAGTGGAACGCGTAGACGTTCCAGCGGTCCCGCGGATGGTCGCGCTCGCACATGTCCATGCAGAGCCGGTAGGCGCTGCTGATCTTCGTGCCGCCGGATTCCTTCAGGTGGAAGAACTGCTCGCGGTCCACCTCGCGCGCCTCCGCGTCGTGCACGACGTACCGCACGGCGACGTTCCGGTACTGCGAGCGGATCCAGGTGTCGAGCCAGAACGCCGTGTGGCGGACGACCTCCTTCTGCTCCGCGCCCATGGACCCGGAGACGTCCATCATGTAGACGATCGCGGCCGACGACTCGGGGAGCGGCGTCACCTCGAAGCTGCGGAAGCGTTCGTCCTCCGGGAGCGGGACGACGATGGGGCGGCGCGCGTCGTAGCTCCCGTCGAGGATCTGCCTCCGGAGCGCGGTGCGGAACGTGCGCTTGAAGTGGCGGAGGCTCCGCGGGCCCGTGCGGCGGATCGAACGGTAGCGGAGCATGTCCGCCTCGATCTTCCGCGTGCCGCGGGGCTCGATGCGCGGGAGCGAGAGCTCCTCGCCGAGGATCCGCGCGAGGTCCTCGAGCGTGACCTCCGCCTCCATCTCGTGCTCGCCCGCCGATTCGCCGGCCTCGCCCTGCGCGGGCTCTCCGGGCCGGCCGGGGCCCTGCCCGACGCCGCCGTCGCGCCCGTCCTTCGAGCCGAAGCGGAAGCGCGGGAGCTCGACCTGCGGGAGCGGCACGCGCACCGTCTTCGCGCCCTCGCGTGCGAGGAGGTCGCCCTTGCGCACGAACTCGCGCAGGTTCCTCCGCACGTGGCCCTCCACGATCGCGCGGAACCTCCCGAGGTCGCGGTCCACCCTGCGCACGGGGTCACCTCACCCGGAGTCCCTCGCGTCGCCGCGGGCGAAGATGCTCGCGACGAACCCGAGCACGTTGTCGGCGCACGAGTCGCAGTAGCCGTGGTTCTTCACGAGGCGCGACTTGACGACCTCGATCTTCTCCTGCGTCTCGCGGTCCACCACCGACGAGACGATGCTCGTCAGCTTGATCGAGTCCTTCTGGTCCTCGAAGAGCTTCAGCTCGAGGGCCTTCTCCAGGCGCTCGTCCTGCCGGAAGTCGAACTGCCGCCCCTCGACCGCGAGGGCGCCGATGGCGTTCATGATCTCGCTCCGGAACGCGTCCTTCCGCGACTCCGGGATCTCGATCTTCTCCTCGATGGACCGCATGAGGCGCTCGTCCGGCTCGTCGAGCCGCCCCGTGAAGCGGTTGCGGATCCGCTCCTTCTGCGTGTACGCCTTCACGTTGTCGATGTAGTTCGCGCAGAGGCGGGAGATCGCCTCCTCGTCGGCCGAGATCGCGCGCTGGACCTCGTTCTTGACGATGTCCTCGTACTCCTCCTTCACGGTTCCGAGAAGGTCGCGGAAGCGGCGCCGCAGGTCCTCCGACGTGACCAGGGAGTGGTGCAGCAGCCCCGACTCGAGCTCGTTCATCACGAGGAACGGGTTCACGCACGAACCCGACTCCGCGGAGACGAGCGCGTTGCTGATCTTGTCCTGGACGTAGCGCGGGGAGATGCCCTCCAGCCCCTCGCGCTCGTGCTCGCCGCGGAGCTCCTTCACGGTGTCCTCCGTGAAGCCCGGGAGCATGCGGCCGTTGTAGAGCTTCATCTTCTGGACGACGGTCATCCCCGCCCGCTTCGGCTCCGCGAGCCGCGTCAGGACGGCCCACATCGCCGCCACCTCGATCGTGTGCGGCGCGAGGTGCTTCCCGCGGAGGCGGGCGGCGCCGAAGTCGCGCGAGTAGATGCGCACCTCGTCGTCGAGGCGCACGTTGTACGGCACGTCCACCTTCACGGTGCGGTCGCGGAACGCCTCCATCAGCTCGTTCTGCTGGAGGCGGCGGTACTCCGGCTCGTTCGTGTGCGCGAGGATGACCTCGTCGATGTCGGTCTGCGCGAACTTCTTCGGCTTGATCGAGTGCTCCTGCGAGGCGCCGAGGAGGTCGTAGAGGAACGCCACGTCGAGCTTCAGCACCTCGATGAACTCGATGATCCCGCGGTTCGCGACGTTGAACTCGCCGTCGAAGTTGAACGCCCGCGGGTCGCTGTCGGAGCCGTACTCCGCGATCTTCCGGTAGTTGATGTCGCCGGTGAGCTCCGTCGCGTCCTGGTTCTTCTCGTCCTTCGGCTGGAACGTGCCGATGCCCACGCGGTCCTTCTCGGAGACGAGGAGCCGCCGCACGCGCACGTGGCGCTCCATCGCGCCCGCGAAGTCGCCCTCGCACTGCTCGAGGGCCTCCCGGAGCTGGAAGCGGCAGTACGGGCAGGGGTCCCCCTCGATGCGGATCCGGTACGCGGCCTTCTCGCCGAGCGCCGCGTCGAACGCGCGCTCCATCTCCGCGCGCGCGTCGGCCGGGAGGAGCCGCAGCGGCTCCTCGTGCATCGGGCAGTCCTCCCAGTCCTCGCGGCCGGGCATGCGCCACTGGATCGTGTAGAGGGCGCCCTCGCGCGTCCGCGAGTAGTGCTCGAGGCCGCGCTTCAGGAGGCGCGCGATCGTGGACTTCGCCGAGCCGACCGGACCGTGGAGGAGGAGGATGCGCCGCTCGCTTCCGTACCCGGCGGCGGCGGACTTCAGGTGCGAGACGAGCTTCGAGAGCGCCGCCTCCGCGCCGAAGACGGCGTCGCGCCCGCCGCCGAGCGGGTCGGCGAAGAACTTCCACCGCGCCGGGGCGCGGTCGTGGCGGTCCTTGCGGTCCGCCGGGTCCTCCTGCCCGAACGAGAGGACCATGTCGTAGACGCGCTGGTACGCGTTCCGCGCCACGCGGGGATCGGCGGCCGCGAGGTCCACGTACTCGCGGAAGGAGCCGGTCCAGTGGAGTTCGCGGAACTCCTGCGCCGTCTTCTCCTTCCGGAGGACGCCGAGCACCTGGTCGGAGGCCCGCTTCTGCTGCATGGTCCACCTCCCGCACGGGGCGGGGCCGCAGGGTGCGGCGCCCGACCGCGTCGCGGATGTCAGTCGTGTCCCCGGAGAGAACGCGCCTTGTCAGCCGGCTCGGCCGGGATTCCGGCCGGACCTCCGTCCCGTCCGCTCCGGGGCGGACGAGGCGGGTCCGGGCCGGCGCCGCTCGCGCGGTGCCGCCCGGGGTGAGGCTACCGCACCGGAGCCTCTTCCCGTCCGGGTGTCGGACGGTCGGAAGCGTCGGCGCGGCACGGGTCCCCATGCGAAGCGCGGGCCGGACCGGGGGTGTCCGGGAGGCCGGCGATCCGGCGCGCCGCAGCCTCGGCGAGCACGGCCCCCACGAGCGCGCCCAGGGCGTCGGCGAACGCGTCCGCCGCCTCCGGCGACCGCCCCGGCGTGAAGGACTGGTGGACCTCGTCGAGGACACCCCATGCCGCGCAGAGGACGGCCGCCGCCGACCACGCCGACGGTCGCCGCATCCCACCGAGCGCGAGCCGCGCGGCGGCGCCCCCCGCGGCGTAGAGGAGGAAGTGGACCGCCTTGTCCGCGTCCGCGAACGGAAGCTCGATCCCGCCGGCGGGGTCGGACTCGGAGGACTGCCACCACGTGAGGGCGAGCCAGAGCGCGAACGGCGCGGCGCGGAGGATCCGGTTCACTTCAGCCGCTGCGCGTCCGGATTCCCGCTCTCGATCCTCGCGACCGCGCGGCGCACGAAGGGATCGAGGTCCCGCCAGAACGGGTCCGGGTCCTTCTGGAGTTCCTCGAGCTTCGGGAGGCCCTTCTTCACGCAGATCCGCCCGATGGCGTCCACGTAGGTGCGGGCGAGTTCGAAGTCCCCCTTCGCCGAGCCGACGCGCGCGAGCACGGCCTCCAGCGCCGCGGGATCCCGGCCCTCCGCGATCCCTGCGGCCGCGGATCTCCGCACGCCGGGGTCCGCGTCGTCGAGCGCGGACACGAGCGACGCGGTCGCCTTCTTCGACCCGGTGGCGCCGAGCGCCTGCAGCACGAGCGAGCGCACGAACGGATCCATGTCGGGCCGGAGCGACGAGGAGAGCGCGACGGCGGCCTCGTCCCCCTTGCCGCGCGAGAGCGCGTACGCCGCGTAGCCCTGCACGTCGGACTTCGGACCGGTGGCGAGGCGCACGACGTCGCGGTACGCGTCGCCGCCCATCCCCGCCGCCACCGAGATCGCGCTCGCGTAGATACGCGCCTTGGAGTCCTCGTCGTCGGCCTTCCATGCGACCGACTCGAGGTTCCGGAGGATCTGCAGCACCTCCGCGCGGAGTTCCGGGCCGGTGCGGTCGGCGGACTGGGTGGCGAGGCGGAGGAGCGTCTCGATCCGCCGCACGTCGCCTTCGGCCCGCGCGAGCCGCATGGACCCGGCGAGGGCCCCGTCGGCGCCCTTCGCGCGGGCGAGCGCGGAGACGAGCGCGTCGGTGGTCTCGTCGTCGGGGTGCGCGTCGAGCGCGCCGAGGAGGAACGGCACCGCGTCGCCGCCCATCGCCGCGAGCGCGAACACCGCGCGGCGCCCGAGCGGCCCCGAGAGGTCCGCCTTCGCGAGGTCCATCACGGCGACGACGCCCGCGGCCTGGCCGCTCCGGGAGAGCGCGTCGAGCGCCGCGATCCGCACGGATTCCGGCGCGGTCGCGTCGGACGCGAGCGAGGCGAGCGCGTGGCCGGTGGCGTCGTCGTGGATGCGGCCGAGCGCGGCGACCGCGTCGAGGCGGAGCCCTTCGTCGCGAAGCAGCGCGAGCAGCGACTCCACGACGTCGCGCGGGACGGTCTTCCCCTTCGCCTCCCACTCGTCGATCTGGCGGAGGAGTTCCTCCCAGACGCGCAGGCGGAGCACCTTCCGGAGCGAGTCCTCGTTGATCTCGAAGACGTCGCCCTCGGGTTCGCGTCCGCCCTTCCCGACCGGGAGCAGGGAGTCCTCGATGCCCTCGTCCTCGTCGCCCTCGTCCTCCTCCTGGACGGCCCCGGCGCGCGGCTTCCGGACGCCCGAGCGCGGGAGCCCGGGACCGACGACCTCGCCGTCGCCTCCGCCGGAGAGCCCGTCGTCCTCCGGCTCGCCGGACGTCGCCAGGTACCAGAGGCTCCCGGCGCCGACCGCCACGATGGCGACCAGCGCGGCGACGACGAGGCCCTTCGACGCGGCGGCGCCGTGGCGGCGCGGGGCGTGCGGGGAGGAGGGACGGCGCATGGGGGTCACCGAGAGTACCGGAAGCCCGGGAGGAGGAGAGAGGAGGGCCCGCACGCCCCGACGTCCCCTTGGACGGACGGCGCGGCCGTCAGTTCCCTGGATTCGCGCGACGCCCGGCGGCCTCGACGAGCGCGCGGAAGAGGCCGGACGCGAGTTCCTCGTCGTTCCCTTCGCGTTCGGGGTGCCACTGCACGCCGACGAAGAACCCGTCCCCCGCCTCCACGCCTTCGACCACCCCGTCGCCGCACCGCGCCGACGCGACCAGTCCGCGGCCGAGGCGACCGACCGCCTGGTGGTGCCACGAATTGACGCGCGCACGTTCGGCGCCCCGGAGCCGGCGCACATGAGTCCCGGGGGCGAGCGCCACCTCGTGGACGTGCCCCTTCGCGTGCATCCCCGCGCCGGGAAGGTCGGGGACGTGCTGCACGAGCGTCCCCCCCATCGCGACGTTCATCACCTGCCCGCCGCGGCAGACGCCGAGCATCGGGACGCGCCGCTCCGCGGCTGCGCGGACGAGGGCGATCTCGTAGGCGTCGCGGATCGCGGGGACGAGTTCCACCGTCGGGTGGTTCTCCTCGCCCCAGTGTCGCGCATCCACGTCGTCGCCGCCGCAGAGGACGAGCGCGTCGAAGCGCGCGGCGTCCTTCTGCGCGTCGCCGGTCCACGGGAGGACCTCGTACGAGCCGCCCGCGGACGTCACGCGCTCCGCGTAGAGCCGGAGCTTCTCCTCCTTCCCCTGGTCGGCGATCCCGACGCGGATCCGTCGCATCGGCGAAGCGTAGCCGCGGCGCACGGCGCCGCTAGATTCCGGCGATGCGGAACACACGCGGCGGCGGTCCGGCGCACGAGGCGGAGGCGCCCGCGCGGATCGACCTCGCCGGCGGCACGGTGGACATCTGGCCGATCTGCCTGATCGAACCCGGCGCCGTGACGGTGAACCTCGCGGTGGACCGCCTCGCGAAGGCGCGGGTGCGCGCGCGCGACGACGGGTCCTTCGTGCTCGCGGCGGAAGACCGGCGCATGTCGGCGCGGCACGCGGACCGCGCGTCGCTCGGGACGGAACGGTCGCTCCCGCTCCATCGCGAGGTGGCGCTCGCGTTCGCCGGCCCGGGCGGGTTCGAGGTCCGCACGCGGAGCGGCGTGCCCGCCGGGTCGGGGATGGGCGGATCGTCCACGCTCTTCGTCGCGGCGACGGTGGCCGCGATGCGCGCGACCGGCGCGTCGCTCACCGCGCGGGAGTTCCTCCGGCAGGTGATCGACATGGAGGCGCGGATCATCGGCGTGCCGACGGGCGCGCAGGACTACGTGTCCGCGATGTTCGGCGGACTCTCCGCGATCCGCTACCCGCCGGGCGGCGCGGCGCGGGAGGCGGTGCCCGCGGACCTCGGCGCCGTGGCGGGCCGGATCGTCCTCGCGTGGACCGGGGACCCCCACGACTCGGCGACGAACAACTGGGCGATCACGAAGGCATACCTCGACGGCGACGCCTCGGTGCGCCGCGACATGGCCGCGATCGCGGCCGCCGCGCGCGATCTCGAGCAGGCGCTCCGCGCGGGCGACCTCGACGCGGCGGGGCGCGCCGTCGACGCCGAGTGGACGGCGCGGCGGCGACTCGCCCCGGGCGTCACCACGGCGAGGATCGAGCGCATCGGCCGGGCGGCGCGGAAGG
>JAJVHW010000082.1 GCA_022072415.1 Planctomycetota bacterium
GCGGCGCACGCCACGGGAGCGGCGCTCGACGGCCGACCATGCGTCCCGCGCCCGCTCGACCTCCCCCGCCGCCTCGAGCGCGCGCGCCAAGGCCATCTCGAACCCCTCGGACGGGCCGGCGGTCACGGCGAGCCCGCGGCTCCGCGCCGCGGAGAGGAACTCGTGCCGTCCCGCGGCCGCGAGGATCGCGCGCTGCGCCTGCGCGAGCGGCGGCGACGCGGGAGGGATCCGCCCGCCGAGATCCGACGCCGCGCGGAGCGCACGGCGGAGATCCCCGGACTCGGCCGCCGCATACGCCTCGGCCACGACGACGGACACCGTGCGTCTCGATGCCGACGACGCCGCGGCGAGCGCCGCGTCCCACCGCTCGCAGGCCATCTCCGGCAGGATCGCCGCGAGGTCGGCGACGCGCTCCGGGTCGCCGTCGCGCTCGATCCGCTGCAGCGCGAGCAGCCGTTCGCGCGCCCGCGACGGATGCCCCGCATCGAGGTCCGCGAGCGCCGCGAAGATCCCCGCCTCACGCCGGAGCGGACGCGGGAACCCGAGCAGCGCGCCGCCCGCGGCGATGCAGACGGACCCGGCCCGGTGCCGGCGCGCCGCGGCGAGGAGCCGTCCTCCGTGCACCAGCATCGCGGGCGCGATCCCGATCGCGGCGTAGGCCACGGCGAGCGGCCGCACGAACGGCGCGGCGTCGTCCCCTGCCGCGAGCGACCACGCGGCGGCGCCGAAGATCGCCGTCATCATGCACGCGAGCGCGGTCATCTCGCCGACGCGCCGCAGGAGCAGCGCGCCGAGCGTCGTCCCGGCGCCGAACATCACCAGGTAGAGGAGCGTACGGGTCTCGAAGTCCACGGGGGTCGGCGCGGGGGCGCCTCGCGGGGGACGCGGTTCAGCGCTGCGCCGGGGGCGTCCAGTCCGCCGCGGGCTCGAAGCCCATGTCGAGCGCCAGGAAGTGGTTCGGGAACGTGCGGCGGCGGTCCGCAGGCACGTCCTTCAGGAGCGGGCTCGTCGCGGAGTAGAAGCGCTTCGACTGGATGTCGCCGACCACGGTGCCGGTGCTCTCCTGCGACTCCGGGCGCGGCGCCGTCTCGGCGGAGAGCTTGTCCGGCAGGAGCGAGAGGGCGAAGCGCTTGATCGTCTCGAGCGGGGCCTGCCCGCCGTCGAACACCGTCTGGACCTCCTTCTGGAAGTCGTCGTTCCGGACGGCGTAGCTCGTGATTCCGGCGGCCTTCTTCGGCCCGTCGCCGGAGGAGGGGAAGCGCTCGTCCATGTGCTCGAACCCCGCGCCCTGCACCATCTCGTAGAGCTTGATGACGTCGGCCTCGGACACGGTGAACTTCCCGGACGACTCGCTCCGGACCGGCGCGCGGCGGACGATCCGGTAGTCGGCCTTCCCGTCGCGGCGGATCGTGAGCAGCGTGTCGGCCGGCGGCTCGGCCTGGTTCTCGACCTTCAGGATGAACGCGAAGTCCTCGGTCGGGGCAGGGCCGAGGACCAGCGTGTTCCGGGAGCAGAGTCCGATGCCCTTGCAGATGCTCATGCAGGACGGGCCCGCGGCCAGGACCGCCGCAAGGAGCGCGGCGGCGGCGAGGCGGGAGCTTCTCGGCGCGTGCGGGGTCATGGACGTCCTCCGGGTCGCCCCCTCGGCGCGGCTGCGTGTCCGCGACAGGGGAGTCCGGGATCGTAGCGGACCGGCGGTTCCGCCGGATCGTCCTCCCGGAGGGATACGCTCGGACCATGCGCACACGTGCCGACATCGAGGCGGCGGAGGATCGCGCGCTCGCCCCGTACGGGATGCGGGCCGCCCGGTCGCGCGGCCGGCTCCATCCGGAGGCCGAGCACCCCTACCGCACGGCGTACCAGCGGGACCGCGACCGCGTCATCCACTGCGCCGCGTTCCGGCGGCTCGAGGCGAAGACGCAGGTGTTCGTCAACCTGCCGGGCCACGAGGCCGTCGAGGGGCACCACACCCGCCTCACCCACACGATCGAGGTCGCGCAGATCGCCCGCACCGTGGCCCGCGCGCTCGGGCTCAACGAGGATCTCACGGAGACGCTCGCCCTCGTCCACGACCTCGGCCACGCGCCGTTCGGGCATGCCGGGGAGCACGCGCTCGCGGACTGCGCCCGGTCCCGCGGCGGGTTCGAGCACAACGCGCACGGACTCCGGATCGTGCAGCACCTCGAGCGCCGGTATCCGTCGTTCCCGGGACTGAACCTCTCCTACGAGACGCTCGAGGGGATGGCGAAGCACGGGGACTACCTCGCGAAGGGAAGTGCGGCGCTCTTCCGCCCCGACGAGCGCCCGCTCCTCGAGGCGGCCGTGGCCGACCGCGCGGACCGGCTCGCATACAACCACCACGACCTCGACGACGCGCTGTCGTCCGGCGTCCTGACCGAGAAGGACGTGCGGGAGATGCCGCACGTGGACCGCGCGTTCGCCGCGGTGGACGCGGCCGCGCCGGGGCTCCCCCTGCGCGTCCGCGTGAACCAGGTCTTCATCGCGCTGATGAACGAGGCGGTGACGGACCTCGTCACGGCGACCTCGCGCCGGATCGAGTCGCTCGGGATCGCAGGCGTGGACGACGTCCGCCGGGCCGCGGTCGAGATCGTCGGCTACAGCGACGATGGCGAGCGCCGCCAGGAGGCGATGCACCGCTTCCTCTTCGCGCGCTTCTACACCGACCCCCGCGTGACCACGATGCAGCGCGAGGCGACCCGCGCGCTCACCGACGTGTTCGAGTCGTTCGTCCGCTCACCCGAGACGCTCCCCGGCGGAGACCCCGCGGCCCGCGGCGAGGACATCCTTGCGACCGTCCGCGACCACGTCGCGTCGATGACCGACCGCGAGCTGCTCCAGGCCCACCGCCGTCTGCGCGGCTGACGTCGCCCGGTCCCGGAATCGCAAGGGGCGGCCGCATCCGCGACCGCCCCTGCGTGAGCTTGCACCGATGTGGGGTGGACACCGGGGCCGAGGAACCGCCGTCCGCGGGACTCCCGCGTTGGGCGGCGCCGGTGACTTTCGAGCGTTGGAGGAGAGAGGAGAGCGTCGTCACCAGCCTTGTGCGAGACAACATACTGTGCGTCGCAAGGCTTGTCAAGGGGAGGGCGTCGTTTCGTCGCAATCCAATGCCTGCTTGGGCCTTGTGACGGTCCGCCTCACCTCTTCGCCGCGGAGAGTCCGGCCAGCAGCCGGACCCCGATCGGACTGGACCAGTCGGCAGTCGTCGCTCGTGCTGCGGCGCGGAGGTTCGCGGCGATCCCGTCCGCTCCCCCGCCTCTCGACGCCAGAGGCCCGGCGGCGCCGTCTTCCGCCCGGATCGCGCAGGCCTCCAGAACGTTGCCGAGCGTGTCGTGGAGTCCCCACGGATTGGGCAGCAGCGAACCCGCGGGGGCGAGCGCACCGAACCCGTCGTCCTCCGTCTCGACCACCGACCACTTCGGGAACCGCCGACGGCTCGCCGCGTCGGCGAAGTTCGCGAACCGGGTGGCTCCCCCGATCCCGTCGCCCCAGTACCGCGACGTGGACGTGCCCGCGCGGCACGCATGCTCCCACTCCGTTTCGGTGGGGATCCGGTAGTCCGCTCCGAGTTGGGCCAGGAGGTCGGCGAGGACGACGCGGAGCGACTCGGGGCTGCCGAACACGGCCGGGTGCTCGTCGCCCCCCTCGACGTTCGGGGACCACGGGCCGAACTCCGGGCGCACGCGCCGCACCGTGCCGTTCGTGAGTTCGTGGACCGCGAGGTAGTACGGCTCGCGGATCTCGACGTCGCGGCGCGGCAGTTCGTCCGTCTGCCGTTCGACGTCGTCCGGCGCGGCGCCGAAGACGGACGTCCCCGCCGGGATCAGCACGAACCTCATCCCGAGGCTGTTCTCGAACGCCACCGGCACGCCGAGGCGCTTCGCCTCCTCGATTTGCTTCTCGGAGACCTTCGCCCACGCGGGGCCCTCCGGCGGAGTGACGAGCTTCCAGGGCGTCTCGCCGAGGTCGCGCCGGGGGACCTCGCAGATCACGCGGACGGAGGCGTCGGTCCAACTGAACGTCGAGTTGCCGTGCATCGCCGCGGCCAGCCGCACGTACGACGGGTCGCCGACGAACGCGCCGCCGCGCAAGTCGCTCTTGTCCGCGGGCGGGTTGCCGCCGTACGGGGGCTGCGTCGTCTCGGGGGAGCAGACGTCTCCTGCATTCCCCAGGACGTCGTAGAGGCCGAACGCATTCGGCAGGAAGGACCCCACGGGCGACGTTCGGGCCCAGCCGTCGTCGACCTCCCGGAAGCTAGTACTCAGGCCTGCGTCACGCGCGCGGCGGTCGGGGACGTTCGCGAACCGCGGCGTCTCCGAGATGTCGTCACCCCAGAACCAGCGACCGGGCGCGCCCGCGCGTGCGGCGTACTCCCACTCGGCGGACGAGGCAGGCCTGTACGTTCCGCCGGCGTCCTGGCGGCTGAGCCACGCACAGAACGACACGGCACCGACGAACGACATGTTGATCGCCGGACGATCGTCCGCGTCGAGTTCCGGATCGTCGAAGAGCTTCCCCGCGGTCGCGTGGCTCGACCGATGCTCGGGATCGAACTTCCTGGCCTGTCCGTTCGTGAGTTCCCAGATCGACATGTAGAAAGCGCGGTCGATGGGCACTTCACGTAGCGCCTCGTCAGGCTGACGGTGCACCTCCGTGTCCGGCGACCCCATCGTGAACTTCCCCGCCGGGATCAGGACGAACCGCATCCCGAGGCTGTTCTCGAACGCCACGGGCACGCCGAGCCGCTTCGCCTCCTCGATCTGCTTCTCGGAGACCTTCGCCCACGCGGGCCCCTCCGGCGGCGTGACGAGCTTCCAGGGCGGCTCGCCGAGGTCGCGTTTCTCGACCGGCGGCTTCGGGGCCTCGGCCGGCGGGGACGTCGCGCCGTCCGCGGCCCCGCCGCCGCGGAGCGCCCATCCCGCGCCGAGCCCCGCCGCGAGCACTGCGACGGCAGCGGCGGCCACCGCGATCCGGCGCGTCTCTCCGCGCCGCATCGGGGCCACGTCGCCCGGCCGGTGGAACCCCGTCGCGAGCGCCCGGTACTTCGGGTCGCTCAGCGTGACTCCGAGGCCCGCTCCGAACGCCTCCGCGAACGAGCGGCAGTCGGGCCAGCGCGCGGCCGGGTCGCGCGAGAGCGCCCGCATCACGGCGTGGGCGCTCTGCGCGGGGAGCGTGGGGACGAGCGCCGCGAGGTCGTCGGGCTCGTCGTGCAGCACCGACGTGAGGAGTTCGAGCGGCGTCTCGCCGCGGTGCGGCAGGCGGCCGGTCAGGCACTCGTACGCCGTGACGGCCAGCGCGAACTGGTCGTACGCGGGCGTGAGCTGGGCCACGCGCACGGCCTCGGGCGCCATGTATCCCGGCGAACCGGGCGTCGTCCCCGTCTCCGTCAACTGCGTCGCCGCCGCGTTCACGTCCTTCGCGATCCCGAAGTCGGCGAGCACGACGTAGTCGGCCTCGTCGTAGATCAGGTTCGCCGGCTTCACATCGCGGTGGAGGAGCCCCCGCCGGTGCACGTGGTCGAGCGCGGACGCCGCCTGCGCAAGCCACGGGACGACCTCCATCGCCGTCATCGGACGCCCCGCGGCGTCGAGCCGTTCCCGGAGGCTCCCGCCCGGGAGGTGCTGGAGCACAGCGTACGGCCGGCCGCCGCTCTCGCCCGTGTCGATCACCTTCACGACGTGCGGGTGCTCGATCGACGAGAGCGTCGTCACTTCGCGGCGGAACCGCGTGCGGAAGCCCTCGTCCAGAAGGAGCGCCGCATGGGGCATCTTCACGACGACGCGGCGGTTGAGGCGCGTGCCCTCCGCGAGCCAGACCGAGGCCATCCCGCCGGCGCCGAGCGGGTCCGTGATGCGGAAACGGTCGTCGAGGACCGTCCCCGCCAGGGACGCTCCGCCTCCGACGCCTCCGGCTCCCGGTGCGGGCTGCACGTTCCGGACGGGAGTCTAGCCCGATGCGAACCGCGCGCGACCACGCGGAATCCGACCGTGCCGCGGGCGGTCCGCTACTTCGCGGCCTGGACCGCGGCGGTCAGCGCGGGGAGGACTTCGAGGCAGTCGCCGACGATGCCGAAGTCCGCGACCTTGAAGATCGGGGCCTCGCGGTCGCGGTTGATCGCGACGATGCACTTGCTCGACGACATGCCGGCGAGGTGCTGGATCGCGCCGCTGATGCCGCAGGCCACGTAGAGCTTCGGCGAGACGGTCTTCCCCGTCTGCCCGACCTGTTCGCCGTGCGGGCGCCACCCGGCGTCCACGACGGCGCGGCTGGCGCCGACGACGCCGCCGAGCGCGGCGGCGAGGGACTCGACGAGATGGAAGTTCTCCGGGCCCTTCATGCCGCGGCCGCCGGAGACGACGATCGCCGCCTCCGTGAGGTCCACGCGGCGGACTTCGGGGGCGCGCGTCTCGACGAGCGTCGGCTCCGCCGACGACGCAGCGGGCGTGGCGACCTCGCGGACCGGCGCCGCGGCGCCCGGCGCGGCGGGGGCGAACGCGTTCGGGCGGAGGCCGATCGCGAACGGCGCGCGGCGCGCGACGACGACCTGCAGCGCCTTCCCGGCGTAGACGGGGCGCGTCACGCGGACCTCGCCTCCCGCCACGTCGATCTTCACCGCGTCGGCCGCCACGCCCGCGGCGAGGTGACCGGCGACCAGCGCGAGCAGGTCGCGGCCCCGCGCGGTCGCGGGGAAGATCACGAACGCCGCGCCGCACTCCCGTGCCGCTGCGGCGACCGCGCGGGCGGCGCCCATCGAGCCGGGCGCACCCGGGTCGGACGCGACGAGGATCTCGTCGGCGCCGGCGGTCGCGGCTGCGGCTGCCGCCGCACCGCCGACGACCACGCCGATCACCTTCGCGCCGAGCTGCGAGGCCATGGCGCGGGCCGCGCCGAGGCCCTCGAGCGCGGGCTTCCGGAGCGCCGCGCCTCCGTGTTCGAGGACGACGTGTTCGAGGAAGACGAGGATGGGAGCGCTCACAGGACGTGGACCTCCTCGCGCAGGATTCGGACGAGCTCGGGGACGGCGGCCGCGCCTTCGCCGACGATGCGCCCCGGCGGACGGTCCGGCGGCGGCTGGTACGCGACGAGGTCCGCGGCGGCGGCCGGCGCAGCCGCGGGCTTCTCGGCGAGCGGCTTCTTCTTCGCCGCCATGATGCCCTTCAGCCCCGCGAACCTCGGCTCGGCGAGGCCCTTCTGCACCGTCACGACGGCGGGGAGCGGCACGCGGACGACCTCGGTCGCGCCCTCGACCTCGCGGTGGACGGCGAGGCCGCCGTCGGCCGCGTCGATCTTCGTCGCGTAGCTCGCGAACGAGAACCCGAGCGTCGCCGCGAGGTACCCGCCGACCACGCCCGCGTCGTCGTCGATCGCCTTCCAGCCGCAGAAGACGGCCTGCGGCGCGAGTTCGCGGCACGCGGCGGCGAGCGTGGCGGCCGTGGCGGCGCTGTCGCGGAACGGCGCGGCGTCCACGAGCAGCACGCCCTCGTCGGCGCCCATCGCGAGGGCCTTCCGGACCTCCTTCGTGGCGTCGGCCGGGCCCATGCAGAGCACGGTCAGCTTCGTCGCGGCGCCGGACTCGCGGAGCTGGATCGCGCGCTCGAGGGCGATCTCGTCGTACGGCGAGATGATCGACTCGGCGCCGGTGGCGTCCACCGAGCGGCCGTCGGCGGAGGCGCGGACCTTGGCGGTGGTGTCGGGGACACGCTTGATCAGGACGACGATGTGCATCGCCGCAGGATCGCACGGGGGCTGTCCCCCCTCAACTTCGCCACAGCGCGGCCCGGCGCGTGTCCTGCATCACACCGGCGGCGTTCGCGAGGCGGCGGCGGACGGTCCGGCCGGCTCCGGCGCGGCGGGCGACGGCGGAGAGGGCGTCCCACGCGAGCTCCCACTCGTTGGCGGCGGCCGCCTCGCGGTAGCTCGCGATCGATGCGAGCGGGCCGCCTTCGTCCGGGCGCTCGCGGACGGACGGGGGGAGCGCGGCGCACGCGGCGTCGAGCTCCGCCGCGATCCGCGACCACGCGGCGCGGAGCTCGTCCCGCTGCGTCACGGGTTCCTCCGCACGTTGGTCGGGTAGGCGGTCACGACGCCCTCGCCCCGCGGCTCCACGACGACCTTCACGCGGAGCGCGGCCTCCCCCGGCGGCGCGCGGACGGAGCCCTCGGCCTCGTAGCGGTCGGGGCCCGTCGGAACGCGCCGGTCGCGGTAGCTCGCGGGGTCGTTCGCGATGCGCTCGACCTCGCGGATCACGTCGTCGTCGGACATCCAGCGGGGGAACTCGGATTTCCCCGGCGTCCCGCGTCCCGGACCGTGCCCGCCGCCGCTGCGGTCGCCGTCGAGGATGTGGATCCGGCGCTTCGGGGAGACGGAGATGGCGGCGGCCGCCGCGGGACCGGACGCGGGATCGCTTCGCGCGGCCGGGGGGTCGGTGCGTCCGCCCGGCTGCGACGGACCGCGGTCGAGCCCGAACACCGCGCCGAGCGCGGCGAGGAGCAGGGCGACGACCGTGCCGCCGAGGGAGCGACGGTTCAGACGCATCTCAGCAGGGATGCGCGACTTCGGCGTCGCCGACGCGGCGCTCGGCCGCGCTGCCCACCATCGGCTCGAAGATGAGCTGCTTGTCGCAGAGGTCCTGGAAGCAGTCGCAGACCTCGGGGTCGAAGAGCTTCCCGCGGCCCTCGTGGATGATCGCGCGGACCGTCTCCACCGGGAGCCCCGCGCGGTACGCGCGGTCGCTGTGGAGCGCGTCGCACACGTCGGCCACCGCGAGGATGCGCGCGGACTCGGGGATGTCCTTCCCCGCCATCTTCGACGGATACCCCGACCCGTCCCACCGCTCGTGGTGGCACCGGACGGGGCTGCAGACGGGCTCCAGCGCGCGGATCGGGGCGAGGATGTTCGCGCCGACGACCGGGTGCAGCCGGATCGTCTCCCACTCGCTCTCCGTGAGGGACGCGGGCTTGTTGAGCACGAGGTCCGGAGTCCCGATCTTCCCGATGTCGTGGAGCGTGCCGGCGCGGTAGAGGATCTCGACCTCCTCGTCGCCGCGGCCCATGTGCTTCCCGAGCACCGCCGCGATGCGCCCCACGCGCTCCATGTGGCCGCGCGTGTAGCTGTCCTTCGCGTAGACGGCCTCGACGAGCGCCGCGACCGCCTGCTGCGCGTGGCTCTTCTCCGCGTCGATCCGCACCTGGAGCGTGTGCACCTGGTGCGCCTGCCGGCGCAGGCGCCGCCGCTCGAGGAGGCGCTGCACCGTGAAGCGCATCGCGTCGAAGCTGAACGGCTTCCGGAAGTAGTCGTAGGCGCCGCGGCGGAGGGCCTCGACGGCGACGGCCTCGGCCGACTTCCCCGTCACGATGATCACGTCGGTCGGCGCGGGGTCGCCGTCGGTCGCCAGGGCCTTGATCTCGCTGAGGAGGTCCATCCCCGAGATGCCGGGCATCCCCACGTCGGTGATGACGAGGAAGTACCGCTTCGCCGCGAACTGCTCGAGCGCGTCCTTCCCGTCCTTCGCGCAGTCCACGACGAACCCGAGGCGGCGGAGGAAGAGCGCGATCATGTCGCGGATCGACGGCTCGTCGTCCACGACCAGGATGTCCTTGTCGATGACGAGCTCCGTCGCGGTGACGGAGACGTCCACGGGGGCGGTGGTCGGGGCTTCGGCGGTCACGCGGGGCCGGTCCTCCGGGCGGGAGGCTCCTCCCCCTTCTCTTCGGAATCCGCGCCGCCCGACTCCAGTTCGGTCATCCGGAACTTCTCGCCGAGGTACATCTTCCGCACCACCGGGTCGTGGACGAGGTCGCGGCTGGTCCCCTGACGCAGGATCTTCCCGTCGCAGATGATGTAGGCGCGGTCGGTGATCGCCAGCGTCTCGCGCACGTTGTGGTCGGTGATGAGGATGCCGATCCCGCGCTCGCGGAGGCGGACCACGATGTCCTGGATCTCGGAGACGGCGATCGGGTCCACGCCGGCGAACGGCTCGTCGAGGAGGAGGAGCCTCGGCGACGTGACGAGCGACCGCGTGATCTCGAGCCGGCGCCGCTCGCCGCCCGAGAGCGAGCGCGCGAACGACTTCCGGAGCGGCGTGAGCCCGAGCTCGCCGAGGTGCTGCTCGAGGAGTTCCTTTCGCCGGCGCCCGTCGATCGGGAGCGTCTCGAGCACGGCGAGGAGGTTGTCCTCCACCGTGAGGTTCCGGAAGATCGACGGCTCCTGCGACAGGTAGCCGATCCCGAGCCGTGCGCGGCGGTACATCGGCATGTCGGTGATGACGTGCCCGAGGAACGTCACCTCGCCCTCGTCCGCGCGGATCATCCCGACCGTCATGCGGAAGGACGTCGTCTTCCCCGCGCCGTTCGGGCCGAGGAGCCCCACGACCTCGCCGGGCTCCACCGTGTACGAGACCCCGTGCACGACGGTGCCGCGCCCGCGGAAGGTCTTCACGAGTCCCTTGGCTTCGAGGAGGGGCACGAGGGAAGCCTATCCCAAAGGCGGCGCCTTCCGCTCCCTTCGCGCGGCCACTCCTTCGCGCCAGGGCGGGCCGCGGGTACGGTCTCCGGATTCCCAGCCGGGAACCCGCTTCAACTCCGGAGAAGAGCCGCCATGAGCCAGCTGAGCGCGATCGACCTTCGCAAGGGGATGCTCGTCATGTCCGACGGACGGATGGCGAACATCGTCCACTGGAACATCTGGAAGAGCGACCGCCGGAGCCGCATCCAGATGCGGCTGAAGGACATCCTGTCCGGCCGCGTCACCGAGGTGACGGCGCAGTCCGACGACCGCTACCAGGTCCTCGAGTCCGAGGTGATCGACCTCGAGCACAGCTACCGCGACGGCAACGAGGAGGTCTTCTACGCGAAGGACGGCGAGGAGCACCGCTGCATCGCCGCCTCCGTCGAGGACGTCCTCAAGTGGCAGGCCCCGGGCTACAAGGGCCTCATGGTGGACGGCGCGCTCGTGACCGTCACCGTGCCGCAGTACGTCGTCGCCACCGTGGCCGACACGTCCCCCGCCGTGAAGGGCGTCCCGAACGCGATGAAGGACGCCGTGCTCGACAACGGCATGACCGTGAAGGTCAGCATGGCGATCAACGTCGGCGACAAGGTCCGGATCGACACGGAGACGATGGAGTACAAGGACCGCGTCTCGTAGCGCCGCGGCGTCACGATCCCGCGGGCCACTTGTAGATGACCGCGCGTCCCTCGTCCTCCGCGCCTCCGAGCGACGCGTAGAGCGCGCACGCCGCCGCGTTGCCCGCCTCCGTGGCGAGCCACGCCTCGGTGCAGCCGAGTTCGCGGGACCGGTCGAGCACGGCCCGGACGAGCCGCTTCGCGATCCCCCGCCGCCGCCACTCGGGCGCGACGCCCACCTCGTTGACGAACATGTGCAGCGGCTTGTCCGGGTGCACGTAGACGATCGCGGACGTCATCCCGACGACGACGCCGTCCGCCACGGCGACGGCGAGCACGTTCGACGGGTTCGCGAAGAACGCGGCGACCAGGTCCGGCCGCAGGGGATGGTCGAACACCCCCTCCGCAACGCAGTCGAGCACCGCCGCGTCGGAGGCGGAGAGCAGGCGGATCCCGGGCTGCATGTCCGACACGGGACGTCAGAGCTCGAACACGTAGTCCACGTGGTGCAGGTGGATCGTGAGGACGTTGTCCTTCATTTCCGCGCCGAGGGCCTTCGGCGACGTCTTCACGGCGACCCGCTTCCCCTCGATCTCCGGGGGACGCGCGGCGCCCGCGGGCCCGCCGAGGGGGATCCGCTCGAGGCACGGGAACTCGCCGCCGCAGAACCGGAGGAACCACTCCCGCCGGGCGGCGCCCTCGCCCTCCTCGAGGAATCCGAAGGGGACGTCGGTGCCCGTCTCGACGAGCTCCGTCCGCGAGCGGACGGACGGGACCTGCACCCAGCGGACGCGGAGCGGCGTCTTCGCCTTGTCGCCGCCGCGCGGCGCGCGGGCGCCCTTCGCCTCGCCGGGCTTCCCGCACTCGAACTGGACGAGCCCCACGAGATCTCCGAAGCGGAACTCCGCCTCGAGCCACGGCGCGGCGTCGAGTTCGGCGATCGCGTCCTTCGAGTGCTCGACGGGCGGCGGAAGCTCGACTCTCGCGGGGCCGGAGCCCTCCGTCACCGCGGGCGGGCCCGACTTCGCCTTTCCGGGGACGCCGCGGAGCGCGACCTCGAGCTTCTCCGTGTGCTTCGCCGCCATCCCCTCCTTCCAGACGGGGCACGAGACGACCGCGAAGTGGCGCTTGTCCTCGCTCCACTTCCAGTCGTCCTCCTCGAACGCGACGAGCTCCCACCGGTCCATCGCCCAGTAGCGGAGGTTCCACGTCGCCTCGCCGGGGAAGATCGCGCCGTTCTCGCCGAGGAGCGCGGCGCCGGAGAGTTCGATGCGGGTGGCCGCGCCGGAGCCGATGCGCCACGTGAGCCCCGGCGAGAGCTGCGCGAGCAGTTCCTTCCGGTACCGCACGTCGCCCCAGCGGATCTTCACGGACCCGCCGCCCGGGAGCTTCGTCTCGTGGGACCCCGCGAACGCCGCGGCGGCGGCGAGCGCGACCGCGCAGGACGCCGCGATCCTGCGGATCATCCTGCGCATCACCGCCTCGTCCGTTTCGGCGCGGACCGCGACACGGCGTCGGCCGCGATGTCCGCGCGGTCCACGATCGCCGCCCCGCCGGCGCCGAGCGCCGCGGCCACGGCCTCGCGGATCTTCGCGTCGGACACGCCCATCTTCCGGAGCTTCCGCAGGTGCCCCGCGGCGCAGTTCGGCGCTCCCGTGAGGAGCGAGCACGCGAAGGCGATCAGCTCCTTCGTCTCGAGGGTCAGCTCGCCGTCGGCGAAGACCATCCGGTAGTACGCGAGGTAGTGCCGCTTCTCGCGCTCGGGAAGGAGCGCGTAGCTCTCGGGCGGCTTCGGACGCTTTCGCATCGGCGAGAGGATGCGGGGCGTGGCGGCCTTTCGCTACTTTCAGCCTTCCCGATGGACCCCGCCGCCCGCCCCCGCGAGATCCTCACCCCGGCGCGCATGACGCTCGCCGCGGCGGCGGTCGCCGTGGTCGTGGGCGGCGTCGCGTGGTCGCTCCGCTCCGTCCCGTTCGACAGCGACGAGGCGAACCACGCGAACATCGGGCTCCGGCAGTGGCAGGACCTCCGGGAGTTCCGGTTCGCCGACTTCCTGCGCCACTCGTACCGCACGGGCCAGTTCCCGTTCCTCCACGGGTGGTCGCTCGTCCCGTTCTTCGCGGCGATCGGCCAGTCGGAGTTCGCGGCGCGGATCGCGCAGGTCGCGTGGTACCTGGCCGGCGTGCTCGCGACCGGCGCCGCCGCCGGCCGGCTCGCGGGCGACGACAAGCGCGCCGGCGGGTTCGCGGCGGCGCTCTTCGCGCTGTCCCCTCTCCTCTCGAGCCACGCCGGTCTCTGCATGCTCGAGACGCCGGGGGCGGCCGCCACCGCGGTGGCGCTCCTCGCGTTCGTGGAGGCCGCGCGGTACGAGGGCCCGCGGCGCTGGCGGTACGACGTCTTCGCTGCGGCGACGGTGCTCGCCGCCTACTTCGTGAAGCACAACTACGGCATCGTGCTCTTTCCCGCCCTCCTGCTCGGGTACGCGGCGAGGCTTCTCTTCGGCGACGACAGGAAGCGCGCCGCCGCCGGCCTGCTCGTGTTCACGGGCACGGTCGCGGCCGTGATCGGCGCGTGGTACGCGTCGCCCGCGCAGCGCGCGGCGTTCAAGGGGTTCCTCACGAACCCCGCGCAGACGGTCGCCCTCGTCGAGGACGCCGCCGCGTTCCGCATCCCCGCGTTCCGGACGGACAACTTCACCGCCTACCCGTCGCTCGTCGCCGTCGACTACCACGTGCACTGGACGGTCGGCGCCGCCGTCTTCGCGCTGTTCCTCGCCGGCGTCTGGAAGCTCTTCCGCACGCGCGAGACCGCCGGCGTGCCCGCCGCGGCGGTCCTGCTCGGCACGTGGCTCATGCTCTCGCTCGGCTTCCGCGAGTACGCGCTCTCGCGGTTCATCGCGAACGCCCTGCCGGGGCTCTGGATCGTCGCCGCGCTCGGCGCCGCGCCGCTGCTCCGGAAGGTCCCCTCGACGCCCGCCGGGCAGGGCGCGACCGCGCTGCTCCTCGCCGGGGCGTTCGGCGCGCACGTGCTGATGCTCCCGGCGCGGATGCGCGACGACCTCGAGAACGACGGGCGCTGGGCGCCGGTCTTCGCCGCGGTCCTCGAGAAGCTCCCCCGCCCCGCCGACGTGCTCGTCGTCAACTACACCGACGCCGTCTCCGCCCGCACGCTCGAGTGGCGCCTCGCCACGCGCCCGGGCGCGTCGCCGGGGGACCACGTCGTGAAGGGGCTCATCGCCGAGCGCGTCTACGAGTCGGACCGCGAGTTCGACGCGTGGATGGACGACCGGCGCCCGTGGGGCCGCGCCGGCGAGCCCCGCGAGTCGTTCGTCGTGGAGATGAACCCCGGCCCGACGGTCCGTCCCGTCGTGCCGGAGACGGTGGACCGGTGGCGCCGCGCCCTCGGGCGGCGGGGCGAGCGCCTCGAGCGCGTCGGGCAGTGGACGTTTCCCGAACTCGACCTCGCGGTGACGCTCTGGCGCGACCGCGCGCCGCCCGCCTACGATCCACCCGGAGACGTTCCGCCGCGCTGACGCCGGTCGGAGGCCGCCGCGGCGAGCGCGAGGGCGGCCGCGATCCCCGCGAGCACGAGGTTCCGCACGATCGCCTCGTCCACCGTCCCCTCGGCGAACGTGCTGAAGCAGCCGCACGGGACGCGCCCGTCGTGGAGCGTCTTCACCCGCCAGAGCGCCGCGAGCGCGGCGGCGAGGCCGAGCACGGTCGGAACGAACCCGCGGAGGACGCCGAGGAGCATGCCGAGGCCGAGCGCAGCCTCCAGCGCGACGGCGACTCCGAGCGCGGCGGCCGTGGCGGCGCCGGGCGGGACGACCCGGGCGGTGAACTCGTACGCCGGGAGTACGTCGGCCGCCTTCGCGGCGGCGGCGAAGAGCCACATCGCGCCGAAGAGCCCCGACGCGACCCGCAGCGCGAGCGCGGCCGCGGTCACTTCGCCGCCTCCTCGAGATCGACCTCGTACGTGCGCTCCGCGTCGCCGTGCTGGCGCATCCGGAAGACCCACGGCCGCTTCGCGTCGTTCGGGACCTGCACCTGGAACTTGGCCCCCTGGTCGGGGGTGACGACCCCCGAGTACGTCGGGCCGCCGGCCACCCAGTCGCCGGGGAACTCGACGCTCACCCGCTCCACCGGGCGTCCGCCGCGCACGGCGACCTGGATCGTCCACACCGTGAACGACTCCGGCTGCATGAGGCGGTAGGTGGTGGCCGAGAGGTGCGGCTCGACCGCCGACGCGCGCACGCCGGCGACGACGCCGAGGGCGCAGCCGAGCGCGATGCACGTCCAGAGGAACGGGCCCCGGCGGAGCATCGCGGGATCGTAGCCGCCGCTGCCGGAACGTGTAGGCTCCCGCCGATGGCGACGAAGAAGAAGGCGCCCGGGACGAAGTCCGCCGGGAAGGAGCGCGCTCCGGCGAAGTCTCCGCCGGGGCCGGCGGAGCGCGCGCCCCGCGCGTGGCTCATGAAGTCGGAGCCGTCGGTCTTCTCGATCGACGACCTGGCGAAGGCTCCCGGCGCGGCGACCTCCTGGGACGGCATCCGCAACTACCAGGCGAGGAACCTCCTCCGCGACCAGGTGCGGCCGGGCGACCGGGTCCTCTTCTACCACTCGAGCGCCGATCCCACCGGCGTTGCGGGGATCGCGGAGGTCGTCGGCGCGGCCTACCCCGACCCGACCCAGTTCGATCGGAAGTCGAAGTACCACGACCCGGACTCGCCGCGCGACGCGCCCCGCTGGCTCTGCGTGGACGTGCGGCTCGTCGAGCGGTTCCCGGCGGTCGTGACCCTCGCGCAGATCCGGGCGGAGCCCGCGCTCGCGGGGATGGAACTCCTCCGGCGCGGCAACCGTCTGAGCGTGCAGCCCGTGCGGGACGAGGAGTTCGCGGCCGTCCTCGAACTCGCGTCGGAGAACCGGGCCGGAGGGTGACGCGGATGCGAAAACGTTGCGGCGACGCCGCCGTTGGATAGGCTCCCCCCTCCTTGCCCCGGCCTCCCCTGGAGGTCCGGGACGCACCCGTGCCGGGGTGGCGGAATTGGCAGACGCACCAGTTTGAGGGACTGGAGCCCCACAAGGGCGTGCAGGTTCAAGTCCTGTTCCCGGCACCAGACCGTTCGCGCGAATTCACGCGCGCCCCTTTCCCGCGACGGCAGCACCGCCGCAGACGACGGGACTCCGGGCGCCCTCCGGCACGTCCCGCGATGCCGGAACCGCGGGAGGTCCGGGCACCGCGTCCGGAGCGCCGCATTCAGGCGGGCCGTTCGACTGCGAGCCGTTCGGCCGCCGCGGTCCGCACGCCGCGCAGGTCGGTCTTCCCCGTCCCGAGCACCGGGATCGCCGGCACGCGCACGAAGTCCTGCTTCCGCGGGATGAAGAGGTTCGGCAGCCCGAGCGCGGGGAGGCGCGCGACGACCGCGTCGATCTTCGCGGGGTCGAGCACGTGCACGACCGCGAGACGCTCGCCCTTCTTCTCGTCGGGGACGCTCGTCACCGCGAACACCTGCGTGCCCACGGGCGCGCCGCCGACGTTCGACTCGCGCCACGCCTGGTGGAGCGCGTCCTCCACCTTCCCGTGCGGGACCATCTCGCCGCCGATCTTCGAGAAGCGCGCGAGCCGGTCGGTGATCCGCAGGAACCCGTCGTCGTCGAGCACCGCGACGTCGCCGGTGACGTACCACCCGTCGCGGACCGCCTGCGCGGTGAGGTCGTCGCGCCCGAGATAACCGGGCATCACGTTCGGGCCGCGGACGAGCAGCATCCCTGCCTGCCCCGGAGGGAGCGGCGCCAGAGTGTCGGGGTCGCACACGCGGAGCGAGATCCCGGGGAGCGGCTGCCCGACGTGCCCCCGGCGCGACCCGGGCTGGAAGTACCCCGGCGAACGGTGGTCGGGCACGCTGACCGCCACGACGGGCGCGCACTCCGTCGATCCGTATCCTTCGAGCGGACGCACGCCGAAGTGGTCCTCGAACGCGTCGGCGAGACGGTCCGGGAGCTTCTCGGCCCCGGCGAGGACGATCCGCACGGACCCGAGCTGTCCCGGCGCGAGGCGTCGCATGTAGAGCTGAAGGAAGGTCGGCGTGGCGAGGAGCATCGTCAGCCGGTGCCGCTCGACGAGCGCGCCGATCGTCTCCGCGTCGAGGGGCGACACGTGGAACACGATCGGCAGCCCCTGCGTGAGCGAGAACCACAGGGTGAACGTCCCGAACGAATGGAAGAGCGGGAGGACGCAGAGCATCCGGTCGCCGCGGACGAGCTGGAGGACCTGCGCCGACGCGTGGACGTTCGACTCGACGTTGAACTGCGTGAGCCGCACGCCCTTCGGCTCGCCGGTGCTGCCGCTGCTGAAGACGATCGTGAGGTCGTCGTCGGCTCCGTGCGGCGCGGCACCGGGCCCCCGGCACGACCGCTCGATCCACGAGACGGGCGAGAAGAGCGCGTGCAGCATCGCGCAGAGCCTCGCCCCGCCGCCGATCCCCTTCGCGACCTCGTCGATCCACACCGGCTCGACGCCCGGCGGCAGCGACACCTTCGCCTTCTCGAGGAACGCGCGGCTCGTGACGCACGTGCGGAGCCCGGCCTGCCGCGCGGCCGACTCCATCCCCGCCGCGCCCGCGGTGTAGTTCAGGTTCACGACGGTGCGCGCGGACAGCGCGGCCGCCATGTTCACGAGCGCGCCCGCCACGGTCGGCGGGAGCATCACTCCGACGCGCGGCTGGTCCTTCCATCGCGGACGGAGCGCGTGCGCGAGCGCCACGGCCCCGGCGAGGGCGCGGCGGCCCGACACCTCGGGACGCGTCACGTCGGCCATCGCGATGCCGCCCCCGCGGCGGCGCAGCGCGCGCACGGCGGCGCGGTGGACGGGCTCGTGGTCCGGACGGCGGAGCATCCAGGCCTCGGTGGCGATCTCCTGCACCGCGCGGCGCACGTCGGGGACCGGCGTGTCCGCCGGCAGCGGCGCGCCGAACGCGATCGTCACCGGGAACGGCACCCGCTTCGGACGCTTCCAGAGGTACCGCCCGCCCTCGCGGCTGAAGATGCTCCCCCAGAGGCGGTCCATGTACACGGGCACGATCACGCAGTCGCGGCCCTTCGCGATCCGCGCGAAGCCGCGCCGGAACGGATTGAGCATCCCCGTCCGGGTGAGCTGGCCCTCGGGGAAGATGCAGACGACCTCTCCGCGGTCGAGGTGCTCCCCCGCGCCGCGCATCGCGCGGAGCATCTGCCGCGGCCCGCCGGCGGCGGAGATCGGGATGCACCCGAGCGACTCCATGAACGGACGGAGCCACGGCCGCTCGAACCAGTGCCGGTCCACGAGGAACCGCACCGGCCGCCCGATCGTGGTGATGAGGATCAGCGCGTCCACGAACGAGACGTGGTTCGGCGTGAGCAGCACGCCGCCCGTCTTCGGCACGCGGTCGGCGCCGTGGACGCGGAGGCGGTAGATCGTCTTCGTGGCGAGCACGAGGACCAGGCGAAGCAGCGCCTCGGGGAGCACGCGCACGGCCCACACGACGCCCGCGAGCGTCAGGATCGACGCGGTGAAGAGCACCTCGCGGCTCCCGATGGCGACCGTCCCGCCCGTCCACCGCTCGACCGACGCGAGACCGCCGATCAGGGTGGTGCCGACGATGATCCCCAGGTACGTGAGCACGCTCGACACCGCGATGATCCCGCCGCGGCGCGCCGCGGGCGCGCGCTCCTGCACCAGCCCGTTCAGCGGCACGACGATGAACCCCGCCGACATCCCGACGAACGCGAGGATCGGGAACAGCATCGCGTACCCCGGCAGGAAGACCGCGACCGCGAGCACGCCGACGCCGAGCACCACCGCGCCGAGCGGCACGAGTCCGATCTCGACGCGGCCCCCGGCGATCCGCCCCGCGATCATCGATCCCGCGCCGATGCCGAGTCCGATCGTGGCGAGCGGCCCCGCCACGTAGGACTCCTCGCGCAGGTCGAGGTGGTGGCGGACGTAGACGATGATCGTCTGGTTGAGGATCGCCGCGAGCATCCAGAAGTACGCGGTGGCGAGCGCCGCCATGCGGAGCGCGCGGTCGTTCCAGAGCGCGGAGAGCGCCTCTCCGAACGGACGCCCGGCGGGCGCGCCCGGCGCCCGCGCCGGAGGGACCCTCGGGAGCCGGAGCGCCGCCAGCGCGGAGACGACCGCGGTCCCCGCGAGCGCGGCGGCCGCCACCCACGGCTTCCCGCCGGTCGCCTGCGCGAGCACCGGCCCGACGGCGTTCCCCGCGATCAGCGCGAGGAACGTCCACATCTCGAGCAGCCCGTTCGCCCAGCCGAGGCGGTCCCGGTCCTCGATCTCGGGGACGATCCCGTACTTCGCCGGCGCGAAGAATCCGGCCGCGAGGCCGAGGAGGGCGAGCGAGACGAACGGCGCAGCCGTCTCGCCAGGGAGCAGCGCGAGCGCCGCGGCCGCGCCCGCGAGCAGCGCCGCCTCGGCGCCCTTCACGGCCACGATGATCGACCGCTTGCTCGCCCGGTCGGCGATCGACACGGCGGCCGCCGACGCCAGCGCGAGCGGCACGAGGAACGAGAGGTGCGCGAGCGTCTGGAGCCGCTGCTCGTCGCCCTCGGTGGCCTTCGCGCCGCTCGAGGACTCGAGCGCGCGGATCGCCGCGAACGCGACCACGAGCCGCCACGCGACGCCCTGGAAGGCGCCGAAGAACTGGGCCACGAGGAGGGCCCCGAACGGTGACCGCTGCGGAGGCACGGAGCGCGGAGGATCGCACCCGGACGGACCGTTGAACAGGAAGGGCTGCCGGGTGTAGCGTGACCGCATGCAGAGACACGCGAAGGGAGCCCGGGGCCGCGCATCGCTTCGTGCGGGAAGGGCGGTCGTCTGGGTCTTCTTGATCGCGCTCGCGGCCGGAATCGGCGCTGCAGTGCTGTTCGCGCGGATGAAGTCGCGCTTCGCCCCCGCCGCGCCGAACCGCGAACTCGTGCCCGACACGGTCTGCTGGTACGCGGAGTCCACGGACGTCACGTCGTCGTGGAACGCGCTCGTCACGTCGCAGTCGTGGAAGGACATGCTCGCGTCGGCCACGTTCGCGCGGATCTCCGGCGACCAGGGCGTGAAGGACGCAGTGGCGATCTTCGAGGACGTCGCCGCGAAGGCGGGCCTCCAGCTCACCGCCGAGAACGCGATGAAGGTGTTCGGGCGCGACGTCGCCGTGGCCCTCGACCTGGGCGCCGAGTCGGCTTCCGTCCTCGTGCTGACGAAGCTCGACGTGGACGCGCTCCTCGCGGACTTCCTCCCCGGCGAGACCGACAAGTCGAAGCTCGCCGCCGCCGTCCGCGACCGCGCCGCGCGTTGCACCACGGCGATGCAGTCCTCGCTCCACCGCGACGTCGAACTGCTCCAGGCGACGCGCGGCAGCGTGACGTTCCACTTCGCCGTGCTCGGCGACACGCTGGCGGCGTCCGACGACCGCTCGCTCCTCGTCCGCGTGGCCGACGCGCACCTCGACGGCGGGAGCTCGTCCCTCGCGAAGAGCGCGAAGTTCACCGCCGACATGGCGGCGCTCCCGGCGAAGGGCGTCGTGCGCGAGTGGTGCGACCTCGCGAAGATGCGGTCGAAGCGCGCCGCGGTCGAGAAGCTCGCGAAGCGGGCCGACGAGCGCATCGCGGCGGCGGCCGGCCGGTACCTCGACGCCACCTCGACGATCCCGTCCTACGCGCGGAGCGTGGACATCCCCGGCGGCGACCTCTACGCGATCGTCCCGCACGCGGCGAGCGCGTCGGCGCCCGCGCCGGCGGCGCCGGTCTCGTTCGTGGAGCGGATGATGCCGGAGGCGCATGCGTACGTCTCGCTGCGCGACGCGGGCGAGGCCGCGGCCGCATGGCGCGACTCCCCGCTCCGCGGCCGCCTCGCCGCCGGACCGGTCGGCCGCCAGATCGACGCGTTCCTCGACGATCCGCGGGGATGGACCCGCGGGATCGAGCGCAGGTTCTTGCCGGGGCTCGGCGACATTGAGAGCGACGACGAGGGCGACGACGAGGGCGACGACGAGAGCGGCGCGCAGGACGTGGGCCGCTTCGAGATCCGCATGCTCGCGCGCATGATGGAGGCCGCCCTGGCCTCGGTCTACTCGACGGAGGCGGCGCTCGCCGTGAGGTTCGACGTCTCCGATCTGTCCGCGCAGGTCGCGGCGGGAGCGCGGCCCGACTTCGGCGGCAGGCTGCTCATGCAGGCCGTCCTCGCGGCCGGCGTCGGCGGCGGCCGCCTCACGACGACCGAGGTCCTGGGCCGCGTGGTGTACGCGGTCCGCCCCGGCGGCGCGGACGACGACGACACCGGCGACGAGGACGAGACGGAGGCGGCCGCCGGCGCCGAGCCGGTCCTCGCGTTCGTCGGCGACGCCGTCGTGATGTGCGACAGCGCGCCGACCATGACCCGCGTTCTCTCCGACTTCGACGCGAAGGACGCCGCGCCGGCGCGCCGCACCGCGGAGCTGCGCGCGCTCGAGCCGTTCCACATGGCGATGTATGTGCCGATGGGCGACATCGTGGCGGAGCTGAGGGAGAACGAGGACGTCGGAGCGTTCGGGGCCGCGCTCGACGGCTACGGCGACTTCGCAATGTCGTGGCACGTCGCTCCGACGATGGCGTCCCTGGACGGCCGCTGGGTGATGCGCGTGAAGCCGGAACTGAACGTGGACGCGGCCGATCCGCGCCCCGTCCCGCGAATCTGGTCGATGATCCCGGAGGGTGCGTTCCTCCACGGCGTGGCGAACGTCGACATGGTGAAGCAGTACGCGCTCATGGAGAGCGCGTTCGGCGAGGACGTCTGGCGCGAGATGGAGCCTGCGCTCCGCGACTTCGGCCGCGAGGTCGGCGTGGACCTGGAGACGCAGCTCCTCCCCGCCCTCGGACCGGAGATCGGGATGGCGCTGCTCCGCGCGAAGCGCGTACCCCAGCAGCAGCCGCCCGTGCCGGGAGTGGCGATCTGGTTCGAGGCGCGCCAGCAGGCGGTGGTCCGGAAGTTCGTGGACGGCGCGCTCCGCGTGGCCGAGCAGGCGTTCGCGGAGTCGCAGGACGCCCCGCGCTCCCGCCGCCGCCCCCCGACGCCGAAGCTCCTCGACCGCCGGTCCGAGGCCGACGGCACGGAGACGGTCACGCTCGCCCTCGCGGCCGAGGAGGGGATGCCGTTCACGCCGGCGCTCGGCTTCGTCGGAGACCACCTGGTGATCTGCCTCGACGTCGGCACCCTCGACCGCATCCGCGCCGTCGCGGCGGGCTCCGCGCCCTCCGTCACGGCGTCCCCCTCGCACGCCCGCCTCGTCGCCGCCCTCGGCGCCCCGCCCCGTTCGGCGCGCACGCACATCGACTGGTCGCTGATGATGGACCAGCTCGCGGAGTACGCGGACGAG
Organism: Planctomycetota bacterium; assembly: GCA_022072415.1. Lineage (GTDB taxonomy): Bacteria > Planctomycetota > JAJSAM01 > JAJSAM01 > JAJVHW01 > JAJVHW01. Next base: position 22,540 of record JAJVHW010000082.1, read on the forward strand.
ATCGGCCAGGCCCTCCCCGCCGGCGCGATCGAGTACCCCGATCTGCCGGACGACCCGTCCGACCCCGAGGCGATGCGGAAGTGGCAGGAGGCGATCGCCGCGAAGCAGCAGGAGGCCGCGAAGAAGGGCGCCTCCACCTGGAACGACATCGTCGAGTCGATGCGCCCGATCGACGGCATCGCCGTCGCCAACTGGATGGACGGCGGCGCGCAGCACGGCAAGTTCGCGATCCGCTTCGCGGACGCGCCGGGGAAGTGACGTGCCGGCCGCATCGTTCCGTGGCCTGCGGCGGTGGCCTGTCTGGCTCCGGATCGCGCTCGGTCTCGTCGCCGCCGCAGCGATCGTGTGGTTCGTGTGGCGACGACTCGGCGCAGGATCCGGCCCGCCCGCGGCGGACGAATCGGACTGGCGCACGGTCGAGTTCGAAGGGCTCATCCTCGACGCGCCCATGCCGATTCCCGAGGACGCCACTCCCGGCGGGTCGGATGCGGAGGTCGCCGTTCGCAAGATGGTCATGCGGCGCGCCGAGAGATCGAAAGGCCAGTTCCAACTCGTCGCGACGTGCGTGCCCATGCCGAAGGGCGAGTGGCGCATGCCGCTGACGAGCATGGGCAGCTTCGCGGTCCCCGCTTCGAAGACGGGCGAGTCGATCTCCGTCGATGTCGTGGACCACCCGGCGGCCGACGGCAAGGCATCCATTTCCCGGTACTCGTCGGGCGCGTCGTCGCCGAGAGCCCGTAGCTTGAACCTGACCTTCTACCGGGGCGACTTCATGTACGGCTTTGCCGTCCTCTGGGAAGGCGACCGCGCCTCGGCCGACGCAGAGCGCATCGTCGCGAGCGTCCGCGCACCCTGAGCGCCCCACCCAACTGTCGCCACGGCGCCCATCGCCCGGTCGTCGCCGCGCTCCGCCGTCGCACCGCCCCGCCAACGCACCGCCGCATCCGTCGAACCCCGCGCTACGATCCCTGCTTCCCCGGTGGGCCCGTAGCTCAGTCGGTCAGAGCAGGGGACTCATAATCCCTTGGTCCCTGGTTCGAGTCCAGGCGGGCCTACCACGCACTCGGGGGACGGGTCGGCGGGACGGAGTGGCGGCGGGATGCGTGGGAAGCGGATCGTCGGAAGGCAACGGCGGAGCGGCACGCCGTCGCTGCGCTCAGATCACGCTCCACCACGGCGCGGCGAGGATGCCTTCGGCGATCCAGGCTGTCTCGGTGCCGCCGTGGAGGAGGAGGCCGGCGCGGGACGTGCGGCCGTACTCGGCGCGGAAGGCGCGCAGGCCGTCGGCGTCGCGGGTGCGCGGGCGAGCGGCGGACTTGACCTCGACCGGAAGGAGGCGACCCTTGTGCTCCAGCACGAAATCCACCTCCTCGCCGGTCACCGCTCGCCAGAAGAGGACTTCGGCGCGCACGGAGCCGGAGTCGCGCCATGCGAGCAGGTCCGACAGCACGAGGTTCTCGAGATGCGCGCCGCGCGGCTCGTCCTCGCCCGACAGGTGGAGCGCGAGCGCGGCGTCGTTCCAGTAGACCTTCGGCGACTTGATGAGCCGCTTCGTGCGGTTCACGGCGTACGGCGCCACGCGGGCGAGCTGGTACGACACCTCGAGGAGCGACAGGTGGCGGTACACCGTCGGCTGCGAGAGCCCGACGTCGCGGGCGAGTTCGCTCTGGTTGACGAGGTTTCCGATCCGCAGGCAGACCGCGCGCATCAGGCGGCGGAAATCCACGAGCGACGACACGGCGGACAGGTCGCGCAGGTCCCGCTCCAGATAGGTGCGCGCATAGCCGGCGAACCAGTCGGCCCGGGCGGCGTCGTCGTCCATGTGGAGCGCGGGAACCGGGTACCCCCCGACGCGCGCCTCCGCGCTCCAGTCGGCGGGCCGCGATCCGCCGGCCGCAAGCACCGAAGGCCAGCGGTCCTCATCGGCGTCGAGGAGCTCGCTCCAGAGCCCGGCGCGCGCAAGGCCGGCCCGCTCGCGGCGCGTGAACGGGTGAAGGACGATGTGCATCGCTCGCCCCGCGAGCGTCTCCGACACCTTGGACAGGAGGAGCAGGTCCGCGGACCCGGTCAGCACGAACCGCCCAGGCGCGCGTCGCTCGTCCACGGCGCGCTTCACGGCGAGGAGGAGCTCCGGCGCCCGCTGCACCTCGTCGATCACGACGGGCGCCCCACCGCCGCGCACCAGGGCGTCGGGATCCCTGCGGGCGCGGTCGAGCATCTCCATGTCGTCGAGTACCACGTAGCGCCCCGCTCCGGGTCCGCAGATCGAGCGCACGAGCGTGGATTTCCCGGTCTGCCGGGATCCCGTGACTACGACGACGGGCGACGCGCGGAGCGCGCGCCTCAGCGACGCCTCGACGAGCCGCGGGAGACCGGGAGGGCCCGGCACTGACGACCTATTCATGCCGTGAATGATATTCATTCACGCCGTGTTGTCACGCCTTTCGGGCGTCCGCACCCCTCCGGGGCGCGGGTCACCGGCGCCGCAGGCGTTCGCCGCGGGGCTTCTTCGGCGGGCCCTGGCGGCGGACGAGGTAGGGCGTGGCGCGGTCGCGGGCGCCGGGGGCGGTGCCGCGGAGGAGGGCGTCGAGCATGTCGGAGACGGTGACGATGCCCACGAGACGGGCCGGCTCACGGGAGGGGCGGTCGCCGGGCGCGGTCACGGGCAGGCAGCCGACGCCGTGGCCGCGCAGGAGCTTGGCGGCGTCGCGAAGTGTCGCGTCGGCAGCGATCGTGACGACGCGGGGAGACATCACCTCGCCCACGGTGCCCGACGGCGCGCGGCCGCGCGGGCCGCCGAGGTCCCGCTCGGACACGACGCCGACGACGCCGCCCGCGCCGCGTACGACCAGGTGCCGGATGCGGCGCGAACGCATGAGCGTGCGTGCCTCCTCCGCGGGGCGGTCGGGAGCGATGGTGGAGACGTCCTTGGTCATGATGTCGTGGATGCGCATGGCGGCAGGTTCGCCGCGACGCGGGCCGCGCGCGATGACAGGAGTCACTCCCGGGGTCCGGGAAGCGGCAGCGATCGGACGTCGCGCCGGCGGCGCGGATCCGCGCGAAGTCGCGCCGGACGGACCGCGGCGCGCGGCCCCCGCGACGCATGCGCCTCCTTGTTTCCCCCCGGCCGGGCTCGACGTGTCGTACGCTCCCGGCTCGCGGCCGCGCGTCTCCGGCCGCGTCACGGCGCGGCCGGTCGGCCCGCGCCGCGGTTCCGGGACGCGACGAACGGCGGCGCGTCGGCGCCGCGCGAGGAGGCTTCGATGGCCAAGGGCCAGGTGAACAAGAACAAGGGCAACAAGCCGAAGCTCACGCTGAAGGAGAAGGCGGCGAAGCGCGCCGAGAAGCGCGCCGCGAAGAACAAGTAGTCGGGCCGCCCGAGGCGATCAAGGGCGCGCCGCGCCGTCGAGAGACGGATGCGGCGCGCCCCTCCGATTCCCGGGCCTCACGCGCACCCGCACCCGCACCCGCGCCCGCGCGAGCCGCGGGACTGACGCGGGAGTGACGCGGGTCACGGGCGGGCGGAGCCGCGGGGCGGCACTTGATTCCCGTCAAGCTCCCGCGCGGTCGCGCGACATACAGTCCCCGTGCCCGCAGCGACGGCGACGCTCACCACGCCGTCGGCGGAACGAGGAGCCGCCCCATGACACACCCCTTCGCCCACGCGTCGATGCGTCCCGCGCCCGCCTGCGGCGCCGCGCCGGAGCCGTCCGCCGGTCCCCGCCCCACCGACGTGCTGCGCGACGAGCACCGCGTCGTCGAACGCGCGCTCGGCGTCCTCGAGAAGATGGCGGACGTCGCCGCGACCGAGCGGCGGATCGACGCGCAGGACGCCGCCGACGCGGTGGACTTCCTCCGCACGTTCCTCGACGCCTGCCATCACGGGAAGGAGGAAGGCGCGCTGTTCCCGGCGATGGAGCGGCACGGCTTCCCCGCGCACGCGGGGCCGACCGAGGTCATGCGGCAGGAGCACGTGACCGGCCGCGACTACGTGGGACGGATCGAAGCGGCCGCGCGCGCCTGGTCGCCCGCGCACACGGCACCCGCCGACGCGTTCGTCGCGGCCGTGGGAGGCTTCACGGAACTCCTCCGCGACCACATCGCGAAGGAGGAGCAGGTGCTCTTCCCCATGGCGGAGAGCGTGCTCCCGCCCGCCGTGCAGGCCGAGGTCTTCGCCGCGTTCGCGCAGCGCGAGACGGGGCACATGGGCGCCGGGACGCACGAGCGGTACCTCGCGATGGCCGAGCGGCTCGGCGCGAAGTACGGCGTCGCCGCGGAGCTTCCCCCGCGCCGCGCGGGCGGGTGCGGCTGCTCGCACGGATGATGCCCGCCGCGCTGCCGATGAACCCCGTCCGCCTCGCGGTGGACCTCTTCTGCCGCGGGATGCGCGTGGACCCTTCGTGCGACTCGCTCCCTGCGCTCCGCCGCACGCGCGCGGGGCTCGGGTCGGGGTTCGAGACGCGTCTCCGCGAGGGTCCGCGGCCCCTCTGCGTGAACGTGCCCGTGGTCGAGCGGTTCGCGGCGGACTCGCCGTGGGTGCTCGCGCCGCGGGTCGGTGCGGGCGAGTCGCGGCACGTGGTCGTGAACGCGGAGTCGGGCGAGGTGCATCCGCTCTGGATCCCGGACGAGCCTGCGTGGTACGGCAGGCCGACGAAGTCGTCCGGCCGCGCGATGGCCGAGGTCGGCACGCTCCAGGGCACGTACCTCGGCGTCTACGTGGGCGGCGTCTGCGGCTTCTGGTCCGGCCGCGGCGAGAACGCGTGCGGCTTCTGCACGTCGGGGCTCAACGTGGGCGGGCCCGCGCGGCGGCCGGTCAGCGTGGCGGAGGTCGTCGAGACGGCTCGCGCGGCGAAAGAGGAATCGGGCGTCACGTTCGTCCACCTCAACGCCGGGTACGCGGGCGAGTCGACGCTCGACGGGATCTACCCGTTCGTGGAGGCGCTGAAGAGCGAGGTCGGCGTGCTCGTCGGCGTGCAGGCGACGCCCGCGCGGGACCTCTCGCGCTACGACCGCCTGAGGGAGCTCGGCGCCGACCACCTCTCGTTCTGCTACGAGTTCCACGATCCGAAGGTGCTCGCCGAGGTCTGCCCCGGGAAGAACCACGCGCTCGGACAGAAGGCGTACTTCGACGCGCTGGTGCACTGCTCCGGGCTCTTCGGCCGCGGCGCGTGCTCGGGCGAGATCATCGCGGGCGTGGAGCCCCTGGCGAAGACGCTCGAGGCGATCGAGTGGATCGCGTCGGTCGGGGCGTTCCCGACGGTCTGCATCTTCCGCCCGACGCTCGGCGCGCGGATGGAGCACGCGCAGCCGCCCGCGCCGGAGGACATGGTCGTCGCGCTCCGCGAGGCGTGGAACGCGTGCCGGAGGCACAAGGTGCCGATCGGGCTCGCTCCGAACGTGCGCGTGTCGCTCATCGTGCAGGTGGACGACGCGTACGAGCTGATCGAGCGTCCGTCGATGGCCGACCGCGCGTGGCGCGCCGCGCTGGCGGCGGGACGCGTCGCAACCCGGCCCGTGTTCCGCAAGCGCATGAAGGCCCGTTCGACGTGAGTTCGGTCACGTTGCGGGCGAGTGCGGCCGGGCGTCCTGACTTCGTTCGATTCGTGCGCCGCGTGCGTCACGCGACGACTCGGCCCGGCTGAGGCCGGGACTCCCGGCCGCTCCGCCCCGCGGCGGGAGTCCCGCCCGAAGGCGCACCCGTCCACACTCCCGAGGAGGCCCCGGATGTCCACCACGCCCCGCGCCCCGACGGCCCGCGACGCCGCGGCCGCCTGGCGGAGTCCGCTGACCGTCTGGTCCCTCGCGCTCTTCCTCTTCCTCGCGATCAGCGGCATCTGGATCTGGGCCGCGCCCGCGACGGCGTTCGCCGAGGGGCAGACGATCGTCCACACCCTCGCCGGGATCGCGTTCCTCGCCGTCTCCCTCGCCTACCTTCCGAGGCACGTCGCGCAGACGATCCGCCAGCCGGTCTCGCACGTCGCCGTGCTCGGCTGGACGAGCGGCACGATCCTCCTCGCGGTGCTCGTCTCGGGCGTGGTCGTCACCGCGCAGGCGGCAGCCGGGACGCGCGTGGACTACGGATGGGCGCTCGTGCACACCGCCGCGGGGATCTCGTGCTCCGTGCTCGTCGTGCTCCACTGCGGCTTCGCGGCGATCCGGTTCTTCCGCGCGAGGGTCTCCGAGGACGCGCGGACCGCGCGCGCGGCGACGAACCGCGCGATGGCGTTCGCCGGCTCCACGACGGCCGTGCTGATGGGCGCGTCCTTCGGCGTCGCGGCCGCGGCGCCGAGGATCTCCGACGACTGGAGCCTCCCCGCCGACTACGGGATGAAGTACGGCTCGAGCCCCTTCGCGCCGAGCCTCGCGCGCACCAAGGTGGAAGGCGTCGTCAACGCGCCGATCGCGCCCGAGGCCCTCGCCGGCTCCCGCCGGTGCGGCAACTCCGGCTGCCACGAGGAGATCCTCCGCGAGTGGGAGCCTTCGGCCCACCGCTACGCGTCGCGCTCGATGTTCTTCCAGGCGATCCAGAAGGCGATGGCCGCGAGCAACGGCCCCGACTCCACGCGCTACTGCGCGGGATGCCACGACCCGATCGCGCTCTACTCCGGCAGCAAGAACATCTACGACGAGGACCTCTCCTCGATGGGCGCCGACGAGGGCCTCTCGTGCGTCGCCTGCCACGCGATCACGGAGACCGACGTCAAGGGCAACGCCGCGTACGTCATCGAGCCGCAGCACCGCGTGCTCTGGGAGGGCGAGGACGGCGGCTTCGCGTCGGCGATGTCGGGGTTCCTCATCCGCTCGCTCCCCCGCGCCCACAAGGCGGCGTGGACCCGCGACCTCCAGAAGACGCCCGAGTTCTGCGGAGCGTGCCACAAGCAGTTCATCGACGAGCAGATCAACGGCGTCGGCTGGGTGCAGCTCCAGAACCAGTACGACCACTGGCGGAAGAGCCGCTGGTTCCAGGGGAAGGAGAGCGATCCGCAGGTGGCCGACCCGACGGTCTCGATCTCCTGCCGCGAGTGCCACATGCCGCTCCGCGCGTCGGAGGACCCGGCCGCCGGCGACGTGAAGGACTACAACCGCGCGGAGGCCGACGGGAAGCACCGCGGGCACCGGTTCCTCGGCGCGAACCAGTGGCATCCGACGCTGCACGCGCTCCCCGGCGGCGAGGAGCAGGTGAAGCTCACCGAGAAGTGGCTCCGCGGCGAGTACCCGGTGCCGGAGATCGCCGACAAGTGGACGTCCGGACCCGCGGTGCCGGTGCAGCTCGTCGTCCCCGCGGCCGCGAACCCCGGCGAGACCGTGCCGGTGCAGGTCGTCGTCACGAGCAACAAGGTCGGCCACGACTTCCCCACCGGCCCCCTCGACATCATCCAGAGCTGGGTCGAGCTCACGGTCGCCGACGAGCAGGGGAAGACGGTCTTCGAGAGCGGACGGATCGACGAGCGCGGGTACCTCTCCGAGGGCGCGTTCATCTTCAAGGCCGAGGGGATCGACCGTCAGGGGAACCTGATCGACAAGCACAACCTCTGGGAGATGGTCGGCGCGCGGTTCAAGCGCGCCCTCTTCCCGGGCTACTCCGACACGGCGGAGTACCAGTTCACGTGCCCGTCGGCGCTCTCGCGCACGGAGCCCGTCCCCCCGAAGCAGGAGATCGGCGTCGCGATCCCGGCCGGCGCGAGCGGGAAGCTCACGGTGACCGCGCGGCTCCTCTACCGGAAGGTGGACCAGACGCTCATCGACTTCGTCTATCCGGGGAAGGGGCTCACCGCCCCGATCACCGAGGTGAGCCGCGACCAGGCGGTCGTGGTCGTCGCGCCGAAGGGAGACTGACGTTGGCGAACCGGCGCGTCGAGCTCGCGTGGAAGTGGGCGGGATGGTCCGTGTTCTCGCTCGCGGCCGCGGGCGGCGTGGCGTGGTGGGTCGCGCGCTCCGACACGAAGCCGGTCGACCCCGGATCGCGCGACGTGGGCGGACTCACCGACGAACTCGCGCGCGCGCTCCCCGCCGACGCGCCGCGGCTCCGGTTCGCCGACGTCTCGGCCGGCCTCGGCTTCAGTCCGCAGTTCGTCGGGACGCGGACGCAGCAGCTCCCCGAGGACATGGGCGGAGGGCTCGCCGTCGCCGATTTCGACGGCGACGCGCTCCTCGACGTGCTGTTCGTCGGCACGGGCGCCATGCCGGGCGGCGGACCGTCGCGGCTCCACCGGAACGTCTCGTCCGCGGGGAAGCTCGCGTTCGAGGACGTCACGGAGCGCGCCGGACTCCCCGGGCCGCTCGTCGGCATGGGAGCCGCGGTCGGCGACGCCGACGGCGACGGGCGGCTCGACGTCCTCGTCACGCACGCCGACGGCGTGCGGTTCCTGCGCAACGAGGGCGGCATGTCGTTCTCCGACCGGACCGACGCGACGGGATTCGGCGGCGCGCGCGGGTGGTGCAGCGCCGCGACGTTCGGCGACCTCGACGGCGACGGCGACCTCGACGTCTACGTCTGCAGGTACGTGGACTACCGGAAGGTCGAGGGCCGTCCCGACCTGCCCATGTACGGGCTGAAGGTCCCGTACACGCTGAACCCGTCGTCGTTCCGTCCCGCGAAGAACCTCCTCTTTCGAAACCGCGGCGACGGCACGTTCGAGGGCGGCGAGGCCCTCGCGGAAGCGCTCGGCGTGGCGAACCCCACGGGGCGCTCGCTCGGCGCGGCGCTCTCCGACTTCGACCAGGACGGGCTCCCCGACATCTACGTCGCGAACGACGTGAGCGACAACGCGATGTTCCGCGGCGCCCGCGCGGCGGACGGCGCGCGGAGCTTCCTCGACGTCTCCTATCCGAGCGCGACCGCGGACCATCGCGGCGCCATGGGGCTCGCCGTGGCCGACCCCGACGGCGACGGCGACGACGAGATCTTCGTGACCCACTGGATCGCGCAGGAGAACGCGTACTACCGCAACATGCTCCGCGACGCACGGACCGGCGGCCGCGCGATGCTCTTCATGGACGACGCGGACCGCGTGGGGCTGGGCGCCGTGGCCCTGGACTACGTGGGATGGGCGTGCGACTTCGCCGACTTCGACCTCGACGGGCGGCCGGACCTCTTCGCCGCGAACGGATCGACTCTCGAGATCCAGTCGGACCGCGCACGCCTCGCCCCGCAGCGTCCGCTCGTGTTCTGGAACGCCGGGCCCGAGCGCGGATGGTTCGAGGCCGGTGCGGCGTGGGGCGACTGCTGGACGGCGAAGCGGAGCCTCCGCGGCGGCGCGGCGGCGGACCTCGACCGCGACGGCGACGTCGATCTCGTGCTCGGCGCGCTCGACGGCGCCCCGCTCGTCCTCGCGTGCGTGTCGCCGCCCGCGGGGCGCGCGCTTCGCGTCGAACTGCGGGACCGCGGCATGAACCGCTTCGGGATCGGTGCCCGCGTCACGGTGACCGCCGGCGGCTCGTCCCGGTCCCGCGAGATGCGGTCGTCTCCCGGATACGCGAGCGGCGGGCCGCCGGAACTCGTGTTCGGGTTCGGGAAGGCGCAGGGCGACGTCCGGGTCGAGGTCCGCTGGCCCGACGGCGCGACGACCTCGCACGCGGCGCCGGAGGGATCGGGCGTTCTCGTCGTGGAGCGGCCGTGAGGCGCGCGGCGGCGGCGGTCCTCGTCGTGGCCGCGTGCTCTCCCGGGCCGGAGTCCGCGCGGCTCGACGAGGCGACGCTCGCCCGCGGCCGGGCGGAGCGGGAGTTCTTCGAGTGCTACGACCGCGCGCGGCTCGCGACCGTCGCAGGCGACGTGGACGGCGCCCGCGCGTCGTACCGCGCCGCGCTGGAGCGGAAGCCCGGCCACGCCGCGTCGATCTACGCGCTCGCGGGGATCGAACACCGCGCCGGACGGCACGAGGAGGCGCTCCGCCTCGCCGACCGCCTGCTCGAGGTGGACCGCCCCCGCACGCGGGCCTTCCTCTTCCGCGCGGCGGTGCGGAGCGACGTCGAGGCCGCCCTCGCCGAGGGCGGCTCGGCGCCGTGGATCGACCTCGCGGCCGCGGAGCGCGACGCCGCGGAAGCCGAGCGCGAGAACCCGGAGGAGACCGGACCGCACGTCGCGCGGGCGAAGATCGCGATCCTCCGAGGCGACCGCGCCGCGGCGCTCGACAGCCTCGCGAAGGCCATCACCATCCACCCGCAGCACGCGGAGGCGATCCTGCTCCGCTCCCGCTGCCGCGAAGGTGACGACGCGCACGCGGACGTGGCGCTCGCGCTGCGCATCACGACGCCGAAGGACCTGAAGCTCCCCGCGGGCGAAGGCGACACGAGGGCGTCGCTCGCGCCTCCGTCATGGTTCGCCGCGCCGCGCCTCCGCGTGCTCGCCGCCGCCCTGCCGAACGCCGCATCGGATTGGCCCGAGGCCGCGCCCGCGCGGCCGGAGACCACGTCGTGCGCGGTGCCGGAGTGGCCGTCGGCGCCGTCACTGCGGGCCGAGGCCGACTTCGACGGCGACGGCGCCCTCGACGCGCTCGTCGCGGTCCGCGCGACGGAGGCGGACGCGCTCGCGTCGCTCTTCGGAGCGCCCGGGAAGCGCGCGGGGTCGTTCACGCTGACGCTCGGCGGGCGCGATGCGACCGTGGGTTCGGGCCTCGCCGGATACGCCGCGTGCGTCGGCGCGCTCGTGGTCGTCGACGCCGACGGCGACGGGCGCCCCGACGTGTTCGTCCTCCCCGGGCGCGGGGATCCGTCGCGGTTCGAACCCGCGCTCCTCCTCCGCAACGAAGGCGGCGGGCGGTTCGGGATCTCGGCTGCCCTGCCGCCGAAGTGACCGGAGGGCACCCCTGCTGAAGCCCGCGTTCGCGCGGGACACTCCTTCATCCGCTCGGCGCCGCGACGACATCCCGCGCAGCGCCGACGCCGACCGTACACTCCGCCCATGGAACCTCTCCGGATCGACCCCGACATCCGTTTCGCGCAGATGGCTCCCGCGGCCCTCTTCACCGATCAGGGCCTGCGTCGTGCGGTCGCGGAGCGGGTGCTCGCCCGCGCGTGGCACGTCGTCGCGCGGGCGGAGGACGTCGCGGCGAAGGAGACGGCGCTCCCGCTCGTCCTGCTTCCGAACGAGCTCGACGAGCCGCTGCTCCTCGCGCGGGACCGGAAGGAGCGCCTCCACTGCGTCGCCAACGTCTGCACGCACCGGGGCGGGCGCGTATGCGACGCCGCGGGCCCCGCGAAGATGCTCGTCTGCCCGCATCACGGCCGGCAGTTCCGCCTGGACGGCGACTTCATGGCCGCGCCCGGCTTCGACGACGCCCTGGGGCTCCCTTCGCCGTCGGACTCGCTCCCGCAGTCGGCGGTCGCCGCGTGGGGCCCGCTCGTCTTCGCGTCGCTCCAGCCCGACATGCCGTTCGCGTCGCTCGTCGCGGGCGCGCTCGACGGCGTGCCCGCGCTGCCCGCCGCGCCCGCCGGGCCGGTCGAAGTCCGCCGCGCCGCCGCGCAATGGGCGGTCGTCGTCGGCGAACTTCTCGATGCGCTCCCGCAGGACGCACTGCAACTCACCGGATCCGGCGCATCGTCGCGCGGCGACGTCCTCCGCGCATGGCTCTTCCCCGCGACGTTCGTTGATCTCACGCCCGACGCGATGACGGTGCGCGCGATCCGACCGTGCGGGGCCGCGGCGACGGACGTCGTGTGCGAGCGGTTCGTCGCTGCCGAGGGCGCGGCGCCGCTGCTCCCGGACGACGCCGCCGCGCTCCGCGCCGCGGAGTCGATCCAGTCCGGGCTCGCATCGCGCTCCCGGCGCCCCGCCCGCTACGCCCCGAAGCGCGAGCGCGCTCTCCACCACTTCCACCGGCTCCTGGCGTCGCGGCTCGCCTGACTCAGGCGACGTGGTGGTGCAGCGAGTCCGCGAAGCCGGGCTCGGCGGGGTTCACGGTCGGAGCCGCCTCGATGCGGCGGAGGACCACCAGCGTGAAGAGGCAGCCGAGCCCGACAATGGGCAGCACCTCCCACGCTGACGGCCAGGGCTCCGGGCCGAGGAGCGGCGGTCCCACGTGGAAGAAGAGGTCGGCGATGCGTCCGACGAGCACGAGCCCCGCGACGCGCGCCACCACGCGCTCGTTCCTCCGCATGCCGCGGAAGAGCAGCACCACGAACGGGACGAGACCGTTCAGCGCGAAGGACAGCGCGCCCGTCGCCCACCACATGCCGTGGCTCCGCGCGGCGTACCACACCGTCTCCTCCGGCATGTTCGTGTACCAGATCAGCATGTACTGGCTGTAGTGGATGTAGCTCCAGAACATGCTGAACGCGAAGAGGAGCTTCGCGAGGTCGTGGACGTGGTCCGCGGAGAAGACTCCGCGCCACGCGCCCGAGCGCCGGAGGTGCGACCCGAGGAGGACGCACGCCGCCGTGCCGGAGAGCGCGAGGCCCGCGAGCGACGTGAGCGAGAAGATCGTCGAGAACCACGCCGGCTCGAGCGACTTCAGCCAGTCCACCGACGTCCAGGAGTAGGTGACCGCGAAGACCGCCATGAACGCGGCGCCCCACCGGAGCCTCGGCGCGCCGGGCGCCGCCGAGCGCACCTTCGACCCGAGCCACCACCAGAGCGCGAACGCCGCGACGGTGCGGGCCGCGAGGAACGGCACGTTCAGGTAGGCCTGCTTCGCCGCGAGATGCGGGTCGTGCGCGGCCTCCGCGCGGGACCACGGAAAGAGCATCGGCGCGCCGAAGAGGAGGACGATCCCCGCGATCGCGGCCACGGGCAGCGCCGCGCTCATCGCTTCCGGCACCCGCCTGAGCGCGGCCGCCCACCGCGCGCCGGAGCATGCGAGGAGCGAGAGGAACACCCCGCCCGCGAGGGCGAGTCCCAGCACGGCGTGGAACCCGGCGAGGAGGCCCGTCCAGGCGCGGTCCGGCGCGAGCAGCGTTCCCGCGCAGAAGCCGAGGATGCCGGCCGCCGCACCGAGCCGGAGGCCCTTCGCGAGGAGCGGTGGCAGGCGATACGGCGCGCCGGCGTGCGGCTCGCCGTGGGAGCGGGCGTGCGGCGCGCTCATCGCGAGCCTCCCTTCTGCATCGCGCGGACGTGGAGGACCACGGCCCACCGGTCGCGCTCGGCGATCCGGTCGGCGAGCGGTGCCATGTTGCCCTGCCCGAGGGTGATCAGGTGGAAGAGCTGCCCGTCGCGCATGGCCTTCGCGCGGTCGGCGGAGAGCGACGGCGGACGGAGCATCCCGCGCGCGACCGCACCGCCGTCGCCCTCGCCGCCGGGTCCGTGGCACGGGGAGCACATCCGCGCGTAGACGACGCCGCCGCGGGCCAGCGTGTCCGCGTCGCCGGGCGCCTCCGGGTTCGCGAGTTCGCGTCCCGCGCGCTCCGCGTCGGCCGGCGTCGCGGCGTAGCGGAACGGCAGCGCGCCCCGCGGCACCGTGCCCTCGGGGAGCGGAAGGTCCGTGAACCCGGTCGGCGTCGCCGCGCGGTCCTGCGCCTGCGCGGCAGGACCGCGGGCCATGTCGGGGAAGAACTCGAGGCCTGGCCGCGTCACGTCGCGTACGAGCACGGCCCGGAGCGCGAAGACGGCCGCGCCCGCGACGGCGATCGACCCGACGATGCCCCCCCAGTTGCCGCGCACGACCCCGATCGGCGCGCCGCGCGGATCGGTCCCGGTGTCGCTCATGGACGGTCCTCCGCGGTGAACCAGCGCTCCGCGCCGAGCCCGCGCCAGAGCGCGGCCATCTCCTCGGCGCGATGCGAGCCGGACGGGCTCGCGACGAGCAGCGCGTAGCGGTCGTCGGTGACGCTCGCGTCGGGGAGCCACGCGCGCTTCCCCGGACGGAGCTTCGAGCGGCAGAGCAGGACGCCCACGGTGACGAGTCCGGCGAAGAGCACCGTGATCTCGAACGTGACGGGGAGGAACGCAGGCATCGAGTTCCACGGCTTCCCGCCCACGTCCACGGGCCAGTCGCGCGCGCTCGTCCACACCTGGAGCCACGTGCCGAGCGCGAAGCCCGCCACCCCCGCCGCCAGCGTGGCGGCCGGAAGCCGCGACCGGCGGATCCCCGCCGCGTCGTCGAACCCGTGCACCGGATGCGGCGTGTGCGCGTCCACGATCTCGAAGCCGCGCGCGCGGAGCTCCCTCGTCGCGCGGAGGAAGTCGTCCTCGCCCGCGAAGAGCCCCGCGTCGATGCGGCGCGAGGGCGCGAACTCGGTGTGCGCGGACGCTGCGATGCTCCTCACGGGCGCACCTCCCCCTTCCGGTCCGAGAGGACGGTCTTGACCTCGCTCGCCGCGATCATCGGCACGTAGCGGCAGAAGAGGAGGAACATGGTGAAGAAGAGGCCGAAGCTGCCGACCAGCGTGGCCCACTCCACCAGCGTCGGCGCGTAGCCGGACCACGACGAGGGGAGGAAGTCGCGCGAGATCGACGTGACGATGATGACGAACCGCTCGAACCACATCCCGACGTTGATGACGAGCGACAGCGCGAAGACCGCGCCGACGGAGCTCCGGACCTTCCGGAACCAGAGGAGCTGCGGCGCGACCACGTTGCAGGTCACCATGATCCAGAACGCCCATGCCATCGGGCCGAAGGCGCGGTTCAGGAAGACGAACTTCTCGTAGTGGTTCCCCGAGTACCAGGCCGTGAAGAGCTCGGTCAGGTACGCGAGCGCGACGATGGACCCCGTGAACACCACGACCTTGCACATCGCGCCGATGTGCCGGGGCGTGATGTAGGCCTCGAGCCGCATCACCTTCCGGGCCACGATCAGCAGCGTCAGCACCATCGCGAAGCCGGAGAACACCGCGCCGAGCACGAAGTACGGGGGGAAGAGCGTCGCGTGCCAGCCGGGGATCACCGCCGTGGCGAAGTCCGACGACACCACGCTGTGCACGGACACCACGAGCGGCGTCGCGATGGCCGCGAGGATCGTGCACGCGACCTCGTACCGCGACCAGGTGCGCGCCGAGCCGTCCCACCCGAGGGAGAGCAGCGAGAGGATCCGCTTCCGGAGCCCCTCCTTCGCGCGGTCGCGGGCGGTCGCGAGGTCGGGGATCAGGCCGACGTACCAGAACGTCGCCGAGATGGTGAAGTAGGTGCCGATCGCGAACACGTCCCAGAGGAGCGGCGAGCGGAAGTTCACCCAGAGCGTGCCGCGGTCGTTCGGGTACGGGAACACCCAGTGCGCGAGCCACGGGCGGCCCATGTGGATCAGCGGGAAGATCCCGGCGCACATCACCGCGAAGATCGTCATCGCCTCGGCCGAACGGTTGATCGACGTGCGCCACTTCTGGCGGAACAGGAGCAGCACCGCGGAAATGAGCGTCCCCGCGTGGCCGATGCCGACCCAGAACACGAAGTTCGTGATGTCGAACGCCCAGCCGACCGTGCGGTTGAGGCCCCACGTGCCGATCCCGGTGGCGATCTGGTAGCCGATGGCCGTCACGCCGAGCAGGAGCGCGCAGAGCGCCGCGGCGAAGCCGGCCTTCCAGGCGGGCGAGGCCTTCCGCTCGAGCGGCGAGAAGACGTCGCGGGTGACGTCCGTCAGCGTCTTCCCGCCGTCGATGACGGGGGGGAGCGCGTCGGTCGCGTGCGTCGCGGCCGCGGCGGCGTGGCTCATCGCGTCCCTCCCCCGCCGTCCTTCCGGCGCACGTCTGCGAGATAGCTCACCACCGGCTTCACGTTGAGTTCTCCGAGCACCTGGTACGCGCGCCCGTCCCGGGCCAGCTTCGCGACGCGGCTCTCCGGGTCGTTCAGGTCGCCGAAGACGATCGCTCCCGCGGGGCACGACTGCTGGCACGCCGTCATCGGCGGGCCCCCCGCGCGGCCGTCGTTCCGCCACTCCTGGATGCGCTGCACGCAGAGCGAGCACTTCTCCATGACGCCGCGCGTCCGGACCGTGACGTCGGGGTTCAGCGCGAGGTTCTGGAGCGCGTCCTCCCGCGGGTAGTCGAACCAGTTGAAGCGGCGCACCTTGTACGGGCAGTTGTTCGCGCAGTAGCGCGTGCCGACGCAGCGGTTGTAGACCTGCTGGTTCAGGCCATCCGACGAGTGGACCGTGGCGAGGACCGGGCAGACCGTCTCGCACGGCGCGTTCGCGCAGTGCTGGCACATCATGGGCTGCTGCGACGCGGAGAGTCCGTCGTCGGGGCCGTCGTAGTAGCGGTCGATGCGGATCCAGTGCATCTCGCGGTGGCGGAGGACCTCGTCCTTCCCCACCACGGGCACGCTGTTCTCGGCCTGGCAGGCGACGACGCATGCCGAGCATCCGGAGCAGGCGGCGAGATCCACGACCATGCCCCACTTCGGGCCCGTCGCGGCGTGGTCGGCGGGCCAGAGGTCCACGCCGCCGTGCGCGCCGCCCGCGTGCGCCTCCGGCTTCGCCGCGCGGCCGATCTCCCCGGGCGCGATCGTGCGCACGGCGTCGCGGACCTCGCCGTGATGCGGCGCGAGGTGCGCCGGCACGTGGAGCGTGTGATGGTCCTGCGTGCAGGCGAGCGCGCGCTTCGCGCCGGTCCGCTCGACCCGCACGACGACGGTCGCGCCGGGCTCGCGGTCGGCGGGCAGCAGCGCGGCCGCGTTCACGCCCACGAGGCCTCCGGGAGCCACCGTCGGGCGGGACTCCAGCCACTCGGGGCCGACGTCGGAGAAGCGCCCCGTCCCCATGCGCCCGTAGCCGAGCGCCACGGCGACGGCGCCGTCGTGCTGCCCCCGCTGGACCAGCGCGGGCAGTTCGACGGACGCGGCGCCGACCGTGATCCGCACGACGTCGCCGGTCTCCACCCCCATCGCCTTCGCGGTGTCCGGCGAGAGGCACGCGTAGTTGTCCCACACGCACTTGCTCACCGGGTCCGGGAGTTCCTGCAGCCACGCGTTGTGCGCCTGGGCGCCGTCGCGGAGGGCGGTCTTCTCGTACGCGACGAACGCGAGATGGCCGGCGTCCGGCCGCGCGCGCGCCGCCGGGATCTGCGGACCGGTGACGCGCGTCTTCCAGGGGCCGCCCGCCCGCGCCTCGAAGTGACCCCGCTCGAGGGCGGCGTCGAACGCGCGCTCGAACGCTCCGGCGAGCGAGGTCCGGCCGCCGTCCGTCTCGTCGCGCCAGTGGTCGCGGACCAGCGCGCCCTCCTTCCGGGAGTCGCCGCACCACCGCGCGAGGCACTCTCGGAGCGTGCGTGCCGCCCGCAGCGGGACGATCGCCGGCTGGCGGAGCGAGACGACCCCTCTCGCCGGCATCGCGTCGTCCCACGACTCGAGCGCATGCGCCTCGGGAACGAGGAAGTCGGCCGCGGCGGTCGTCTCGTCGGGCATCGGCGCGATCACGGCGACCGTGCCGACCTTCGCGGCCGCGGCGGCGAACCCGTCGGCACCGGGGAACGCATGGCCCGGATTGCAGCCCGCGACGACGAGCGCCGCGACCTCGCCGGCCTTCATGCGGGCGAGCAGCGCGCGCACGGCGGTCGCGGAGCCGACGCCGTCGCGGCCCTCCTCGAGGCGGACGGTCGCTCCGTAGTTCTCGAGCGCGACGTTCAGCGCGTTCACCTGCGACTGCACGGCGGGGTCCGGATCGTCGGAGATCACGAGCGACGCGCCGCGCGCGGAGAGCAGCTCCGCCGCGAGTTCGGCGATCCACGGCGTGGTCGGCGCGTTCCCGGCAACCGCGCCTGCGAGTTCGGTGACGGCGCCGGCGGCCTCCCACGGCGCGATCCGCACGCGGCGGTCGGCGCGGAGGCCCGTCGTCGAGACGCGCGACTCGATCTGCCAGTGCTTCGACACCCGCTCCGGGGCCGTCCGTCCGGGCCGGAGCGCGCTCCAGTCCCGCGCGTGCTCGACCGGCGAGAGCCACGCCCCCAGGAAGTCTGCGCCGAACGACGCGACGACCCGCGCGCGGGAAAAGTCGAAGCGCGGGACGACGCGCAGTCCGTGCGTCGCTGCGTGCGCGTCGGCGACGGCGGACGCGCAGCCGGGCTCGTACATGACGTGCTCCGCGCCGAACGCTCCGCGGAACTTCGCGATCCACGCAAGCGTGCTCGGCGACGTCACCGGTCCCGTGAGCAGGACGACCTTTCCGTTCGCGGCATCCAGCCGCGCGCGGATCGCGGCGTCGGGCGCGTCCCATGCCGCGGGAGCGCCCTCGCCGCCGCGGACGGCGAACGTGCGCGCGCCGTCGGTCCGGTGCGAGTCGTAGAGCGAGAGGACCTGGGCCTGTCCGACCGCGCAGAGCCCTCCGTCGGAGACCGGGTGCCCCGGAAGCCCCTCGAGCTTCACGGGGCGGCCGTCCACGCACCGCGCGAGCACGCCGCACGCCGCGGGGCACGCCCCGCACGTGGTGGCGATGAAGTACGGACGGCCGGGCGCGACGACGTCGCCGCGGGAGAGCCCGGACACGATCGCCCGCTCCGGCGCGCGCGTGCACGCCGCGAGCGCCGCCGCGGTCGCGCCGTAGCCGGCCGCGCGCAGGAAGCTCCGCCGCGAGACCCCGGAGGGTTCGAGCGGGAGCACCATCGGTTCGTCGCTTCGCTCGCTCATCTGGACCTCAGTAGTGGCATGCCGCGCAGTCCGTCGAGACGTGGTCCGCCGCGCGCGCGGCGGGAGGCAGGACGAGGCCCGGCCCCGCCGCCGCGTTCGCGCGGTGGCACTCGACGCACCAGCCCATGGTCAGCGGCGCGTGCTGGCGCACGCGCTCCATCGTCTCGACCGGGCCGTGGCAGGCCTGGCACGGCACGCCGCGCCCGACGTGGCGTTCGTGGCTGAACGCCGCGTGGGACGGGAGCGCGTGCACGCGCACCCACTCGACGGGCTTCGGCGTCTTCGACGGGTCGGGCTTCCCGTCGGCCCCGAGCCCCGCCGCGTCGAAGAGCGGGCGCAGGCGGTCCGACACGATCCGCTTCGGATCGCGCGACTCCGCGAGCGCCGCCTGCTTCTCGGCGAGCATGACGTCCCATCCGGCGGTCACGGTGGCGTGGCACGACATGCACGTCGAGACGGCGGGCACGCCCGCGCGCCGGCTCGTCTCCGCCCCCGTGTGGCAGAAGAGGCAGTCGATCCTCAGCTCGCCCGCATGCAGCCGGTGCGAGTACTCGACGGGCTGGACGGGCTCGTAGCCCTGGTTCCGTCCCGGCAGCCGCCAGTTCAACTCGCCGACGACCGCCGCGCCTCCGAGGAGGAGCACCGCGCCGCCGGCCGTGAGGGACGATGCGCGCAGCATGTCAGCAGGGCCTCTCCGCGCCCTTGCGCGAGTAGAACCACCAGTTGACGGCCGTCGCGATCACGTAGAAGGCGATGGCGCCGACGAAGAACGGCTCCGCGGACTTCCAGGAGCT
Source organism: Planctomycetota bacterium (assembly GCA_022072415.1). Classification (GTDB taxonomy): domain Bacteria; phylum Planctomycetota; class JAJSAM01; order JAJSAM01; family JAJVHW01; genus JAJVHW01. The sequence goes on from JAJVHW010000082.1 coordinate 41,821, forward strand.
CGCGAACGCGGACTTGAGCTGCGTGTTCACGATGAACGGACCGAACGCCGCCACCGCACCGGTCCACCCGAGCACGCCCGCGCCCTGGCGCGGCGAGTGGGAGAAGATCAGCGGGTACTGGCGGAACGTGGCCGCGTTGCCGACGCCGGTGAGGAAGAACACGGTCAGCATGAGCCACTTGAAGGTCTCGAACTGCTCCACGGAGTCCGGCGTGAGGCAACCGGTGGCGAGCAGCGCCGCGCAGGAGCCGATGAGTCCGACCCCGGTCAGCGTCGTCAGGATCGCGCCGCCCGTCTTGTCGGCGATGAAGCCGAAGAGCACGCGGCTCGCCGAACCGATGAGCGGCCCGTAGAACGCGTACGCAAGAGGGTCCGGGGCGCCGGGGAACTTCCCGTAGATCGTCTTGATGAGCATCGGGAACGCGGCCGCGAGGCCGGAGAACGACCCGAAGGTCATCACGTACGTGATCGTGCAGAACCACGTGTGCTTGCTCCTGAAGATGTCGAGCTGGTCGCGGAAGGCGACGCGCACGGGCACGCTGCGGAGCCACACGAAGCACGCGACGCCGAGGATCACGAGGAGCGGCACGTAGACGAGGAACGCGTTCTGGAGCCAGATCGGCTTCGACGCGCCGTCCTTCATGAACGTCTGCGCCGCGCCGCCTGCGGCGCCGAACGCGGCGAAGCCGATGATCCACGGCGTCACGAACTGGGCCAGCGACACGCCGAAGTTCCCGATCCCCGCCTGGATGCCGAGGGCCGTGCCCTGCAGCCGCTTCGGGAAGAAGAGGCTCGTGCTCGGCATGTACGACGAGAAGTCGCCGCCGCCGAGCCCGGAGAGGAAGGCCAGCAGCATGAACATCCAGAACGGCGTTCCGGGGTTCATCACCGCCACGCCGAGCCCGATGCACGGGATCAGCTTGAGGAGCGTCGCCGTGCCGATGACCGCGCGCGTCCCGAAGATCGGGATCAGGAACGTGTGGAGCATCCGGAGCAGCCCCGCCGCGAGGCCCGGCATGGCCCCGAGCCAGAAGAGCTGGTCCGTGTCGAACTTGAAGCCCACGTTCGGCAGGCGCACGACGACCGCCGACATCGTGAACCACGACGCGAACGACAGGATCAGCGTCGCCGTGGTGAGGAAGAGCGTCCGCCAGGCGATGCGGCTTCCGGCGGACTTCCAGAACGACTCGTCCTCGGGCGTCCACGTCTGGAGCCACGACCCGCCGCGGCGCGGTTCGCCGGTCGCGGGGGCGCTCATGACGCGCTCCCCGGAGTCGCGGCTCCGTGCCCGTGCCCGCCGCCGCGGCCTTCATCCCTGGCCTTGCCGCCTTCGCCCACCCAGGTGGTCGTCCACTGCTTCGTGACCATGACGAGGACCACGATCACGAGGACGGCGAGCACCGTGCCGGAGAGGAACCCCGGCCCGAAGCTCCCCATGTGCTGCTTCCCCAGGCCCATGGCGTTCGGGAGCATGCCGCCCGCGAGGGCGCCGATCTCGCCGATGAGGCTCCCGGCGACCGCGGTCGTCGTGCGGAACCGGAGCGGCACGAGCTGGAAGACCGCGCCGTTCCCCGCGCCCATCGCGGAGAAGCACACCACGAGGATCGCGACCATCACCCACGGGTTGGCGGGCAGGAGCGCCGCCGCCGCGGTGGCCGCCACGATCACCCCGCCGAGCCAGTAGAGGAGCTTCAGGCCGCCGACCCGGTCGGCCATCCAGCCGCCGAGCACGCGCAGGATGCTCGCCATCACGATGATGACGGCCGAGTACTTGCCCACGCTCTCCTTCGGGATGCCGTACTGGTCGGCGAAGAGCGTCGGAAGGAAGCTCGTGAGGCCGATGTAGCCCCCGAACGTCAGCATGTACATGAGGTTGAAGATCCACGCGTCGCGGTCCACGAGGATCTTCAGGTAGTCCTTCATCTTCTTCTGCTCGCGGTCCGGCGGCTCCTTCGCGAAGACCGCGAGGAGGACCATGGCGAGGACGATCGGGAGGATCGAGATGCCGTAGACGGCCTTCCACCCGTACGCCTTCGCGAGCGGCGGGGCGAACAGCACGGCGAGCACCGCGCCCGAGTTCCCCGCGCCCGCGATGCCCATCGCGAGGCCCTTGTACTTCGGCGGGAACCAGCCGGACCCGAGCGAGAGCGCGACGCCGAAGCTCGCGCCCGCGATGCCGAGCATGACGCCCATCGCGAGGACGCCTGCGTAGGACTCCACGAAGAAGTATCCGAAGGCGAGGGCGATGCAGATCATCCCCATCTCGACCTGGGCGGCGTTCTTCCGCCCGATGTACTGCGAGAGGAGCCCGAGGGGGAAGCGCATCAGCGCGCCGGCGATCACCGGCACGGACACCATGAAGCCCTTCTGCGCGGGCGACAGGTTGAACTCCTGCGCGATGAACGGGGCCATCGCGCCGTTGAGCACCCACACCGCGAAGCAGAAGTCGAAGTAGAGGAGCGCCGTGAAGAGCGTGCCCGGGTGGCCCGCCTTCAGGAACTCGCGGAAGCCCTTGAGTCCGCCCGACATGTCACGCTCCTTCCCGGCCGCCGCGGGGCCGGTTCCAGACGACGAGCTGCGGCTTGCGCCACAGGTACGGATTGGGGATCACGAGGACGTGGACGAGCCTCGTGAAGGGGAAGAAGAGGATCAGCAGCCACGCGTTGACGATGTGCGCCTTCACCATGAGCGGGACCGTCGCGAGCCCCGCCACGTCGGGCGAGAGCTTCACCAGCGACCGCAGCCACGGAGACAGCGCGGAGGCGAACCACGAGGAGCCCCACCCGTGCATGTAGGCGACGAGGATGCCCGTCACGACCTGCACCAGGAGGAGCGCGTAGAGCACCCAGTCGGACGGCGTCGTGACCTTCAGCGTCTTCCGGTCGCTCGCGCGGCGCACGAGGAGCTGCACGATCCCGAAGAGCGTGAGCAGGCCGGCCGCGAGCGCGGTGCCCTCGAGCACGTAGAGCCGCCACGGAACCCCGTTCCACGCGAGCACGGCCCGCGGGACCAGGAACGCGACGACGTGCCCGACCAGCACGAGGAGGATGCCGTAGTGGAAGGGAACGGATCCCCAGAAGTGCCTCCGGTTCTCGAGGAGCTGCGACGACAGGCTCGAGTAGCTGAAGGTCTGCTGGCGGTAGCGCTGGATCGTGACCACCAGGAAGATCAGCACCGAGAGGTACGGGAGGACCCCGAAGAGGAAGAGGTGGATGCCGTTCATGCGATCCCTCCTGCCGCGGCGCCAGCGGCGGCCGCGGCGGCGTTGCGCGCGTCGGACGCGCCGGGGCACATCTCGTCGAGCGCGCGGCGCACGGCGAGCAGCACGCCCCGGTACGGATTCGTCTCGTCCGTGTTCTCGATCACGCGGGCGAGCGAACGCCCGGCCGCGCGGTCCACGAGGAGCTTCGCGTCCGCCTCGGGCAGGCGCGCGAGCAGCCGGAGCACGTTCGTCAGGTGGTCCGGGAGCTCCGTCGTCTCGGGCAGCGCCGCGGCCCGCATCTTCCCGCGGAGCTCCACGAGGAAGGCGCCGCGCTCGTACTGCTCGCCGAAGACCTGCCATCCCACCTCGAGCGCGCGCTCGGCGTTCCCGTCGAACGTGCGCACGTAGATCTCCTCGCACTCGCCGAGCGTGCCCTCGGCGGCGGCCCCGACGATGTCGGCGAGGTCGGCCGCGGCGTCCGGCAGGTGCCGGACCACCGTCGCGGCGTGCGCCGCGGCGCGCTCCGCGTGTCCCTCGGCCGGGTACTCGAGGAGCCCGGCCAGCGCGTCGTGCAGCTCCGTGCGGCGCGGCATCTCAGGCCCCCCTCGCCGGAGCGGCGCGGAAGCCGAAGCCGGCCTCGGCGCGGCGGTCGTGCGGATCCTCGAGCATCTCCATCGCCATCTCGCGCTGCGACGGCGGGATGACGAACCGGTCGTCGAAGGTCGCGAGCGCGGTGAGGCGGTAGATCGCGTCGGCCTCCTCGAACGTCGTGTCCGCCTGGCGGAGGGCGCTCTCGGCCTGCTCGCGGGTCGCGTCCCCCACCGTGAGGTGGCGGCGCGCGATGCGGACGGCCATCTGCTTCTTCAGCGCGTAGCGGAGCTTCCCCTCGTTCCCGCCGGAGAGGAGCTTCGCGAGGTACGCCATCGGCGCCCGCGCCTCCTCGGTCTGCGCGAACATCTCGTCGAGGTCGCTCCGGATCACCCCGTTCTGCCCCGTCGTGGACATGACCGGCAGCAGCGGGGGGACGTAGAAGAGCATCGGGAACGTCCGGTACTCGACGTGCGGCGGCAGCGCGATCTTCCAGACCCGCACGAACTTCCAGACCGGCGACCGCTGCGCCGACTCGATCACCGACTCGTGGATGCCGTTCTTCCGCGCGCCCTCGATCACCGCAGGGTCGTTGGGGTCCAGGATGATCGACCGCTGCGCCTCGACGAGCTGGTCGTCGGGGAGGTTCGCGATCTCCGTGATGCGGTCGGCGTCGTAGAGGACGTTCCCCAGGTAGCGGATGCGCCCCACGCAGGAGTGGAAGCACGCCGGCGCCTGGCCCGTCTCGATGCGCGGGAAGCAGAGGATGCACTTCTCCGACTTGCCCGTGCTCCAGTTGTAGAAGACTTTCTTGTACGGGCAGGCCGACACGCACGCGCGCCATGCGCGGCACCGCTCCTGGTTGACGAGGACGATCCCGTCCTCGCCGCGCTTGTAGAGCGCGCCGGAGGGGCAGGACGCGACGCAGGCGGGGTTCAGGCAGTGGTTGCAGATGCGCGGCAGGTAGAAGAAGACCAGCCGCTCGATCGCGAACATCTGCGTGCGCATCTCGGGGGAGAGCGCCTCCATGTTCGGGTCGTTCCGCGCGTAGACCTTCGACCCGCCGAGGTCGTCGTCCCAGTTGGGGCCCGCCTCCACCGCGATGGGCTCTCCCGTGACCATCGACACGGGGATCGCCGTCGGCTGGTCGTCGCCCTCCGGCGCGTTGAAGAGGTCGCCGTAGCGGTAGGTCCAGGGCTCGTAGTAGTCGTCCATGCTCGGCATGGACGGGTTGTGGAAGATGTTCGGGATGATGCGCGCCTTGCCCGTGGCCTTGAGGCGCAGGTTCTTCCCGTCGGTCTCCCAGCCGCCCTTGTAGGCCTGCTGGTCCTCCCACCGCGTCGGATAGCCGGTGCCCGGCTTCGTCTCGACGTTGTTCCACCACATGTATTCGGTGCCGGGACGGTCGGTCCACACGTTCTTGCAGGCGATCGAGCACGTGTGGCACCCGATGCACTTGTCGAGGTGGAAGACCATTCCGATCTGCGAGCGGACGTCCATGACGGGCTCTTCCTTTCACCAGCGGAGCTGCGGGAGCTTGCGCACGAGGACGTGCGTGTCGCGGTTGCAGCCGACGGGACCCCAGTAGTTGAAGTGGTACGTGAACTGGCCGTAGCCGCCGACCATGAGGTTCGGCTTGAGCCGCGTGCGGATCAGGCTGTTGTGCCCGCCCGCCCGCCGGTTCCCGCGGAGCGGGGACTTCGGCACGCCGTAGGTGCGCTCCGGCGAGTGGTAGATGACGCAGATGCCGCGCGGGATGCGCGCGGAGACCGCCGCGCGGGTCACGACGACGCCGTGGTCGTTGTGCACCTCGACCCAGTCGTTGTCGGCGATGCCGATCTGCTCGGCGTCCTTCTCGCTGAGCCAGCACGGCTCGCAGCCGCGGGACAGCGTGGTCATGCGCTGGTTGTCCCCGTAGGTCGAGTGGATGTGCCACTTGCCGTGCGGAGTCAGGTAGTTGAGCGTGAGCGTCGGGCCCTCGGCGCGGCTCACGACGAGGTCGGAGTACTGCGCGGGCAGCGGCTTCGGCTTGTAGGTCGGGAAGTGCTCCCCGAACTGGATGTAGCCCGGGTGGTCGAGGTAGAGGTGCTGGCGCCCGGTGAGGGTCCGCCACGGCACCATGCGCTCGCGGTTGTACGTGAACGGCGCGTACGCGCGGCCGCCGTCGAGGAGGCCGGACCACATGGGGCTGTTCAGGAGCCGGCGGGGCTGGGCCTGGAGGTCCGACAGCGTGAGGCGGACGCCCCGGGAGCCGTCGGCGAGGTCGGCGAGCGGCAGCCCGACCTTCTCCTCCATGTTCCTGTACGAGCGCCACGCGAGCTCGCCGTTGGTGACGGTCGCCAGGTTCAGGATCACGTTCGCGACGTCCTTCCCCTGCTCGAGCGACGGGCGCCGCACGCCGTCCACCACGCGCGACGGGTGCGTCTTCGTCATCGCGTCGTAGACGTCGTCCACCTTGTAGTGCGTGCCGTGCGCCCCGAGGCCGTTCTCGCGCACCTTCGGGCCGAGCGCGACGAACTGCTCGTACACCTTCGCGTAGTCGCGCTCGACGACCTTCATCCCGGGCATCGTCTTCCCGGGGATCGCGGGGCACTCGCCCTTCGACCAGTCCTTCATGTCGGGCTGGGCGATCTCGGCGGCGGTGTCGTGCGCGAGCGGCGCGGCCACGAGGTCCTTCACCTTGCCGGGGAAGTGCCTCGCCGCGAGCTCGCTGAACCGCTTCGCGAGGCCCTTGAAGATGTCCCAGTCGCTCTTCGCCTCCCAGCAGGGCGGCACCGCCGCCGCCAGCGGGTGGATGAAGCTGTGCATGTCGGTCGAGTTGAGGTCGTCCTTCTCGTACCAGGTGGCCGCGGGCAGGACGATGTCGCTGTAGAGCGCCGACGTGTCCATGCGGAAGTTCAGGTCCACGACCAGGTCCATCTTCCCGTGCGGCGCGTCGCGCCAGACCGCGTCCTTCACGGAGTCCTGCGCGAGCTCGCGGCTGATCCGGTTCGTGTGCGTGCCGAGGTAGTGGTCGAGGAAGTACTCGTGCCCCTTCGCCGACGACATGATCGCGTTCCCGCGCCAGATGAACCACACGCGGGGCCAGCACGACGGCGCGTCCGGGTCCTCGATCGCGAACTTCATCCGCTTCGAGACGAGCTCGTCCACCGCGTGCTTCACGATCCCGGCCTCGTCGGCCGCGCCCTTCGCCGCCGCCTCGCGGCAGAGCTCGAGGGAGCTCCGGTCGAACTGCGGGTAGAAGGGGAGCCATCCGCACCGCACCGCGCGGATGTTCGCGTCGAGCGTGTGGCCCTCGGCGAGCGTGCCCTCGGGCTGCTCGGCCGGGACGGTGTGGTAGTCGCGGAAGCTCTTCTCGTAGCGCCACTGGTCGCTGTGCACGTAGTGCCAGCTCGGCGCGTTCTGCAGCCGCGACGGCGGGACCCAGTCCTTCCCGAACGCGATGGCGCCCCAGCTCTCGCCGGGCGCGAGCTTCTCCTGGCCGACGTAGTGCGCGAGTCCGCCGCCGTTCACCCCGACGCATCCGCAGAGCACGAGCGCGTGCATCGCGGCGCGGTACATCAGGTTCGCGTGGTACCAGTGGTTGATGCCGGCGCCGATGATGACCGTGCACTTCCCCCCCGTGTGCGCGGCGGTCGACGCCCATTCGCGGGCGAAGCGGATCAGCGTCTTCCGGTCGATGCCCGTGTAGCGCTCGGCCCACGCGGGCGTGTAGCACGCGTCCTCGTCGTCGTAGCCGGACGGGTAGGCCCCGCCGAGCCCGCGGACGACGCCGTACTGCGCCATCAGCAGGTCGTAGACGGTCGCGACCACGGCGGTCGTGCCGTCGGCGAGCGCGATCCTCCGCACCGGGACGTCGCGGCGGACGGACGCGCCCGCGGCGAAGTCGTCGAAGCGGACGCCGACCGCGCCGTCGCCGCGGCCGAGGGCCGTGAGCTCCGGATCGATCTCCGACCCGTCGGCCCCGTCCTTCCGGAGCAGGTTCCACTTGCCCTTCGCCTGGCCCCAGCGGTGGCCCATGCTGCCCATGGGCATCTTCGGGCGGCCGTCCTTGGCGTCCCAGACGAGGAACTTCCAGGCCCCGTTGTCCTCGGACGCGTATCGCGCGAGGCGGCCTGCGCGGAGGAGCTGGCCCGCGTCGAAGGACCCGTCCTGCCGCGGCGTCAGCTCGACGAGGAACGGCGAGTCGGAGTACGTCTTCACGTACTCGAGGAACTCCGCCCGCGGCTCCGCGTGGTGGAACTCGGTGAGGATCACGTGGTTGACGGCCATCCACCACGCGCCGTCCTGCCCGGCGTTCAGCGGGATCCACTCGTCCGCGTACTTCGACACCTGGCTGAAGTCCGGCGAGAAGACGACCATCTTCGTGCCGTTGACGCGCGCCTCCGCCGCGAAGTGGCAGTCCGGCGTGCGGGTCATGTTGAGGTTCGACCCCATGACGGCGAGGAACTTGGCGTTGAACCAGTCGGCCGACTCGTTCACGTCGGTCTGCTCGCCCCACATCTCGGGCGACGCGTTCGGGAGGTCGCAGTACCAGTCGTAGAAGGAGAGCGAGATGCCGCCGAGGAGCTGCATCAGGCGCGCGCCGGCGGCGTAGCTCACCATCGACATCGCGGGGATCGGCGAGAAGCCGGCGATGCGGTCGGGCCCGTGCTCGCGGATCGTGTGGACGAGCGACGCGGCGGCGATCTCGTTCGCCGTGCGCCAGTCGGAGCGGCGGAACCCGCCCTTCCCGCGCGCCCGCTGCCACCGCGCCCGCTTCTCGGGGTCGGAGACGAGGGACTTCCACGCCTCGACGGGGTCCTCGTGCTTCGTGCGCGCGTCGCGCCAGAGGTCGAGCAGCGCGCCGCGCACGTACGGGTACTTCACGCGGAGCGGGCTGTAGAGGTACCAGGAGAAGCTGATGCCGCGCTGGCAGCCGCGGGGCTCGTAGGGCGGGAGCTCGCCCGAGAGCGCCGGGTAGTCGAGCGCCTGCATCTCCCACGTGACGATCCCGTCCTTCACGTGGATGTTCCACGAGCAGGAGCCGGTGCAGTTGACGCCGTGGGTGCTGCGCACCACCTTGTCGTACTGCCAGCGGTTCCGGTAGAACTCCTCCCACGTCCGGAACTTCGGGTCCGTCGCGTCGTGGATCCAGGGGTTCCTTGCGTGCGTCATCGCTTGCTGCCCTCCACGAGCGAGCGGCGCACCGAGCGGAAGCGGCTGCGCCAGAAGTGGTCGAAGAGCGCGAGCGCGGCGAGGAGCCCGCCCACGCCCGCGGCGAGGAACGCGAACATCCCGGAGCCGCCCGTGCGCGGCTCTCCGGAGAGGTCGGCGCCCGCCGCGCCGGCATTCGTCTCGCTGCGTTCCTTCAGGTACGCGACGAGCCCGAGGATCTCGGCCTCGGTGAACGGCCTGTCGCGGTAGACGGGCGTCATCACCGGGGACTGCGGCGCGGAGAGCCACGCGGCCAGCGGCTTGCGCCCGCCGAGCCGCGCGAAGACGTGCGTGAGGTCCTTCCCGAGGCGGCCCCCGCCGAAGCCGGAGAGGCCGTCCACCGAGTGGCAGCCGATGCACGACGGCGCGCCTTCCCGGAACGCGAGCGTGCCCTCGAAGAGCGCGCGGCCGCGGGCGACGTCGTCCGCGACGAGCGGCCGGTCGCTGACGGCCGTTCCCGCGAACTGCGACTTCTCCTTCGCGGACTCGGCCTCGATGAGGTCGATCGCCTTCCGGATGCGGTCCGGCGACGCGCCCGCGGGCGCCGGCATGTAGACGCCGTTCGAGTCGTTCCAGGCCTTGACCCAGTACGGGTCGCCGGAGTCGATCGCGGCCTTGGGGTCGGCGATGAACGTCTCGAGCTGCGCGCGCGTGCGGCGGGCGAGGACGCCCTTCAGGTCCGGCCCGGAGAGCCGCCCGCCGCCGATCGTGTGGCAGCTCGTGCAGTTCTGCTTGAACCAGGCGATCGTCTCCTCGGAGGGCGGGTCGCCGGCCAGTGCGGGCGCCGCCGCGGCGAAGACCGCCGCGAGCGCCGTCAGCGTCCGAGAGGGGAGGAGTCTGCGCATGCCTCCCGGAGCGCGACCGGCGTGCCGCGCCGCGCGCGAGCCTGCGGAAGGGGTCCGCCTGCATACCCGGCTATGCGGGGCCCGGAGGCGGTTCGTCGGAAGACGGTCAGGGGACGCGCGTTACGCCTGCGTTGCGCGCTATGCGTCGGGCGCGCCCGGTTCCGCGGCCTCGCCGCCCGCGAAGTCGGCCCGGTCGATCCCGAGCTGGCGGAGGATCCGCTGGAACGCGGCGCGCGTGAGCCCGCAGGTCACCGCCGCCTGCGACACGTTCCCCTTCGCCGTCTCGAGGGCCCTCTGCACGAACTCGCGCTGGAACCGCTCGACGGCGCGGCGCTTCGATTCCTCGTAGTCGGCCGGCTCCTCGAGGTCGTCCGCCTCCCCCCACGCGACCGCCCCGAGTCCGAGGTGGTGCGGAAGGATGCGCGTGCCGCGGCACACGACGACCGCCCGCTGGATCGTGTTCTCGAGTTCGCGGACGTTTCCCGGCCACGGATGCGCGAGGAGCGCGTCGCCCGCGTCCTTCGAGAGCTCCGGCACCGGCGCGTCGGGCCCGAGGCAGATGCGCGCGGCCTTCGCGAGGAAGCGGTGCGCGAGCGGCAACACGTCGCCGGGGCGCTGGCGGAGCGGCGGCACCGGGATCGTCACCACGCGGAGCCGGAACCAGAGATCCTCGCGGAACTGCCCGCGGCGGATCATCCCGGCGAGGTCGCGGTTCGTGGCGGAGACGAGCCGGAAGTCCACCGGCACGTCGCGCGCGGCGCCGAGCGGGCGGACGACCTTCTCCTGGAGGACGCGGAGGAGCTTCCCCTGGAACGGGAGCGACATCGACGCGATCTCGTCGAGGAACACGGTCCCGCCCTGCGCCTCCGCGAAGAGCCCGCGGCGGTCGGAGTCGGCGCCCGTGAAGGCGCCGCGGACGTGCCCGAACAGCTCGGACTCGAGCAGCGTGTCGGGCAGCGCGCCCGTGTTCACCGCCACGAAGGGCCGCGCCGCCGCCGCGGAGAGGTCGTGGATCGCCCGCGCCACGACCTCCTTCCCCGCGCCGGTCGGGCCCTCGATCAGCACGGGCACCGGCGTCGGCGCCACGCGGCGGACGAGGTCCATCACGCGCTGCATCCGCGGGTCCTCGGCCACGAGCGGCTCGGCGCCCTCGGCGCGGAGCGACTGGCGCGCGGCCTCGACCTGGCGGCCGAGGCGCTGGAAGAGCGCCACGAGGTCCGCGTTGTCGAAGGGCTTCGTCAGGAAGTGCGAGGCGCCGTGCTGCATGCACCAGACCGCGGTCTGGATCGTGCCGAAGCCGGTGAGCACGACCACGACCGTCGAGGGCGCGCGGCGCTTCACCTCGACGAGCAGGTCCGCGCCGGACATCCCGGGCATCTGCAGGTCGGTGAGGACGAGGTCCGCCGACTCGCGGTCGAGCGCGGCGAGCGCCGCGCCGCCGGACTCCGCGGCGCGCACGGCGAACCCCGCCTGCCCGAGGAGCATCGCGAGCCCCTGCCGGAGGTCGGGCTCGTCGTCCACGACGAGCACCCGCACGGGCGCGGTCACGCCGCGGCTCCGGGGACGGGCGCGGCGGCGTTCCGGCGGATGCGGACGCGGAACACGGTGCGGCCCGGGCGCGACTCGACGAGTTCCACGCCGCCGCCGTGCAGTTCCGCGATCCGGCGCGCCGTCGGGAGCCCGAGCCCCGTCCCCTGCCCGCGGGACTTCGTGGTGAAGAACGGCTCGAAGACGCGGCCCCGCGCCGCCTCGGGGATGCCCGGCCCGTCGTCGCACACGTCCACCACCGCGTGGCCCGCGTCCTCCGAGATCGCGACCTCGATCCGCCCGCCGCCGCTCCCGGACATGGCCTGCACGGCGTTCATCACGAGGTTCACGAACACCTGCCGGACCTGGATCTCGTCGCCGGACACGACCGGCTCCGGCCCCGGCAGGAGCGCGACGGACACGCGGGACCGCTCCGCGAGCGGGCGGACGAAGCGCGCCGCGTCCTCGACGACCGCGCGGACGTCCACCTCCGCGAACTCCGGGGCGGAGCCGTGGGCGTAGTCGAGGAGTTCGCGGATCGCGCGCTCGCAGCTCTGCGTGTTCCGGACGATCACGTCGAGATGCTCGCGCACGTCGGCGCCCGACGCCGCACCTTGCCCGGCCATCTGCGCGTAGAGACGGATCGCCGCGAGGGGGTTGTTGAGCTCGTGGGCCATGACGGCGGCGGCCTCGCCGAGCACCGAGAGCCGCTCCTGGTGGATCTGGCGCGCCTCCGCGGAGACGCGCTCCGTGATGTCGCGGGCGAGGAGCACCCGGCCGCTCCGGCCGTCGGGCCCGGCGGGGAGGGGCGTCGAGTGGACCTCGAGCACGCGGTCGCCGGCGTCGATGACGCACGTGCGCGCCGCGCCGCGGCGGGAGCCGAGGCACTCCGCGCAGCTCTCGTGCGAACCGGCCTTCGCGCAGTCCTCCCGCGGGGCGAGGCGCGGGTCCCGCGCGGCGACCATCTCGAGGAGGGGCGCGGCCGCCGCGTTCGAGAGGACGGGCGTCCCGTCGGCGCCGAGCACGACGAGTCCGTCGCGCAGGTTCGCGATGACGGCGTCGAGCCGGTCGCGCTGCTCGCGGAGCTCCGCGGCCGCGGTCTCGAGGCCCCGCGTCCGCTCCTCGACGGCCTCCGTCATCAGGTTGAAGCTCCGGCCGAGGTCGCCGATCTCGTCCTCCGCGTCGGGATGGACGCGCACGGAGAGGTCGCCGCGCTGCACGCGCCGCGCGGCCTCGCCGAGTTCCGCGAGCGGGCGGACGAGGAAGCGCATGGGGAAGAGGAGCAGCACGCCGATGGCCGCCGCGAGGCAGACGCCGACCAGGAGGAACCTCCCCTGCAGCGAACGCACGGCCCCGAGGGACTCGGGCGACGACACGCTGACCGTGGCCGTCCATCCGTTCGATGCGAGCGGCGCGACGACGTCGATCGTGCCCGGCGGCTCGGAGGACCCCCGCGCGGCCGGCGCGGCGGGCGCAGGCGCCTCCGCGGTGACCTCGACCTGCTCCGCCACGGTCGGACCGCTCCCGCCGCGGCGGATCCACGCGACGACGCGCCGCCCGTCGCGGTCGGCCAGCGTGA
>JAJVHW010000071.1 GCA_022072415.1 Planctomycetota bacterium
CCGCGACGCCGGCGCCCGCCCCGGCGACGCCCGCCAACGCGCCCGTCGCGGCGCGGCCGCGACCCGCCGCCACGAAGTGATCCTCTCACCGTCCCACGAAGGAGAACGACACGATGCACGACCAGAGCCACGACCCCGTCCCCTACGGGAAGCCGATCGACCTCGCGCAGTTCGACGACGAGTTCGCCGAGGCGCCGATCGAGGAGCGCACGTTCGAAGAGGTCCCCGACGGCAAGTACCAGGTGAACGTCGAGAAGGTGGACCTCGTCCACGCGAAGTCGAGCGGGAACCCGATGCTCCGCTGGGAGCTGAAGGTCCTCGCGCCGCGGTGCCAGGGCCGCGTCCTCTTCCGCCACAACGTGCTCGCGACGCGCGAGAACCTGAAGTGGCTGAAGAACGACCTGCACATCTGCGGCCTCGACCTCGCGAAGGTCTCGGACCTGCCGGCGCGCATGCGCGAGCTCCTCGACGTGAAGCTGGAGGTGACCAAGCGCACGAAGGGCGAGAACACGAACGTCTACTTCAACCGCCGGATCGTGCTGGACGCCGCTGCGTCCGGCCGGGACCCGGGCTACGACGCGACCGCCGGCGAGGCGCTCGCCCCGTTCTGACATGGACGGACTCGAAGAGCCCGGCCTCGTGATCGCGATCGACACCCGGGAGCAGGAGCCCTACGGCTTCGACCCCTCCCGGGTGGCGACCGTCCGGCGCGCGCTCCCCGCGGGCGACTACTCGCTCGCGGGGAGGGAGACCGAGGTGGCGATCGAGCGGAAGTCGCTCGAGGACCTCGTCGGGACCGCGATCCACGCGCGGGAGCGGTTCGCGCGGGAGCTCCGGCGTCTCGCCGCCTACGACTTCGCGTGCGTGGTCGTCGAGGCGTCCATGGAGGACCTCCTCCTGCATCGGTACCGCTCGGCCGCGGACCCGCGGTCGGTCTTCGGCGCGGTGCTCTCGATCGTGCTCGACCACCGCGTCCCGGTCTTCTTCTGCAGCGACCGGCAGATCGCCTGCCGCTTCGTCGAAGGGCTCCTCGTCCTCTACCACCGGAGGTCCGCGCCACGATGACGTCCGCCACGAAGGAGGGGCACGCGATCACGCTGCGCGGCGTCGTCGAGACGGTCTACTTCTCGAACACGCGCTTCAGCGCCGGGCGGCTGCGGACGCAGGACGGCGAGCGCGTCTCGTTCGCCGGGCCGGTCGTCGTCCACGAGAACGCGCCGGTCGTCCTCGCGGGCGCGTGGGAGCGGCACCCGAAGTACGGGCGGCAGTTCAAGGCGACGTCGCTCCAGCACGATCTGGCTCCCGACGTCGACGGCCTCGCCCGCTATCTCGCGAACCACCCGGACCTCGAAGGGATCGGGCCGGTCAAGGCACGCCGCATCGCCGAGGCGTTCGGCGCGGACTTCGAGCGGGCACTCGCCGAGGAGCCCGAGGAGGTCGCGCGCGTCGGGAGGATCGCGCCCGCCGCGGTCGAGGTCCTCCGCGAGGAGTGGGCGCGCACGCGGACGGTGAACGCCGCTCTCACGTGGCTCTCCTCCTTCGGGCTGACCTACCACCAGGTGACGTCGCTCGTCGACGCCTACGGGAACAACGCCGTCGCGATCCTGAAGGCAGATCCGTACCTGATCGTCGGCGCGATCGCGGGCTTCGGGTTCAAGCGGGTGGACGTCGTCGCCCGGAAGCTCGGGGCGCCGAAGGACCACCCGTCGCGGCTGCGCGCCGGCGTGCTCCACTGCGTGGACGAGGCGATCGACGACGGCGACTGCTGGATCGACTACGAGGAACTCCTCGCCCGCGCGAATGAGGTCCTCGTCCTCGACACGATGGACAGTCGCGCGCGGATCGAAGCGGCGCTCGACGCGCTCGTCGCCGAGGAGAAGCTCGCCTGCGCCTCGGTCGGCGGGCGCTTCCTCGTGGCGCGCCCCTGGCTCCACGAGCAGGAGCGGGATCTCGCGGCGTGGGTCTCCCGGGGCTTCGAGCCGAGCCCGCACTTCGCGGACGAGGCGGACATCGACGCGCTCGTCCGTCGGCACGCGCCGGAGCTGAACGACGGGCAACGCGCCGCTGTCGTCCTGGCGCTTCGCCACAGCCAGTGCCTGATCGCCGGCGGCGCGGGCTCCGGGAAGGCGCAGCCGCTCGACGCGAAGGTCCTCACGCCGAGCGGGTGGCGTGCGATGGGCGACATTCGCGTCGGCGACGAGGTCATCGGGGCCGACGGCCGTCCGTGCCGGGTCGTCGGCGTCCACCCGCAGGGCGAGCGCGAGGTGTTCCGCGTCACGATGACCGACGGCTCGTCCACGGAGTGCTGCGACGAACACCTCTGGCTCACGCGCTCGCAGAGGGACCGCGACAAGGGACGGCCGGGCACCGTGAAGCCGCTGCGCGAGATCCGTGGCGCTCTCGTCGGGGCCGACGGCAAGCGGAACCACTGGATCCCCCTGGTTGCGCCCGTTGAGTTCGCGGGCGGCGAGCTGCCCCTCCATCCGTACGCCCTCGGATTGCTGCTCGGGGACGGGTGCTTCCGCGTGCCGAACGGATGCGGGTTCTCGAAGCAGGGCATGGAACTCATCGATGCGATGGAGGCGCTCCTCCCCGAGGGGGCGCATCTGAGCTACCGCGAGGCGTTCGAGTGGCGGATCGTCGGCAACGGGGCGCCCGGCGGCAACCCGGTCGTGAACGCGCTGCGCGAACTCGACCTCGCGGGCAGGGGGTCACCGGAGAAGTTCGTCCCGGAGCGGTACAAGCTCGCGGGGGCGGAGGACCGGCTCGCACTGCTCCAGGGCCTCCTCGACACGGACGGAAGCACGAGCGGACACGGACTGGAGTTCAGTACGACGGCACCGCAGCTCGCGCACGACGTGCTCTTCCTCGTGCGGTCGCTGGGCGGAACCGCGCACCTCGCGCGGCGGCAGACGTACTTCACTCACCGCGGCGAACGCCGGCCCGGGGCGCCGTCCTTCCGCCTCCACATCTGCCTGCCGACGCACGTCCTCCCGTTCCGGCTTGCCCGCAAGCGCGCCGCCTACCTCCCGCGCACCAAGTACCTCCCGAGGCGGGCGATGGAGCGCGTCGAGTCCGTCGGCGTGAAGCGCGTCCAGTGCATCGCGGTCGATGCAGCGGACCAGCTCTACGTGACCGACGACTTCATCGTCACTCACAACACGTTCACCGTCGCCGCGATCGCCCGGATCTGCGAGGCGCGGGGGCTCGACGTCGTCCTCGCCGCGCCGACCGGGAAGGCCGCGAAGCGGCTCGAGCAGGTCGTCGGGCGCGAGGCGGTCACGCTCCACCGTCTCCTGGAGTTCAACGGCGAGGCCTTCCAGCGGAACCGGGACGAGCCGCTCGACGCCGACGTGGTGATCGTCGACGAGGTGTCGATGCTCGACGTGCCGCTCGCGTGGCGGCTCTACGACGCGCTCCGGCTCGGCACGACGGCGCTCGTCCTGGTCGGCGACCACAACCAGCTCCCGCCGGTCGGACCCGGGAACGTGCTCCGGGACCTCCTGGAGCGCCGCCCGATGCCCGCGGCCCTGCTCGACCGCGTCGTGCGGCAGGCAGGCGTCCTCAAGGAGAACTCGATCGCGGTCCTCGCAGGCGAGGTGAGGAAGACCGCGCCCGAGGGGCCGGACGGCCGGCGCCCCTGGTACCTCGTCGACCAGTTCACCGACGCGCTCGCCGTCCAGCGGTTCGTCCTCGACCTCTTCGAGAACGTGCTCGCGGAGCGGTTGCGCTTCGACCTGCTCGCGGACGTGCAGCTCCTCTCGCCGCAGAAGAAGGGTCCGCTCGGCGTCGCCGAGCTGAACGTCCTCCTCCAGCGCCTCGTCCAGCGGAAGCTCTGGGGCGTCGAGGTCGCGCCGGTCGAGGAGGGGCGGCGGCCCGCGCTCCTCCTCCGCGACAAGGTGATCCAGACGCGGAACAACTACCGCCTCGGCGTGATGAACGGCGCGATCGGGTTCGTCACCGACGTCGGTCCGCGTCCCGGGGACCTCCGCGTCGCGTTCGAGGGTGGCGAGGTCGAGATCTCCGCCGAGACCGACGACGCGTCGCACCTCCAGCTCGCCTACGCCCTCACGATCCACAAGGCGCAGGGGAGCGAGTTCCCGTGCGCGGTGGTGCTGATCCACAAGGCGCACGCCTTCATGCACCACCGGAACCTCTTCTACACCGGGGTCACGCGGGCGCAGCAGGTGGCGGTCGTGATCGGGGACCGCTGGGGCCTGCGGAACTGCGCATCGAAGGAGCAGGTCGAGCGGCGGAAGACCTTCCTCTCGGTCCTCGACCTGCCGCCGTCCGCGGGGGTGAACGAGCCTCCCGCGGTCTGACGATGGCGCCTATGGACGAGCCGAGCACGCCTTCCCGTCCGAGCGCCGACCTGGCGATCGAGGTCTTCCGGCGCTGGTTCCTCAACCGCACGGACGTCGTCGCGATCCGCGCCCCTTGGGACAAGCCCTGCCCGGTCGAGGGCGGCGACGGTCTCGACGCGCTCCTCCGCGCCCACATCGACGGCGAGGCAGCGCCGGCCGCGGTCGTCCAGTACGCCCACCGCCGCGGGATCGGGGCGACGAAGGGGCGCTTCCGGATCGGGAGCTACGCCCCGGGCCCGGACAACCTGACCCGCTGGACCTGCCTCGACTTCGACGGGACCGGCCACGCGGAGGCCCTCGCCGATCCGCTGGCTGCCGCGCGCGCCGCGTGCGCCGCGTTCGAGCGGGCCGGGCTCCCGTGTTTCCTCGAACGCTCTGGCGGCGGCCACGGCTGGCACGTCTGGGCGTTCTTCGAGACGCCGATCGCTGCGGCGAAGGCGCAGGCGCTCGGCCGCGCGATGGCGCCCACCGACGCGCCTCTCGCCGACGGCAGCGGCGTCGCCGACGTCCTCGCGGCGCGCGGGATCGAGTGCTTCCCGAAGCAGGCGAAGCTCGGGAAGAAGGGCTACGGGAACCTCGTCTGGCTCCCCTGGTGGCGGGAGGCCGTGCCCGGCGCGAACCTCTTCTACCGCGTCGCCGCGGACGGAACGCTCGCGCCGTACGTGCCCACGTTCGCGGGGATCCGCGAGGAGGACGTGGACCGCGTGCTCGCGGCGGTAGTCGCCACGTCGGCGCCCGTGTCGCGCCCCGCGGGGATCGTCGCGGAGGGGTCCGTGCTTGGTCCTGCGGCGGCCGACGGCGGCGACCCGGCGTGGGCGGACTGGCGGAAGCGGGCCCTCGCGGCGCTCGACCTCCCGGCGGTCTACGGGACGTGGCTCACCGGGAAGGAGTCCGGGGCGGGGTGGCTGGAATGCCGGGACCCGGCGTCCGCCTCCGGGGACCAGCACCCCTCTGCCGGCGTCGCCGACGGCACCGGGCAGGCGGAGCGGGGAGCCTTCCACTCTCACATCTCCGGGAAGACGCTGTCCGTCTTCGACTTCCTCGTCGCCCACGGCGGCGCCTCCGACTTCCGCGCCGCGTGCGCGCGCATCGCGGAGCTCTCGGGCGTCGCGTTCCCAGAGCCCCGCGCCGCCGCGCCGGCCGCCCCGGGCCCGTCGCGGCCCCGCGTCCGCATCAACGGCCGCCAACTCCGGGACGTCCTCGCCGACGCGTGGCGCGCCGTCCACGCGACGAACACGCGTCCGTCCCTCTTCGCCCGCGGCGGCGTCCTCGTCCGCCTCGCCCGCGCCGAGGACGGCCCCCGCATCGAGCACGTGGAGGAGACCGCCATGTACGGACACCTGGTCCGCGTCGCGAACTGGGTGCGGGTCACGCCGGACGGCGTCCTCGACGCGACGCCGCCGAAGGACGTCGCCCGGGACATGCTCGTCAACCCCGACGAGGCGCTCCCGCCGCTCGACGCCGTCGTCGCGACGCCCGTGTTCGACGCCGGGGGGCGGCTCGTCGCGGCCGCCGGGTACTCCCGGGACGCCCGCCTCTGGCATCACCGTGCGCCCGATTTCGAGGTCGATCCGGTTCCCGAGCGTCCCGGCGAGGAGGACGTCCGCGCGGCCCGCTCCCTCCTCCTCGATGAACTCCTCGTCGACTTCCCGTTCGCCGCGGCGTCGGACCGGGCGCATGCGCTCGCGGCGCTCGTTCTCCCGTTCGTTCGGCGGATGGTCACGGGCTGCACGCCGCTCCACCTGATCGAGGCGCCGACGCCCGGGAGCGGGAAGGGCCTCCTCGCCGACGTGCTGGCGATCGTCGCGCTCGGGCGGCCCTGCGACCCGACGACGATCACGCCGGACGAGGACGAGGCGCGGAAGAAGATCACGTCGATCCTCGCGCGGGCCCAGCCGCTCATCCTCCTCGACAACGTGAAGGACGGGCTCGACTCGGCGCAGCTCGCGTCGGCGCTCACGGCGGAGACGTGGTCCGACCGGCTCCTCGGGCAGACGCGGATGATCGACCTCCCGAACCGCGCGACGTGGCTCGTCACCGCGAACAACCCGCACCTCTCGCTGGAGATCGCCCGACGCTGCGTGCGCGTGCGGATCGACCCGAAGCAGGACCGCCCGTGGAGGCGCTCGGTGTTCAAGCACCCGCAGCTTCGCGACTGGGCGCGACGGAACCGGCCGGCGCTCGTCCGCGCGGTCCTGGTGCTCGTGCAGTCGTGGATCGCTGCCGGGCGTCCCGCCGGCGCGCAGCCGCTCGGTTCCTTCGAGAGCTGGGCCGAGGTGGTGGGTGGGATCCTCCGCCACGCCGGGATCGAGGGGTTCCTCAAGGACACGGAGAAGCTCTACGAGGAGGCCGACTCCGAGGGCCAGGAGTGGCGGGAGTTCGTGACGGCGTGGTGGGCGATCCACGGCGACACGTGGGTCGCGACGGCCGACCTCCTGCGCCTCGCGGGGGAGCGGGACCTCCTCGGCGGCGTCGTCGGCGACAAGTCCGAGCGCTCGCGGCTGATCCGGCTCGGCCGCGCGCTCTCGGCGGCGCGGGACCGGCACTTCGGGGCGTACCGCGTCGCGGCCGGCCGGAACTCGAACAGCAAGGCGGCGCAGTACCGGCTGCTCGCCGAGGAGACGGAGTGCGCCGCCGCGGCCCCGGCCGGCCCGGCGTCGGACGCCACGAGCGGCTTCGGCGACGGCCTGGACGACCTCCTCATCTCGATGGAGGGCGCGTCGTGATCGGCCGCCCGAGCGACCTGCCCGCGGCCTCGCCCGTCGAGCCCTTCGGCGAGCCGCTCGTCGATGCCGCGACCGTGGCCGCGTACCTCGCGGTCGACACCGCGACGGTCTACAGGCTCGCCCAGCGCGCGGAACTCCCCGGCATCGAGATCGCGCCGCGCGTCCTGCGGTTCCGGCCGGCGGACGTCCGGGCGTACATCGATCGCCGCACGCGGAAGGCGCGCCCCGCGGGGCGAGTCAAGGCCCTTCTCGGGGGCTCGTCGTGAGCGAGTCCGTGTGCCCCTCCGCGTCGGCTGAACGAACTGGAGGTGCTCCCGAGCAAGAGCGTCCATCGCGTCCACGCGCGTTCCGGCTGGTCGGACGCGCGCACGGAGACGACGACGTGACGCTGCCGATCGAGACGAGCGCGGAGAAGAAGCGCTACAAGCGCCGCCGCCGGTTCGGGCGGGTGACGACCCGGAAGTGGCCCTCGGGCCGCCGGACGTTCCGCGCGCTGTGGTACTGCAAGGTCGAGAAGCGGCGGCTCTCCCGCTCCTTCGACTCGGAGAAGGAGGCGAAGGACTTCCTCGCCGAACTGGAGCGACGGATCGTCGCACGGGCGTACGAGGTCCCGCCGACGATCCAGGAAGTCGAGGAGAAGGACGCCGAGGTGAAGGCGGCCGCGCGCCCGCGCAAGATCCCGACGCTGATCGAGTACACGAAGCACGTCATGGGCACGCGGCTCGAACCCGTGCTCGCCGAGGGCTCGATGGGCATGTACGAGTCGGCGCTCAAGGCGTGGACGAAGTGGTTCGGGCCCCGCGAGGGCCGCCGCGCGATGCGGCTCGACGAGATCACCCCCGCGGTCTGGCTCGACTACCGGAGCTGGCGCGCGAGCCACCGCCAGTCGCCGCACGGGAAGAAGACGACGGTCGGTCCCCGGTGCCTGAACTCCGACCTGCAGTGCCTCGTCCGCGTCCTCAACTTCGCGGTGGTCGACGGGCACCTCGAGCACAACCCGCTCGCGGGGACGAAGAAGCTGCGCGAGCCGCGCCGCCCGCGGCGCTACCTGACGAAGGGCGAGATCGCGCTCCTGATCCAGAACTGCGAGGAGCGCTTCCGGCCGCTCCTCCTCGCGATGGTCTACACGGGCGCGCGGAAGAGCGAGCTGACCGCGCTGCGCTGGCGGGACCTCGACTTCGAGGGCGGGAAGATCGCGCTCTTCCGCCCGAAGGTCGGGAACAGCGACTACATCGACCTTCACCCCGCGCTCGCGGCGGAGTTGAAGCGCGTGCGGGAGTCCCGGACGGGCGACGACGGGAGGGGGCCTGGTTCCGAGGAGCACGTCTTCCTCTCCTGGCACGGGACGCCGTGGGTGGACATCCGGAAGTCCTGGGCCCTCGCGCTGAAGGCTGCCGGGCTCGCCGGGCGGCCCGGACTCACGCCGCACGCGGTTCGGCACTCGTTCGCGACGCACTTCCTCGAAGGCGGCGGATCGGTCACCGACCTGATGACCCAGCTCGGGCACTCGAAGCTGGAGACGACGCAGATCTACGCGGCGGCGGTGAGCGAGAGGCGGCGGGCGACGGTGCTGGCGATGGAGTTCGGGGGGCCCGCCGCCGCCGAACCGCCACGCAACTGCTGAACCGCCGTGCCGCACGCCTGGGGGACGCGGAGCCAGAGCATGGGTGCGCCGGGTGACGTGACCTGACCGTTTCCGCCTCGTGTCGCCGTGGCACGGCACGTGAGAATGTCGAGCGTGAGGTTCACGGTTCGAACGATCGGACTCGCGTCGGCGCTGGCGTTCCTGCTCACGCTGGACGGCCCATCCGTACTCGCATCATCGACAGCGCCGGACCCGGTGCCGTACCCCCTGGTGCGAGGACTCCCCGACGAGCACACGCGGTTTCGGGGACTGGTGGCGGACGACGTGGGTCGTCCGATTGCTGGTGCACGGGTCGCGGTGCAGACTGGCCTGGTGGACACGGAGGTGACGACCGACGCCGCTGGCCGCTTCGACCTCGCCCTCTCGACGGCGTCTCCCGTGGCGCGGTGCATCGTCTCCGCCGCGGGGAAGGGGCTGTTCATCGGGAAGTGGGTCGCCGTCGAGCCCGGGCGCGGAGCTGACCTCGGGACGATCGAGCTTCGGCCAGCCGCCTCGATCGCGGGGCAGATCGCGGACGGCGCCGGGGCGCGGGTGCCGTGGGCGTGGATCGAGATCGACGGGACCGAGGTGTTCGGCGCGGACTGGGAGGTCGCGGCGCGCCTGCTCGGCGTCCACATCGTCGATTGCCATCCGACGGACGGCACGTTCGTCATCGCCACGCTGCCGCCGGGGAACTACCAGATCGCCGGCCGCGCGGTAGGCCACGAAGTCGAGGAAGCACGCGTCGCGGCGCCGACCTCCAATGTCCGACTCGGCGCGAAGCCGTTCTCGGACGGCCCGCGCCTCGACATCGACACGTTCCTCTCGCCGCCGGACGGGGCGGAGCCGGGCGACGAGATCGTCGTCGAGACCGCTGCCGGTACCGTCCGCGGGCGTCGCATGGCCGTGTCGATGGAGAGCGAGTTCGTTCGCTTCCCCGTGAGCCTCCCGTGCCGGCTGGTCTACGCGGGCGGTCGGTGGAACGAGCGCGTCGAGATCGCGCTCGACCGTGTGCCGCACGGCCCGCTGCCAATCTCGATCCGACCGAAGCGCCCATCGGCTTCGGCACTGGGTGGCGACGTCTCGATCCGCGGCGTCGTCGAGCTGGGCGGAGTGCCACTTGCGTGGCACGACGGGTTCGGCGGTGTCCTGAGGTCCGGCTACCGATGCCGGGTCGAAGCGTTCCGCCACTCTCCTCGCGAGGCGGACGACGGACCGAGTAGTCGCGCGGACACGCTGACGCAGCCGGACGGATCGTTCCAGTTCGAGGGCCTGCTGCGGGGCACGTATGTGCTCCGCGCGACAGTGGAGGAGAGCTTCGGCGATCCCGTCGATGCGCCGATCGGTCCCGAGTACATGGTCAGTGTCGGGAAGGGTCCGGTCCGCGTGCCGATGAGGGCGCGGTCGAACCCGGAACTGGCGGTCCACGTGCCAGACTCGGTGAGGAGCGCTCCGGACTTCCGGTTGGAGGCGACTGCTGCGCGCGGCGCGACCAACTTCCAGTGCGTCGTGGCCGCTGATCGCGTGACGGTGCGCGGCGTCCCGCCGGGCCGCTTCGAGGTCGCCGTTCGTGCCCGGGCGAATGGCCTCTGGTCGCGCCGCGTGGTCGTCGCGGGCGACACCGTGACCCCGCTCGCGACGGCGACGATCCCGGTGGGGCGTCGGATCTCCGGGCGAGTGCTCAGCGGCGGGTCGCCCGTTCCTGGAGCGCGAGTCGAGATTCGTCCGGACCCAGACACCGGCACGGGTGGCGACGTCGTCTGCACGGATGCAGAGGGTAGGTTCGCTGTCGTCGGACTTGACGCGACGTCGGCGTGGTCCGTCAGCGCTAGGGCCAGCGTCGGCTACGGGTACGCGCCCGTGACCGCAGGCGAGTCGTCGATCCAGGTGTTCCTCGTGCCGTGGCCTGCTCGCTATCGCTGACCCGGTCTTGGGTCGCCGCCGCCTCGCCGCGCGGGCGATACTGTGTGACCCTAGGGGACCTCCTAGAGCACCTGCAGCCGAATCGGCCTTCCGGAGGCCCGCCCGAGGGGCTCCGCGCGGTCGCCGTAACTCACTCATTCCGCGCCACTTACGTTGGTCGGGGCGAGAGGATTTGAACCTCCGACCTCTTGCACCCCAAGCAAGCGCGCTAATCCAGGCTGCGCCACGCCCCGACAGGCGGTCCGTCCCTGCCCGCGGGGGGCGTGTGGCCGGCGGGGTGGCCGGTCGGAGGACGGGAGGGCGGAGCATAGCGAAGGATGCGGCGGGGCGGGGAGGAAACCTCGCCGCGGCGTGGGTGGTGATGGGCGGATGCGCGGGGAGGGGCCGGGGCCAGGCCGAGACGAGCGGGTCCGGGGATGCCAGCGACGAGCGCACGCGGGCGGAACTGCGGAGAACGAACGGTGGGGGGCCGCGAGGCGCGGACGGATCCTCGGACGCGGGCGGACGGACGGCGAGACGGACGGACGGTTGGTGGGACCGACGGTTGGCGGAACGGGCGGTTGGCGGGACGGGCGCTTGGCGGAACGACCTCTCGGCCGGACGGTCGCTTGGTCCGGGGACAGGCCGGGCGGACGGGCGCGCGCCGGGCGCGCGGATCTCGTCGGCGTCGCCGAGGGGCGCGACGATGGAGGGATGAAGAAACTCCTCGTGCTCCTCGGGATCGTCGTCGCGATCGTGGCGGTTGCGGCGGTCGTGCTGCTGACGAACCTCGGCGCGGTGATCCGTGCGGCGGTCGAGCGGGTCGGGTCGGACGCGACGGGGGCGGAGGTGCGCCTGGCGGAGGCGGACGCGTCGCTCACCGAGGGGCGCGGCACGCTGCGCGGGCTCACGGTGGGGAACCCCGAGGGGTTCTCGACGCCGACGGCGTTCTCGCTCGGCGACGTGACGCTCGAGATCGATCCCGCGACGGCGACGGGCGACGTCGTCACGATCCGGCGCATCGCGATCGGCGCGCCGCAGGTGACGTACGAACTCGACGCGAAGCTGCGGAGCAACGTGGGCGTGATCCAGGAGAACGTGGAGGCGTACGCGGGCGGCGGGGGCGGGAGCGGCGGCGCAAGCGGTAGCGCGAACGGCGGCGCGGACGGCGGCGGCGGGAAGGGGAAGGGCGGCGGCAAGGGCGGAGGCAAGGGGGGCGGCGGCGGCGCGAAGGAGCCGAAGCAGGAGACGAAGTTCATCGTGGACGAGTTCACCGTGCAGGGCGGGACCGTCACGCTGGCCCTGCCCGCGGGCGCCCGGAAGGACGCGAAGGCCGCGACGGCGTCGATGCCGGAAATCCGCATGCAGGGGCTCGGCCGCGACCGCGGCGGGCTCACGTCGGAGGAACTCTCGGTGGAGATCGTCCGCGCGCTGACGAAGTCGGCGCTCGCGGGCGCCGCGCGGGGCGAACTCGAACGCACGGCGAAGGGGCTGCTCGACGGCGCGGTCGAGAAGGCGAAGGACGCGCTCGACGGGATCTTCGGCGGGAAGAAGAAGTAGCCGTCTCCCGCGGACGAGGTCTCCGGTCGGGCGTGAACGGCACGCGCGCAGGGGCCGACGCGTCCCGCGTCAGCCGAGGTCGAAGACGAGGACCTGCGACGGCGACCGGGCGGTGAGTTCGAGCCGCGTCGCCGACGGGAGGGGCGCGCCGTCGCCGGCGGCGAGCGCGGCGCGCGCGCCGTCCGCCGCGAGTTCGACGTCGCCGGTTGCGACATGGACCCACGCGGCGCCGCGACGCGGGGCGACGGCGGCCGACGCGCCGCCGTCGAGCGTCGCGATCCACAGGTCCGCGGCGGAGTCGATCGCGACCGCGCCGTCGTGCGCGGTGTCGCGGCCCGCGACGATGCGCGCGAAGGTGTTCGGGACCGTCGGGAGCGGGCGCTGGTCGTAGCCGGGAGCCACGCCGTGCGCGAGCGGGCGCAGCCAGATCTGCAGGAAGCGCACCTCGTCGGTCTCCGACGGGTTCCACTCGGAGTGGACGATGCCGGCGCCCGCCGTCATGCGCTGGATCTCGCCCGGACGGATCACCGAACCGTTCCCGAGGCTGTCGCGGTGCTGGAGCGCGCCGGAGAGGACGATCGACACGATCTCCATGTCGCGGTGCGCGTGCGGCTCGAAGCCGGACGCGGGATGCACGCGGTCGTCGTTGAGGACGCGGAGCGCGCGGAAGCCCATGTGCGCAGGGTCGCGGTACTCGGCGAAAGAAAAGGTGTGGCGGCTGTCGAGCCAAGGGAGGCGCGTCGCGCCGCGGTCGGCGGCGCGGCGGACCGTGATGGGCGTCGCTCCGGTCATCGACGAAGGCTACACGCACTCCGGGCGGCGCGCACCCGGCGGTCGGGAGTTGCAGCTTCGCCGCGCGTCGGCGAGCGTTGCGCGGATGCGGGACCTCTCCCACCTGGCCGAGTTCGCGCCGTTCGTCGCGGTGCACGACGAGTTCGCCGAGCGGCTCCTCCGGCACCAGGACGCGCTCGTGCGCGGCGACGCGAAGGCGGCGCGCGCCGAACTCGCTGCGCTGCGCGCGGACCTCGTGTCGCACATGGAGCACGAGGAAGCGCGCATCCTTCCGGTGCTCGCCGCGCGCGGCGGATGGGGGCGGGCGGGCGACCCGCAGTTCTACCGCGACGAGCACGCGAAGATCCGCGCGCTGCTCGGGCGGTTCGCGGCGGCGAGCGAGGGGCTCGATCCGGGCTCGGCGGGCTACCCGCGGGCGGCGGGGCGGCTCATCGCGGACGAGGAGGCGCTCGTGACGCTGCTCGCGCACCACGACGACCGCGAGTCGCGCTGCCTCTACCCGGACCTCGTCCGCGTCACCACGCCCGCGGAGCGCCGCGCGATGCTCGACGGCGCAGCGTCATAGCCCGCGCCAGGCGTCGGGGACGAACGGAGCGCCCTCCGGGTCGGCGAGCGCCGCGTCGATCGTCGCGAGGATCGCGTCCTTGTCCTTCGGCAGCGTGCCGCCGATCGGGAGCCAGTTGCTCGCGTGGTTCGCGCGGAAGACCGTGCCGTCGAGCTCGAGCCCATGGACGAACGCGCGGAGTTCCCGCGTGATCGCGGCGGGCTCCATCTCCTCGAACTCGCCGCGCATGGCCTCCTCGAAGAGCGGCGTGCCCTCGACCGGCGTCACGACCAGCGTGGACACGAACCGCGGCTGGATCGCGTTCACGACCTGCGCCGACGCGCGCGAGTGCTCGAGCGACAGCGCGGGGCCGCCGGCGCCGAGCAGGATCATGACGGACAGCTTCACTCCGGCCTCGGCCGGCTTCCGCGCCACGCGGATCATGGTCTCGGCGTCCACGCCCTTCACGAGCCGGCGGAGCACCTCGTCGTGCCCGCTCTCGACGCCGAGGTAGAACTGCGTGAGCCCCGCTTCGCGGAGCGCCGACATCTGCGCGACCGTGCGGACGTCGAGGGCCTGCGGCGACGCGTAGCACGAGACGCGGCGGAGCTGCGGGAAGGCGGCGCGGAGGGCGTCGAGCACCTCGTGCAGGAACTTCGGCGGAGCCATGAGCGCGTCGCCGTCGGCGAGGAAGACCTTCCGCACGCCCGGCGCCCGCTCGCGGGCCCACTCGATCTCGGCGCGGAGCTCCTCGATCCGGCGGACGCGGAAGCGCTTGTCCCGGTACATCCCGCAGAAGCTGCACTCGTTGTACGAGCATGGTTGCGTTGCCAACCTGTCACGGTTTCCGAGGCTGAGGGGCGAAAGCACAAGTTGATCTCGATCTCTCCTTCGCTCACGGTCAGGCGGTCGGTGATGGCCTCGACGATGCGACGCTTCTCTTCGTGATTGAGGTCGCCCCAGTGGGTGTAGAGGTCCTGGGCCTCGCGGATCATCTCATCGCTTGAGACCAGGCTGATCTTCAGGAAGTCGAGCTCACCCTGGAGCCGCGGAAGCTCGTCTCGAAGCTGGTTGCGGCGGGCCTCGATCGGCCGGTAGCGCTCACCCACGCTCTCCTGTGGCAACTGACCGGAGAGGTAGAGCCCCATGATCCGGTCAAGATCGGTGTTCAACCTGGCCACCTCGACCTCCGTCGCCTCGACAAGGGCGGTCTTCTCTTGGAGCTTGCCGTTGGCTTGGACGAGGTACGCCGAGAGGTCCGTGGGTGAGAGCAGGTATCCCCTGAGCTGCTCGCGGAAGACGGCTTCGAGAACAGCGACCGGGATCTTGTTCTTGCAGGCGTAGCAGACGTACTTCGGGTTGCGAGAGGGCACGTACATCTTCGAACCGCAGTGACAGAACGTGAGGCCAGTGAACAGGTGTCGGGTCGTGCGCGCCGGCTTGCGGGGGTTCTGGCGCGTCTCACGCAGGATCGCGTTGGCCTGTTCCCAGACGTCGAGCGAGATGATCGGGTCCACCGTCTGCCAGACCCACTCGCTCTCTGGCTTCATTGCCAACTGGCGGCGACCTCGGATGCTCGTCTGGCGGCTGTAGTTGAGCCGATGCCTGCCGATCGCCGTAGTGTCGGCGATCAGGCGGACGATCGTCGTATCCGACCAACGGGCGCCCTCTCGGGTACGGTACCCCTTCTCGTTGAGCAGCCGAGCCACCGTCTTCTTCCGTCGGTGCTCGATGAAGAGGTCGTAGACGAGCCGACGAACGGGAACCTCGTCCGGGTTGGGCACCAGCTTCTTGTCGATCCAGCGGTAGCCATACGGGGCACGGCCGCCAAGCGACTTGCCGAGCTTCGCGCGGACCGGGACTGAGGCGGCGACCCGCGAGGCGATCTCCTCGCGCTCCCACTGCGCCATCGCGGCGATGAGCGTGTAGAAGAGACGGCCCGCCGGGCTGGACGTGTCGATCGACTCCTGAAGCGAGACCAAGTCAGCTTTCTCGGATTTGAAGAAGTCGGCGAAGTCGAGCAACTCCTTGGTGTTCCGCGCCAGTCGGGCCAGCTTGCTGAAAACGAGGGCGGAGATAGCTCCGGACTGGACGTCGGACAGCATCCGCTTGCACTCAGGGTGGTCCTTGACTGACTTTCCGGACCAGCCGCCGAGGTTGTAGACGGTGGCGACCTCCCAGCCCTTGGAGAGGGCGTATGCGCGGGCGCGGGCCTCGTGGTGTTGAGGACTCTCGCCCCGGACTTGGTCCTCCGTCGAGACTCGGAGCCAGATGCCGACTTTCGTTGGGGGGCTCATGGGGATACCTCCAGGTGCGCGGTTCCCCACATTCTACGCAGCGCGACGACATGGATCCAGTCGATCCCTGAGCGATGCATGCACTCTGTCGTACCGGTGCTTCCAGCTCAACGACGCGTACCGCAGCTACGCACGGGTCGGTCGGCTTCCACATCGACACCCGCTCGCCGCGGGCGGGCTGGACGAAGGTGAAAGGTGGAGGCAAAGGCGCATCTGACACGGTTGCGCGCGGACCCGATGAGGTAGAGCTTCCGCTGGCTGGGGGATCTGCAGTCCTGGTCGAACTAGCGACTCGCGACGTAGAGCGCGACGCCTACTCTTAACTGGAGCGTCCCTTCACGATGGAGATGAACTCCGCCCCGCGCGCGGTGGCGACCCAGAGTTCCGTGCGGTGAAGCAGGGGGGTGCCGTCGGCGCACGCGGCTCGGTTGATGCCCGCGATCAAGGACTGCGTGTGCATCGCGAGTCCGTGCGCATCGAGCACCCGGAGCGCGTCGAGCTGGTGCGCGCCGACCGCTGCCGTCGCCGGCTGCACGCGTCGCAGGAGCTCGGCAAGCGACGTCTCTCCAACGACCGAGTCGGGGTCGGGCGGGCCGTCCCGTTGTGGGCGCGCCTTTCGGTACACGCCCCGTACATAGTGATCGACGAGGACACCGAGCAGCTCGACTCCCGCGTCCGTGAGAGCGATCGCCGCCTGGGCCAGCCACAGGTCGGGCTCCAAATCATCGTCGGCACGCAGTGCCCGGCCCGCCACAACGCTCGCGAACCGATCCAACCGCGAGTCGTACTGCGCGAGCGCATATACGTCGCGGGCCTCGGCGAGGAGCTTGAGGACATCCGCCCGCCGGAGCAGATCCAGAGCCTGCGCCTCAGTCAGGTCGCAGCGTGCCATCACGCGTTGTTCGACACGCCCGACGAGCCGCTTGAGCGCCTCGACCTCGTTGCGAACGTAGTCGCCGTTCACGTCCTCGGCGATGGTGGCCCCGGCCTCGAATGTGAGGATGAGCGCGGCGATCGTCGGGTTCATCGTCGCGACGATCGGCAGGAGGCGGCGACAGCCCGAGAGCGCGGTGGCGAGCAGCGTCAGCCTGGTTCGTGCGAGACTGTTCGGATCTGCCATCGAGGCACCTCCGCGTATGGAACCGCCGGGGGGGCCGGCCGGTTCCATGGTCGACATCCCAGGCCACGGTTCTGACGTCGCCGCCTCATCGACGGTGACTGCAAGCCTCGATCGCCGTAGCGACACCTCCACTCCGACGCCCGAGCGCGGCGTTGGCTCCTCGAACGACGATGGAAGGAGCGGACTCGTCGTCGTCCCTCGGTGCGAGGATGCAGACGCCATGGCGTACGATAACCAGACGCGACTGAACGATCTGCCTCAGCGACACACGTTCGATGGCGTCGCGGACAAGGACGGGGAGGTGCCTTGTTCGAGCCCACAGCCCTGAACTGCGGCGGCGTCGCGCTCCCGTCGTCAGCGGAATTGGAGTACCCTCCCAGCAGGAGGACGCGCGATGCCGAATCTTGATGGGTTCGACCCCGGAGCAGATGCAGAGCACATCTACTTGCTGACGCAGGGCCGCCGGGCCATCGAGGAGTGGCGAGCGATCCACCCGCAGACGCGGCTCTGTCTGAGCGGTGCGGAGTTCAGCGGCGCCGACCTGAGTGGCCTGAACTTGCGCGGCGCGTATCTGTTCGACGCGCGACTTGGGGGCGCGAACCTACGTGGTGCTGACCTCAGCGGCGCGAAGCTGATTCGCGCAGATCTTTGCGCCGTGGACCTGCACGGTGCGAACTTGTGCCACGCATCGCTACGAGGTGCCAACTTGAGTGCCGCCCACCTTGACAACGTCACCTTCATCGACACCAACCTGGCTGATGCCGACTTCAACGGCGCGAGCCTTCAGGACACGAGATTCCTCCGGGTCGACCTTGGCGGTGCTCGCAACTTGTCCGCCGTGTTCCACGTCGGCCCCTCATTTGTCAGTGCGCAAACGCTTGCGCTGTCGAGGGGGAGGCTGCCCCGCGAGTTTCTCCGCGGCTGCGGTCTCCAAGACTGGGAGATCATCGCGGTGCAGCTCTGCGATCCGGACTTGACTCAAGAAGAGATTCAGGAGGTGAACCTTCAGGTCGGCGCGGCGCGCCTCGCGCACCCGATTCAGACGCGAGCGGTGTTCATCTCGTACACGCACGCAGACTCTGCAGCTGTTGAACGTATCGAGTCTGCGCTTCAGTCGCATGGCGTACGCGTGTGGCGCGACGTTCGTGATCTCAGGGCGGGGCCTCTGGACGAGCAAGTCCGCAATGCGATGCAGGAACGTGTAGCCGTCGTAGTTCTATCCAGGACCTCACTGAGGAGCGACTGGGTCGCCGCCGAGGTGGCGCATGCGTGTGCAATAGAGAAGGAGCAAGGTCGCCACGTCCTCTGCCCGATCGCGCTGGATTCATCGTGGACGGAGGGCACCCTCGGCATGGGGCTGACGCACGCGCTGAAGAGGTACGTAGTGCTCGACTTCGCCGCGTTGGCCGGTGGGTTCGAGGCGTCGGATGCGACGCTAAGGCTCGTCGAGGGACTGCGCCGCTACTATGGGCCGACACGCGCGTCATGAAGCGGCGAACGGGGTGAGTACCTCGACGGTCCGTGCCCAGACCCTCGTCCCGTCGAGCGACACGTGCCCGAGCTCTGCCATCCCCGCGTCGCGGCAGAGTTGGAGCACCTGCACGAGGAGTTCCGATATCTCATTCCAGTGCCTCGTCCGGAGGTTGCAGATCCTGTCGTGGTCCGGGCGCTCCGAGCCCACCAGTGTCCGGAATTCCAGACGCTCCTCGCCCGCAATCTCCATCCTGCGCGACGAAACGACCCCCGGCAGTACGAGTAGAGCCGGAGCGCGACCATCATGCGCGGGTCGTACGGAGGCTGTCCCGTCGGTCTGTCGTACTTCGCGTAGATCGCCGAGAGGTCCACGTCCTCCGTCGGAGCCTTGCGGAAGTAGTGCACCGGGTGGTCCGACGGGACCAAGTGTCGCAACGCGGGCCGGAAGAACTCCCCCTGGTCCGGATTCCACGCGCGAAACACGGTCTACGACATCCCCAGATCAGCGACCGCGGCGGCGAAGTGGTTCCGCGCCAAACCGGTCTCCGCGGCACCAGAAAATCGGCTCCTGGTTGCGGCGAATTGGCTGGGTGGGGATCGGCGAACCGGGAGGAGGCAGGGCCGCCGGATGCGCCAGCATCCCTCCGAGACGTCGTTGCGCTGCAAGTGACGCCAAGCGCAGGGCTTGCGAAGCGCAGACCGGGGCAGCGAGCTGCTTCCCAGCCAGGACAGCGAAGAGGCAGTGTTCTCCACACGGACTGCACACGCCTCCGCGGAGACAACGCGAGATTCCCGGCACGACCGAGTCTTGTGTCGATGGCGCGTAAATTGTTATGCATAAACAGTTTACATAAATTAGTGGGCCGCGAGCCTAACCATGCTCCTCCGTAACTACAGGTTGTTGATCATCTTGCTTTCCCCACAACCCATGGTATGATCTAGATGGGCGGCAGGTACGATGCGCACCGTCCATCTAGGAGTCGCGACACTTGACACTTCAGCCGTCTTCCCTACCATCCGAGGTTCTCGGCGCTTGACGCTGAGTCCACGACCCTGCGCTCGGCATCGCCCGAGGACCTGGTCGGAGGTTACAGCATGTCATCTCGGCCTTAGTTTCCGAGCTGGCGTACGTGGCTCCGAGGTTGCCCACGAGGCGACCTCGGATCCGGTGGCTGATCGCCGTGTCGATCGCTACGCCGTAGAAACAGATGAAGGTCAGTCTCGCAAAGCCGGGCGGTGCCGCCGACGGACGGTCGCCCTGCCCGCGTCTGCGAGCATGATATGGCACCGGCCGTGCCATGGGAGGCACGGCCGGTGCGGAGACTTGGGTACCCGCTGCGGGAGCTGGGTACCGCCCAATCGCGTGCGAACGCCCCTAGAGGCGTCGTACGACGATCAGGATCAGCCCGCCGATTGCCGCAAGCAGCGCGGCGAGAACGACGGCATAGCTGATTTCCATCATGGCCGCCTCTCCTTTCGTGAATTCTCACGCAGGGAGTCCAAGGCCCCGGGCGGTCCCACCCCCCGTGCTAGGGGAGGTTCAAGGTGCGGCGTGGCCCTAGGGCCGTTGCCAAACCGCGACCTTTTGCGAAGACGCCGACCTCTCGTAAGGGGGGTCGGCGTCATGCGTATGCCTAAGCTGAGGGTGGCAACCCGCCGATCGGCAGACTGCCTCAACAGAGGTTACCACGCCCCGTGGGGAAATCTGCCAACAGGTCGAATTTTTGCAACGTCGTAGGGTGCCGTCGGACTGTGCCGCGACGACAAACGTGTCCGCTGGACGCACAAGTCATTTGCAGATAACGAGATATGGTGATGCAGAAGTGCCCACGGGAGTCCCAGCTTCCAAAATCACGCGTAGTAACCGGTCAACGGGCCATCAAGGCGTGACAGGTCGGCGCCTTCGTCTTCCGTAGGCCGGCCGTCCACCCGTGAAATCGTCGTAGGTCGGCGGCGCGCCGCCGGTCGCGCAGGCGAGGACGCGCTGGAAGTGCAGGCCGCGGCTCAAGGAGTGGCGGCGGTTGAAGCGGAACTCGAACTCGGCGAGGTACGCGGGCAGGTGCTTCATCGACACCGCGCCCTGGTAGGTCGCGAGCAGCACGCGGTGCACGAGCGAGAAGACGCGGTGGACCCCGGGGAGGATGTCGTGCGCCTTGCGGTCGCTCTTGGAGACGCACGTCGGGACGTGGTCGAGCTTCGCAGCGGCGGCCGCTGCGCGGTAGCTGCGCCAGTCGTCCGTGAGCAACGTGCTGCCCGGCGCGACGTGCTCCTTGAAGAACTCCTCGAAACTCGCGATCGTGCCGTCGCGCATCGAGCCAAGGCGGATGCGGCCGAAGCCCTGCTTCGCCGTGCGCAGCTCGACGGCTCCGCCGATCAGCGCCTTCTTGTCGCCCACGAAAGGCCGTCCCACGTTCGCCCGGCCCTCGCGCACCCCGCCTTTCCACGTGTCGTCGTGCGGCAGCCGACGGCGCTGCGCAGCCTGTGGAGCCACAGCCACGCGGTCGGGTAACTGACTCCGAGCTGCTGCGCGAGGGACGTTGCCGAAATCCCCTGCTTCGTCGAGACGAAGAGGTACATCGCCAGGAACCACAGACGCAGCGGCTTGGGGCTGTTGTGAATGACGGTCCCGGCGGTGAGCGACGTCTGCCCGCCGCAGGAACGGCACTCGTCGGTCTTCCTCGACTCGATGAACCAGGCGGCGTCGTGACCGCAGCGCGGACACCGGAACGCGCAGCCGTACTTCCAGCGCCGCAGCACCTCGGCGCAACGCTCGTCGTCGCGGAACCACGCGACGAACACCGCCAGCGTCCGCGGCAGCGCGTCGTCGCGCATCCGCGACGGATCGACCTCGGGCATCGAAGCCTCCTCTCGAGTGGGCCGCGAAGCCTACGAGGAGGCGGGGACGCTCGAACCTGTCACGCCTTGATGGACCGTATCGGTCATAGTCCGAAGTCTCCGACACGGAGCCCGCGCCAAGAATCGCGGGTAGATGTACAGAGGGATAGCAAGCATGCATATCCGGCTGTTGACCGTAGCCCCAAGGGGTTGTGCTAGAAGGGCAACGGATCGGCTGGCTCGTCGGCGTAGACCTGCGCGTAGGTGCGCGGCGAGACCTTCGCCGCAATGCCGAGGATCGTCTGGAAGGCGGCTTGCGGCGAGTGCCGGCGGTTGAAGCGGAATGTGAACTCGTCGAGGTACCGCTGGAGGTGCTTCTTCGAGACGCGGCCGTGGTGCGTGCCCTCGAGCCACGTCTTCAGGTTGGCAAAGACGAGGTGCAGGTGCTTGAGGACGTCCTTCTGCGCGTCGCCGAGCGACGTGGACTCGATCCCGTGCTCGTAGCCGAGCGCCTCGACGGCGTCGTACGTCTCGTGCCCGTCGGTCACGACGAGAGCCCCGCGCTCGATGCTGTCCTTGACGAACGCCATCAGGCGCGGCTTCGACGAACTCGGCACGTGACGCAGCCGGATGCGGCCGGGCTGCGTACCCTTCTTCGTCGGCCGCAACTCGACCGCACCTACCACGACAGCCTTGTCGCGCGCGGTCCGCTCCTTCCTGCCCCGGAACGGCGCCCCGATCAGGGTCTCGTCGACCTCGACGACGCCGAAGAGCTGCGAGCGCTCGGGCGCGACCATCGCGGAACGCAGCTTCTGGAGCATCTGGTACGCGGTCTCGTAGCGGCTGAGGCCGAGTTGCCTCTAGAGCGCGAGCGCCGAGACGCCTCGCTTGTCCGTTGCCACCAGGTATGCGGCCCACATCCACGACTTCAACGGCAAGCGGCTGCGGTGCATCGCCGTGCCCGCGGTGACCGACGTGATCAGATCGCAGTTCGCGCACCGCATCGCCTTCCGGTCAGGACGAGGCCACGACCTGACGCCGCCGCAGCGACGGCAGCGAAACCCGTCGGGCCAGCGACACCGCACGAGGTACGCGAGGCACGCCTCGTCGGTCGCGAACTCGCGTGTGAACTCCACGATGTTGCGAGGGTAGCCCGGCTTCGGCACGTGGACGAAACGCTACCGGTGGTGGTCGCGGTCGTCAACCGGATATGCATGATAGCAAGAGGCCCCGTCACACAACGTGTGACGGGGCCTCGTCGCTGCATCCTCAACAAAGGAGCGCGGACAGCCTCCGAACCCGTCTCGTACGTGAACAGAACGAGTTGATCCGTGCGATCGTGCCAAGCGATGTCGAAAGGGATTGCCGTCACACTGTCGGTTCGAGTCACTTGCTGCCTTGTCGTTGCCCACTCAGATCTGCGAGTGGTCCCGTGTCGCAAGTGCAGCGGCGAGAGAATCAAACACGCTCATCGAAGCTCTTTCAGCCTGAGAGTTGCGTCGCCGGTTCGGCAGTATCGTGCGCAGCTCGGGGAACTCCACCGCGAGAGACGAGGCGACAGCGTGCTTGGTGGTGACGCCTCGTGGCGCAAAGTGCTCGCGCACCTGATCAGGCGTGCAGAGAAGGACCGGCAGCGTTGGCGACGTAAGCGCCTCGCCAATTGACTCGATAAACGCCTCTAGCGCAGGTCCGCGAAACTCATGGTCAGTTTCGCGCCAGTCCGGCATGACCAAGGCCGTCGGCTGATACTCAATCAGCACCCTATTGACTGCGAGGAGGCTGGAGTCGTTCTTGCGGTTGCAAGTTTTGGTTCCCCAGCCGACCAGGCGCAGTGGCTCGTACTCGATGACGGCGTAACCGAAGCCCCAGGTCATCGGGTCGATGGACAACAGTCGCTCCGTCGGGTTCTCTACATACTCAAGGGTCATAGTGCTGAAGTTGGAAGATCGTTGGTAATGAGGGAGAGGACGTCGAGCTTCCTCTTGTCAGCCAAGGTCAGTCGACTCTTCGCGGAGATCTGTCGTGCAAGTCGCCGAGCTCGTTGCCGAATCTGCTGATGGACCGCTTGATACTCTCCGGTGAACAGATGACGAAGTCCGACGCGGAAGACAATCTCGTAGGCCATGACCGTCGACAGCGACGGCAGGCGGTTTCCGCGTTCGTATCGAGAAACCTTCGACCCGTGCGAGGCACCGAGCAATATCGCCAGCTCTTGTTGCGCGAGAGCATTTCGCTTTCTATACATCCGCAGGTACTGCGGGAGGTGTGATGTGGACATGCTCTCATCATCGATGATCAATCGGAGTCCTGATAGCAGTGGAAAGTTGCCGGCAACGGCAAGAAGACACCGGCGGCGTGAACTCAGAGGATACTGGTGCTGTCCAAGTCTCATGGTGGGAGTGTAGGAATGGCCGGCGCGGATGAACTCTGTGCACTCTGTGAACGCTCCGGCGACGTGGGCGCCGTAAGGCCATACCGCTCGAAGAGCGTGACCAGTTTGCTCCCCTCGGAGTCCGCGATCACGTAGCCGTCGGCTCGGCGCTGGGTCAGCAGGCCGAGTCGCTGCCGGATCTGCCACCCGATCCAGTGCGGCGTCGGTCTGCGCTGAAGCTCGTCCGAGTGCCGCTCGGCAAAGACGGTAGCGATCTGGCGCATCGTTGGTGGGACCGCCGTTCCGTTGATCAGGTCCCGGATGACCTCAAGTATCCGGCCGTCCAAATCGAGTCCACGGTCGGCAGAGAGCTGGGCCTGATGCTGGCGCAGCATCGCCATCACTTCGGACGTGACCCGTGGGTTGTCGATCATCGCGAGGAGGGGGCCGAAGGACTGGACGAGGCGGGGCTCAAGAGAGCGGTCGACCTCCGGAGGAGCGGGGGTCGTGGTGAGGGTTTGAAGCCGGAAGAGTAGGAGCTGGTTTCGAAGATGCAGCGACTCCTCCCGGTGCCGGTGATCGAGGCTGATTGGTACGTCGCGGCGCAGCCGCTTGAGGCCGAGCTGCTCGGAGATGAAGCGGCTCTCCAGGCCACGATCGTCGAAGGCGCTGCGCGAGGCGATGATCTTCGGGCCGAAGACGTGATAGGCGTGCGGCGAGTACTCCTTGGTCGCGGCGTTCTGCTCGGCTCGAAGCACGGGGAAGCCGCGGACGGTCCCGTTGTTGAGGATCTTCGTGATGTCGTTCTTCTCGTCGGAGAAGCGGAAGTCTGCCTCATCAAGGACGAGCGTGCCCCGGATGGAGTCAAGTATCCGAAACAGGGGCGAGACGGTGGAGGCGCCGGAGGCGAAGATGGGCTTGTAGCAAAGTCCGCCGACGGTCAGCAGGAATCGGGTCTTACCGGAGCCGGGGGCTCCGGTCACGCGAAGATACGGGAGCTCGTGGAAGCCGTCGTGAACCCAGGAGAGCAGGACGTAGTGGGCGGCGATGACTTCGAACAGCGGGCTCAGGTCCACGTACTGATGGATGAACCGCTGGACTGCGGCCAGGAGCTCCGTCTTGGACCCGTAGTCCTCGGGTCCGGATGGAAACAGGACGACGTCATGTGTAAGGAGGTTGTTCTGTGGTGAGTAGGGCGCAAGCGTTCGGCCGTCCGAGAGACGATGGTCAACCACGGCTCGATGCTCGCCGCCTTTCGCGATGACGAACCCCGTCCGAGCTGGATCGCGGCTATACACCATCTCGAGGAGAGATCCGTCTTGCAGGACGGCGGAGGCTGTGGGAACGCGTCTAATCTTCTCGTCGGGCGCGCGGTCAGCGGCACGCTTGCTTGTGTCTTCCATGCACCAAGCGTTGCACGAGATGTGTGTGGGGTGATAGCAGGAGAGTGGTGCCGGGGCCGGCAACGTGGATCCACAGGAAGCGCCTTGACGAAAGATCGGATCCGGAGGAGATTCCGAATCGGGGTCATGTGAGGTGCCGAGCGAGGCAACTCTCCCCTGCTATCTCGTCGCCCAGTGCTCTGGTACCGTCACTCGGTGCAACTTTCACCAGAAGACATCAAAGAGCTACAGGGGATCTGGAGACAGATATTTGACGAGACGATCTCAGACGCCGAGGCGCAGGTCTGTGGAAACAACCTGGTCGAGCTGTTCCTCGTGCTCGCAGAACACAACAAACGAACATCGCCATGAAGTACTTCGTGTATTGTCGAAAGTCGATGGAGTCAGAAGATCGCCAGGTTCTCTCGATCGAGAGCCAGCGTCGCGAGGTTGAGCGCCTCGTCCCCGGCGGCGCGGTGATCGAGGTGCTCGAAGAGGCACGGAGCGCCAAGGCGCCCGGCCGTCCTGTGTTTGACGCCATGGTACGCAGAATTGAGCGGGGTGAGGCGCGCGGCATAGTGGCCTGGCACCCCGATCGCCTGGCTCGCAACGCGATCGACGGCGGGCGCATCATCCACATGCTCGACACGGGGAAGATGTCGGACCTGAAGTTCGCATCGTTCAGCTTCGAGAACAATCCGCAGGGCAAGTTCATGCTCTCCATCATCTTCGGTTACTCAAAGTACTACGTAGACAGCCTCGCTCAGAACGTGAAGCGAGGGATGAGGACGAAGGCGCAGAATGGTTGGCTTCCCAACATGCCGCCGACTGGCTATCTCAACGACAAGTCGAGCGGCACGATCATCGCAGACCCAGAGCGATTCCCGGTCGTTCGTCGAATGTGGGACCTGATGCTCTCCGGAGTCTGGTCGCCTCGACAGATCCGCGACCGCGCGGAACGTGAGTGGGGTTTCGCCACGATCCAGCGGAGGTCTGCTGGCGGAAAGGCTCTCGCCCTCTCCGCCGTCTACAAACTGCTGTCGAACCCATTCTACGCCGGGATCGTGACCTGGGCTGGCGCGACCTACCCCGGGAAGCACCCGGCCATGGTGACGATCGCGGAGTTCGAGAAGGTGCAGGCTCTCCTCGGCCGCCCTGGGCGGCCCTCTCCCCAGAAGCACGAGTTCGCCTACATGGGACTGATCCGGTGCGGAGAGTGTGGTCTCTCGATCACCGCATCACAGCGGCGCAACCGACACGGCACGCTCTACACCCACTACCACTGCACAAAGCGGCGACTCGACGTCACTTGTCGCCAGCCGGTGATCCAGGAGCACGAGCTGGAGGCGCAGATCGTCTCACATCTGGAGAAGCTCCATATCGATACCAGGTTCGAGCAGTGGGTGCTGGCCCGGCTCCACCGAGCGGTGTCGGAGGTCGGTGGGCAGGAGGAGGCCGCTCGACGCGCGGCCTCGGAACGGCTTCCGCGTCTTGTCAGGCAGCTCGACAATCTGACGACGCTGCGCCTGCGTGATCTTGTGACCGACTCAGAGTTCGTCAGGGAGCGGGCTCGCATTGAACGCGAGCGTCTCGCTGCCGAGCAGGCAGTCCGCATGCAGGAAACGGGGCAAGCGTTGTTTGAACCCTGCCGGACCGTGATTCAGTTCAGTATGCATGCTGTTTCGGCGTTCCGTCGGGCGAACGCGCGCCAAAGAAGGCTGATCGTGGAAATCGTTGGTTTGAACCCTAGTCTGACCGACAAGAAGCTTCGTGTTGACGCGAGAAAACCGTTCACGAGGCTGTCGAAAACGCCCTCGCTTCCTCAACTGTGCACCCTCGTAGAGGAA
Source organism: Planctomycetota bacterium (assembly GCA_022072415.1). Taxonomy (GTDB): domain Bacteria; phylum Planctomycetota; class JAJSAM01; order JAJSAM01; family JAJVHW01; genus JAJVHW01. The sequence goes on from JAJVHW010000071.1 coordinate 26,838, forward strand.
CTTAGAACCTATTGCACTGATTCTGCTAACCACAAGTCAATAGCGGCGATGCGCCAGATCATGATCGACACCGGGCTCTGGCAGGAACCTCCGCCTCTGGAGTCGGCGAAGCCGAAACGCAAGTCGCGGGCGTATGCTCCTCCTAGAGCTACTTAGCCCTCAGTACAGCCCATCCAAGGATGGGCGTCACCCTGTGGAAGAGTTCACGAAGTTCACCGAGTTCATCCGGCCGCATCAGGCCTGGGCTCGAGCAGTGAACTGAGGTGATGAGCTACGATCGAGAAGTTCACTCAACTGGATCCACCGATCTCCCCGTGCTAGGTTGTGAGCATGAAACTCACGGAGGAGGACATCAGCGAGTACCAGCGGATCTGGAAGGAGGTGTTCGGAGAGGAGATCACGGCGGCAGAAGCGCGAGACAGCGGGAGCTGGCTCGTGGAGCTGTTCCTGATCTTGGCGAGTCACACCAAGAATCCATAAACAGTCCACGAGGCAGCTAGTCAGCATCCCCCGACATGAACTCCTCAGCTCGATACTTGCTGAACTTCAGTTTGTACGTTGGAGTCCCACCCTCCAAGTACTGGAGTGCTTCCTTGCTGAGGGGCTCATGATCCATCGAGCCAGAGTACACAATACGCCCTCGTGTTGCATCGGCCTCAAGGATCGTGAACATATCCGTGTCGGTCGCTACCGCGACGCTTGAGTTATGGGTCGTGAAGATGAATTGGCGCTGGTCCTTGCCTTGCCTCACGCGCTTGCAAACATCGTCCCAAATGGAACGGAGGTCAAGAGAGTCCTCAGGCTGGTCTATGACAATTGGCGCTGTGCCGTCACTCAGGGCGATCAGAAGCATTGCTGTACACTTCTGACCAATAGATAGCCGATCCAGTTGCTCGAACTTCCCAACGACATTGTAGCTGATCTCCGGACGATCCCTCGGCACCCCCATGTACTCAAGCGCCAGCAACTGTTCAAACGTGTATGTTTCGGTGAGGAACTCAGCGAGGGTGCGCATCCTGCCCCCGTCGATGCCGGCGCGTTGCGCAACCTCCTCAAGGTACTTCCCAGGAGTGCCTAGTGCATGCGACACGATCGCGCGCATGAAGTCTCCAGAGTCCACTCCGCCGCAGAGCTTCTCGATATCGTGGTCTTTAAGGTACGAACCGCGCTTCAAAGCGGTCAGACGCGCACGAAACTCAGCACGGTTTGTTGCCTCGTGGATCTCTACCTTGAGGCGACCGCCTGTATCGGCAGCGATCTTCTCGCAGCGGGTCTTGCGCTCGGCTGTGTAGTTCTGGTAAGCCTTCCGATGCGCTTCAACGGTGGCCTTTCTCTTCTGCCCGATGGCCGGAAGCTCACCGGCACGGTCCTTGGCCGCTGCGAGTTTCCGCTCAAGCCCCTCGAACTCAGCGAACAGCTTCGCGCGCTTCTGAGCCAGCACTCTCGAATCACCACCACGGGATTGGATAGCCGAATCGTACGCCTTCTTCTCCTCCTCGAATGTGGGCCGCCATCTCGCGTACTCGTCTACCGCCCGCGCCTCCACCTCGGCGATCTCTCCGTCCAGTGCTTCGAAGTGACCCGACACGGAAAAGCGAACCTCGGCAACGTATCCGAGAGCACGTCGGACGGCAGGATCGTCCTGAAGAGCCTCTGGCACCGGCGGCGTCCCAATTGTAGTTGCGCTTTTCTTGGCCTCGGCTACTCGCTGTCTAATAGTCCGAATCGCCTCTAGCTGCTGCTTAAGAACAAGATCCTTGGCCGCAACTGCAGCGAACTTGCTCAGGATGGGGTCCTTGAGAGACACATCCAGTTTGGTAATCTCCTCCCGCACCGTGACAACCTGTCGCTCAACGTCCTTCGCTTCAATCGACGCGCGCATACACTCAGCCAACGACTGGTCGAGGTTCTTGAGTTCCCTCTCTCGCTCGGCAATCTCGAACTGGTAGGAACGAAAGTCGAAGAACGTGTCAATGAACGCCAACTGAGAGTCCCGGTCCTCTGCGATCTTGAGAATCTCGTTCTGACTGAGAAAGAAGACAGGAAATGCACGCGCCAAGTCTCTGGTCTGACCTCCATCGTATGGATGACCGCCGGCCGGATCGTAGGTGCGCTTTACGGTAAACGGCTTCCCGGTCTCATCTACTAGCGTCACCTCGACGGCACCATAGAGCTCGAGTCGCGCACGGAGCTTCGCATCATGATCGTTCGCAAGATCTGCATTGCTGGGTGCCTGATCCAGAGCGAAGCGGAGGAACTCGATGATCAACGACTTCCCGGTACCTTTCGCTCCAAGAATACTGTTAAGACCATCATGGAATACGATACTTTCGCCGTCCAGAAAGCCGCCCGTGATGCGAAGGCTCTGTATCCTTGGATACGAGTAGGTCTTGAGCTCGAAGTCTTGGCGAATGCGCACGTCGGGGTCGGCGAGGCACTGCTTAAGGGAGTCGATGTCGATACGGTCCATCTTGAAAAATGCGCATCGACTCCCGATCGTCGCAAGGGAGTGTGTTCCCGGTGCGCCGGGATTGTCCGAGGCTTGGTAGACCGCGAGCTTTCGCCGGTACTCAGCGTCAGTGCCGTCGAGATAGTCAACCGCCCGGTGGTGCTGCGCTCGCCTCGCTGCATCTTGAAAGTCCGCAGCCTCCAAGGCGGTGACGGCTGGGTGGCGGATCAGATCAGTTCGCTGCTTTCCTGACATGTCGCGAAGCACGCCCCGGCTCGAATTCGCATGAGCCAGGATGGCGACGCCTCCGCGGTCCCGAATGATAGCCACCACTTCCATGACTTCTTTGCTGGCGACCGTATCCAACTTCCCGTACTGGCTGGTCTCAAAACCCAGGACCGACAGTAGGCTCTCCACTTCGGCGCGCCCGTGCATCGGGTCAAGAAGAGCGATCACGTGTATGCCGTCCTTGCCGCCTCGGCAAGTGATCTCCACGCCGGGAAAGACTGTGAGCGTCGTACCGACGGCTGCCTTCTTCACTTCATCGATCCATGCGGCACTATTGTGATCCGTAACCGCTACTCCCTGGAGGCCCGCTGCAAGGCAGGCTTGGACGAACGCTGCAGGCGTGACGGACTTGTCATCGAAGTCAGCCGATCCCGGGCTGTGGACGTGGAGATCGAGCTTACGGAAGACAAGGCCTGCGCTCTTGGGTTTGCTAGGTTTGGTGCTCATATCTTCGTGCCTGTTACCGCCAACTCTACCACGACAGCGCCCCACTGCAAACTCGGGTTGCTGTCGCCGGCTGCGGCAAGTTCCTGCTGCTATCGGCCCGAACTGGCGTGCGCTAAAATCGCCCCGAACCCTGAAAGGACGGGTGGGGTTAGGTTCGAACCGATTCTCGCCTGTGCACTCTCGTAGAGGGACTCAGAACCCATTGCACTGACTCTTTCAACCAGGAGCCAATAGCGGCGATGCGCGAGATCCTGGTCGACACCGGGCTTTGGAAGGAGCCTCAGCCCCTGGAGCCGGCGAAGCCGAAGCGCAAGTCGCGGGCGTATGCTCTTCCACGAGGTACCTAGCCATCGGCATAGCCCAGCCAAGGAGGAGCGTCACCCTTGTGGGAGAGTTCATGGAGTTCACAGAGTTCATGAGGCCACACCAGATTGGGGTTCTGGCTGTGAACTGCGGTGATGAACTGTGATAAGAGGAGTGTTCGAACCTGACCTGTGACCCGAGCGTTATCTCTTGCTCCCGGTCGCGCTGCTTCATAGAGTTCGGGTCGGCACGTACTGGCGCGTACTCTCGAGGGCTGAGAGGAGTCGGCAACATGCGAATCTTCCTGAGCCACAGTAGTCGGCTCAAGCCGTTGATACGTGAAATCAGAGGGCATCTTCCTCACTTCCTAGCTGTTTGGATCGACGAGGATGCCCTTGTCTTCGGAGACAATGTCCCAGCGTCGATTCGCGACGCAATCAGCTCGAAGACAGACTACGTGCTACTGTTCCTGGATCGCAGCGCTGTCGAGTCGGAGTGGGTCCGCCAGGAGGTCGCTTGGGCTCTGGAGGCGGAGAAGCAACAGGCCCGTACGATTCTGCTGCCGATAACGGTAGAGCAGCAGCCGATTGAAGGGCTCGGGAACATCGAGTTGGCGAACCGGAAGCACCTCGATCTGCGAGATCTATACGCGGCAACCGTGCACGCCTTTTCAGCACTGCTCTCTGAGCAGTTGTTCGCTCTCGTCTGCCGAGATGTTGAACGACTACATCGCCCAGTCTCTCCGTCACTCTCAAGAGCGATTGCAGAGTCTGATGAGCTTCTGCGGACACACGCACGACTCGTTCACAAGGTAGTGTTTCCGCACCGCCGTGGAAATCCAATCTCGCGAGACGTTCTGCGGGAGATCGTAAACACTCACAGCAAGGCGAACCTCAGCCCCGCTGAGTTTGACCAACTCATTCTCGGGGTAGTACAGCGCAATCTCCTCCCTGGGCTCAACTATGATGGGGAGGTCGCCTTCTTGGTGGAAGAGCACGCGCAGTGGAAGGGTGAGGTACAGGCGGAGAGGAAGCAGCGTGTCGGGCTCAAGGCGATTAACCTAATCGAGAATGGAATGAAAGTGCTGTTCGACGCAGGTTCCGCGTCGGAAGCTGTGATCCGGCTCTTGTGCAAACGGATACAGACTCGTACCATTACACGAATCAGTTTGGCCACGAATTCGGTGAACATTGCGGACATGGTGTCAGACTGTTGTGTCGCCATGGGGTTTGACGATGACTACTCGGCGGTCTCCTTGTTCGTTCCTGGTGGTCGTGTACGACCAAACACACAGGCAATCGTCGCGGTTCAACAGTCAGGGCCGACGGACATCGCGATCCTCGCCAGTTTACTCGGAGGCTTCGACATCGTCTTCGTCGGGGTCAATGGAATTCACGCCGAGAGCGGGCTGACAACACACTCAAACGCAGAAACACGGAACAAGCTGGAGATCTTGGCCGCGAGCTCGAGGCGGTACATTCTCGGCGACTGCTCTAAGATCGGGATCTCGCTGGAGCATCGATTCGCCAGCTTCGAGGACGACATCAACCTGATCGTCGATCGGGATGACGCCTGTCCCGGGCTGGCCTCGTTGTTGGAGCGACACTCTGCACGAATCATCCTCGCGCCGTAGGAGCACGTCGGTCGCAGTGATGGAAGTGTGGATGGGCCTCGCAGTTGTGTCGGACTGATAGCGTAGTTGCCAAAGTGGTGAAATCACGATATCATTGGGCCGATGCAAAGCAAGAGCGTTGTGTTCGATCTGTTCGGCGTGCTGGTGTCGGAGGTGTCACCGGGCTGGTTGCGTCAGCATTTGTCCGAGGACCAAGCGGTGCGCGTCAAGCGGGCCGTAATTGGGCCAGCCGATGCAGGCGAGTGTACGCAGGCCAAGATGTTCGAGACGCTGGCTGCTGTAACCGGAGTGCCAGCGAAACGAATTGAGGAGGAGTGGCTCGAGCTAGCCGTTGCGAACTCGGAAATGATTGAGTACGCGAGAGGCATCAAGAAGTTGCACAAGTTGGGACTTCTTACGAACTGCCCGACGCCGTACGGCCGAGCGGTTCTGGCGAAACACGATCTGCTCCCCATGTTTGATGAGATCGTCGTGTCCAGTGAAGTCCGGATAGCGAAGCCGGATGCCAGGGCTTACCGGATCATCCTTGAGCGACTTGAATGCGACGCGATCAACACTGCCTTGATAGATGACAATCCAAGTAACGTGGCAGCCGGCAAGGCGACTGGAATGTTCGCGATCCTCTACAAGGAACGACGACAAGCTCAGGCTGCGTTGGACGAGTGGCTGAGTGCTTCGACCCAGTGGCGAGCGTAGCGAGCATGGGTATCGGCTTGACTCAGGACAGGCTCGCCGGGTAGCCTCGCAGCCTCGCAGCCTCGCAGCCTCGCAGGCTCGAAGGCGAGGCGCTGCATGGGCAAGTTCGGCAAGTCCGCTGTGGTTGCCTTGGCGGCGGTCGTCGGGTGGATCGTTCACGCCTTCGAACCGGAACTCAAGGCAACGGTGCTCGGGGCGCTCCGGCGCGCCTGCGACCCCGTCGTGGGTGCGTTCGTGATAGGCATCATCGTCGGCGCTGCCATTGCCGCGGCGGTCGCGTGGCTCTTGCGATGTCGCGTCGAAGCGATCAAGTATGACTTTGGTACAAAGGTCCGGGTTAGGACCGACTGTCGGAGGCGAAGAGTGCTGTCTGTGTTGGGGCATTGGTGCCCGTCGTCGCCGACGTGCGAGGGAGCGTTGCTTACGAAGGCACGGCCCAACAACGCACGCATCTCCGGTTCATGACCGTGACCACTACCGGTTGCGTGTCGCGTGCGACGCCGCTTGCTGGGTTGGCGCGCCACGATCCTGGGCGCGTGGAACACAGAGTACAACTGAGCTTCCGGCGGGCGCGAGGCGGGCGGCATCACATGAGTCACGCGTCGATCGAGCGTGCCAGCGGACGCGCGCGCGACCACAACGGGTCGTGGCTCCGGTCGTCATCCGGAGAAGCATGGTTCACGAGGCATGGCGAGTCTACGCTTCGAGAGCGTTGAACACTGGGTCGAGCGGTCTGCCGGGATACGGGTGCGGTGGGCAAATGGTGGTAGAGTTGGCACATGCTTCAACTGTACGCGAGGCGAATGAAATGTCCAATGCTCCATGTACGTTGTCGGGACTTTGCGAGATCCCGGCGAGTGAGCTTGCTGCGGATGTTGATGATGACTCTCATTATCGAGGTGCTGGGCGTCAGGGGCGCTTTCGTCGAGCGAGCTCGGCGGGCAGTTCGTACAGGTACTTGAGCAGCTCGATAACGAACTCAACGAGGGCGCGGGCGTCGGCAGCGGACACCTCTTCCATGGGATCAAAGTGCGCTCCGACGTTTCCGATCAGCCGAACCTCTGTCGCCATCTCCATGAGGGCAGGGAGTAGTAGCCCGCGCGTCGCCAGCTCGTCGACCCGCTGTTTCAGGGTTCCGTTGGGCGCGCCCTTGTCCTCTGTGACGGCCTCAAGCGTTCGTCGAGCCATGACGGCAGCCGACGAATGACATTGAGCGTGCAGGGCTCGCATCGCCTCGCCGAGCGCCCTCGCAATCCTCGGCGGCACGTCGGGCCTCGACGCGTCCCCGGGGAGCGGCCACCAATTGATGCCGTTCCAGTGGATCTCACCGACTTCGTTGCGACCCGCTCGCATTGGGTAATCTCCGACCCACGCCTCCTCGATGACAACCACGCCTTGACGGCAGTGGCGGCAGTAGAGGACGGCGACGCGGTCATGGAACGTCCGTGTCGGCTGACCGCCGCCGCCGGGGTACGAGAGTCCGCCATCGAACGTGAGAGGGAGGTTTCCCGCGATGTCGAAGCTCGAAACAGTTCCGCAACGTGGGCACAGGCCGCTGCCCTTGTCGGAGTCTGGCAGACCCCTGTGAGGGGTTGGCACATCTCCGCCGCGGGCATCCTCTGTTCGTTTGCGACTCTTCCAGAACAAGGTATTCCTCTCGTTCGTACTTGGTGCCGCGCAGCCTAGCATCCGGAGGGGACACCCCGCCGGTGGCTTGTCCGAGCTTGCCGTTCCCGGCACGTTCCTGCTGCTATCGCCTCCGCACGTCTTGCCTCACACTGAACCTCGTTCGGGAAGCGAGCGGTCAGGCCGAGGCGAAACCGGGGAAACACCCCGGTCCGGGGACGTGTGTTCCCGCTGATGAGCCCAGATGCGGCTCTGATCTTCGCGCCCCGAACACACGTGTATTGAAGCGTTGTGGGGGTGAGGGAGGACAGGAGGAATGCAGGAACCCGGCATCGCAAGTACGAGGAGGTTGCTCGAGCTCGTGCTCGGCAAGCAGGCGGCGCGGGGCCTCTCGTCGCTTGAGCGTCTTCGGGATCTTCGGACGGCCGGCGTCAGCGAGCTCACCGGAGCCTTCGGGCTCTCGGACGCCGCCGCCGTGAAGGCCGGGGCGCTCGTGGAACTCTTCCATCGCATCGACGGCGAGCGTCTGGAACGAGGGGTCGCTCTCAGCGGGTCGGCATCGGTGTGCCGGCACGCGGTGTCGCTCGGCCTGCGCGACCTTCAGGTCGAGCAGTTCCGGACTCTGCTGCTCGACGGGAAGCACCGGGTCATCGACGACCATCGCGTCTCTCAGTGGACGTTGACCTCCTCGCCGGTGCATCCGCGCGAGGTCTTCCATCACGCGATCCGGTGCAAGGCCGCGGCGATAGTGCTCCTGCACAGCCATCCGTCCGGCGACCCGTCGCCGTCGGCGGACGACCTGGAGATCACGAGGAGGCTCGTCCAGGTCGGTGAGCTGGTCGGTATCCGCGTCGTCGATCACGTCATCGTCGGGCAGGGGGCGTTCTGTTCCTTGGCCGACAGGGGGCCGCTCTCGTGAGCGGTCTCGACTGGAACGTGGTCTACCCCCAGATGCTCCCGCGCGTGCGATCCGTCGTCTGCGCGGTGCTGCGGGACAAGCACGAGGCTGAGGACGCGGTGCAGGAGACCTTCGTCCGCGCCATGAGAAGCGTCGGCTCGCTGCGCGACCCAGCGGCCTTCTCCGGGTGGCTGCTGGTCATCGCACGGCGGACGGCGGTGAGCAGGTGCCGACGGCTCATGCGGGTCCTCCAAGTCTCAGAGGAGGACGCCGACCCGGTCGATTGTCGGGAAGGTCTGCCGTCCGACGCGGTCGAAGTGGCCGAGGCCCTTGCTCGGCTCCCGCTCGGGGCGCAGCGTGTGCTCAACATGAAGGCCAGCGGCCGGACTGTCGAGCAGATCGCGGCGATCGACGGGATCACTGCAGCGGCCGCACGAATGCGCCTTCATCGCGCACGGGTCCGCCTCAAGGAGCTGCTCTCGTGACCAACGCGGAGCGGCTCCTCCTCATCCGGCGGGCGCGGTCTGAGTTGCAAAGAGTACGTGACGAGCTCAACCTCGCCACGGCCAGCTGTCCGCACTGCACGAGTTCGCTGGTCGTCGACGGTCTCGCCAAGCAGCTTGACGAGGACCTCGACGTCGTTGCAGGCAAGCTCGAGGAGTGGGTGCTCCACCTCTCGCGGCGTTCGCCGACATCTGAGCGCGTTTCGTCCGAGCCGTAGCTCAGTACTCACCAACCCCCGAACACGAAAGGAACCGGTTCATGGCTCACTGCATCTCTGCATCCGATGGCGTCGCGACCGGTCGGGGCATCCGGCCCTGGCACGGTCTCGGCGTCACGCTTCCGGATCTGCTCACGCCCGCCCAGGCGATCGAGCACGCACATCTCGGGTGGAGCGTCTCGCTCCACCCGTTGTGTGTCGCGCATCCGGACTTCGCCGCGCTTCCCGTCCCCGCACGCGCCGTCGTCCGCATGGACACGCAGGACGTGCTCGGCGTCGTGGGAGAGCGGTACGTCCCGGTCCAGAACACCGACCTCGTCGCCGTCCTCGACGCCATTGTGGAGAACGGGGCGAAGATTGACACCGCCGGATCGCTGCTTGGCGGCCGGATCGTCTGGTTCGCGGCGCTCCTCACCGAATTCGAGGCCGCGGGCGAGCGGCACCAGGACTACCTCGTCATCTCGCACGGACACGACGGCTCTCGGGCCGTCACCGTGCGCCGGACGACGGTGCGCGTCGTCTGCTGGAACACTCTTCAGGCGCACGACCGGCAGGCGGGGGCATCCTTCGCCGTCCGGCACACCGAGTCCGCCCAGGAGCGGATCGGCGCGATCGGACAACTGGTTGCCGCGGGGGCACAGACGCGGGCGCGGTTCCAGGCCGCCGCCTCTCGCATGGCTCGCGCGCGCCTTTCGGAACGCGAGCAGCTCGAGTTCGTTCTGAACAGCCTGGGCCTGGATCCGCACCTGGAAGTGAAGTCCATCAAGAGGAAGATCGAGGCGGCACGAGCGGCGCTCGCCTGGGAGAGATCTCAGACCGGGGCACCGGAGTCTGTGTGGGCCGCCTTCCAGGGCGTCACCCACTACCTCGCGCACGAGACGGCGTCGAAGGGCTCGAGCTCGCAGGGCGGCAGGGAGCGACGTCTCGTCTCAACGATGGTGGGCGGCGAGCGGTCGAAGATCGCCTCGCGCTCGTTCACCGTCGCAGCACAGCTTGCGGGCGTGTAGACCGCGAGATTCTACAAGTCCACGACTCCGGTCTCAGCCGGAGCAGCACCCGGGTCCGAAGCTCAACACTTCGGACCCATTTTCGTCATGAACAACGATCCACTCATCCTGGGGCGAACCAACTGGCGCGAGCCGTACCGGCGGCGTCTCTTCGGGCTGCGCGCGGGAGACCGACTTCAGCACGTCTACATCATCGGCCAGACCGGCACCGGGAAGACGACCCTCATGGCCAACCTGATGTGGCAGGACCTGAAGCTCGGCCGCGGCTTCGCTTTCCTCGATCCGCACGGTGACGCCGTGGAGCGGCTTGTCGCGCAGATCCCATCGGATCGCCGGGCGAGCGTCATCTACCTTGACGTCCCGAACCCGGACTGCGAGTTCGGTTTCAACCCGCTCGAGTCCGTCGCGTTGGAGCAGCGGGCGTTCGCCGCCTCCGGCATCATCGAAGCCTTCAGGAGCGTCTGGGGCACGACCTGGGGGCCGCGCCTCGAACACATCCTGCGCAACGCGCTGCTCACCCTGCTCGACCAACCCGAGGCGACGTTGGCCGACATCTCGCGCCTCTTCACAGATGATGCGTACCTGAAGGCGTGTCTCCCACAGATCACGCACCCGACCAACCTCGAATTCTGGACCAGGGAGTTCGCCAAGTACCCGTACCGCTATCGAGTCGAGGCCATAGCGCCGGTGCAGAACAAGCTCGGTGCTTTCCTGGCTCAGCCCCCACTTTTCCGATTGCTCACGCGGCCGCGCTCTGGTTACAACCTTCGACAGGTGTTCGACGAACGAGGGGTGTTGCTCGTGAACCTCGCGAAAGGAAGGATCGGCGGAGATGGCGCGGCCCTGCTCGGGTCGCTGATCGTCTCGCGCCTCGGGCTTGTTGGCCTCTCCCGGCAGGATCTGCCGGAGGAGGCTCGCGTCCCGTTCTTCATCTACCTCGACGAGTTCCATACCTTCACGACGACGGCGCTCTCGGGGATGCTCTCGGAACTGCGCAAGTACCGGCTCGGTCTCGTCCTCGCACACCAGTTCTCGGCGCAGCTTGAGACGGAGGTCCGCGACGCCGTTTTCGGGAACGTGGGCACACTCATCGTGTTCCGCGTGGGACCGGACGATGCCAGGGTACTCCACCGGCAGTTCTCGCCCGAGTTCCAAGAGTTGGATCTCGTGAACCTGCCGGACCACGACATCTACGTGCGGCTGCTGGTGCAAGGCGCACCGGCGCGGCCGTTCTCAGCGACCACGCTGCCGCCTCTCTGGACCCAGACATGCAGCGAAAGTAGCCATGGATAACCCGCACATCGAAACAAGCAACCGACTGCTTGCGATCTATCTCCAACTGGTACGCGAGTTGGTCAAGTGGCCGACGAGCGATGCTGACCTAGGGCAACGCCACGCCACACTAGTTCGCGCTCGCGGTGCCGTCGAGGCACGGCGGCGATCGAGATACGCGTCGTTAGATTGGGCAAGCAGTCGCGGCGGTCAGGTGGTGGTCGAGGACGAGGGAAGAACAACTCCCACTGACTCCGTCCGGATTGAATCGGACCATGCGCGCGCCATCGGCTGGCTGGCTGACGTAGAAAAGAGACTTCGAATACTTCCATTCGCGCTTCGCGGCAACCGGGCCGCGGAGTCCATCACGTCGAGATACAGAGAATTGACTCCTCGGCTTCGTGACAGAGCATATGTCCGGAGGCTCCGACGGTGCCTCCACGAGCTTCGTGCGCTCTTGCACGAGTGGCGCGCCGCGTGGCTGGCGTACGTGGAGGCGGGCGGCAAGCCACAGTTCTCGTCGTTGGGCGGTAGAGCCGCGACTCAGCATGACATCGAACAGATGCATACGCGCGGCATCGACGAGATCGACGATCTGAGCAGGATCGCCGATCGATTGGAATCCACAGGAAAGGGCGCGCTGAGCTCCCAGGAGATCGCGCAAAGGGACGGGCTGCCGCTGCTGAACGGTCATCGTGCCGTAGCCGCGGAGTCCAAGTTCACGGCCTATGCACTCAATGAGCGGCATCCACACGGAGCCGCAAAGGCACGTGGTTTTCGTGAGGGACTCGGATTTACGCCCAAGAACTTCTCCGATCTGAGAGAGCAGATACTGAAGTCTCTCCCGCAATCTGGCGCGCAGCTAGGGAGTGTCGATGACTATGGAGTCAGGTTCTTCGTTGATACACAAGTCACGGGGCCAACGGGACGGACTTTGACAGTCAGGAGTGCTTGGTTGTACCAAGACGGATCTGAACGGCCGCGGTTGATTTCCATGTTCCCGAAGTGGTAAGGTGATAAAATGAGTATTCTAGAGTTCAGCAAGGTCCGCCTGAAGGTGGATCGACCCGCCTTGGGTTTGCACATAGGAGACGTAGGAGTCGTCGTGGAGGTACATCAGGTACCACGTGTGGCATATGAGGTCGAGTTCATCGACGAGATGGGGCGATCTGATGGTCCAGGCTTGGCGGCCTTCGAGGAGTCGGAGTTGGAGGTCGTTCCAGGGTAGGTAGCCGCACACGCGCGGCCGTTTTCGGCGACGACACTCGCACCACTGTGGAGAAAGGCAGCGGAGGAATGGCGCAACCAGAACTGATCTCTCACTGGAACCAGCTCATCGACGGACTTGATCACTCGTCGGACGCCTTCTACAAGGCCCTTGAGGCCAAGATCGAAGAGCGGAGGATGCCGAACGTCACCGTTGACCGGACCGAGTTTGCAGAGGGCGGGCTGTTTTCCGCTCGGCGGACCTACCTGCGCGTGCGGCGCTATGAGCTGACGTATCACATTTGTGCCGCACCCTTCGGGAAGAACTACTTCTTCTTCTCCGCCTGGCTGCACGGCAACACCGGCTGCCTCGCCATCCTGGCCAGCATCCCGGGCGTCGGACTGCTGATCCGACTCCTGATCCGCCCCCTCACCTTTTACTACATCGACAGCACGATCATGTTCCAGTCCGCCGTCCACGAGTTGCTCATGGCCGAGATCGACGGGCTGACGAAGGCGCAGAACCTCCATCCGCTCTCGGGTGAACAGCGCAAGCCGATCCTCTCCGAGTTCTACGCCAAGCCCAAGCGATGACCTCGCTTTCCGAGCATCTGGCCTCCCAGTTCTACGCCTGGGAGCGGCGCGGGCGGGGCTGGCAGGTGTACGGGTATCCGGTCGTGCTGGAGCCGGCCTTCCGTCCCTTCGTCGGGTACCTTCCTCTCCACGCCGCAGGTCATGACGACGGACGGACAGCAGGGCTCGCAGAGTCGTTGTGGAGCTCGGTCCGGGGCAAGGTGCCCGCTTCAGATCAGCCTGCCATGCTGGAGTTCGAAGAGCCGGAGCCGGAACGGGATACCCAGGACGAGGAGTTCGTCGAGCTTCAGATCCGCCTCCCGTCCGCGGTGGACATCACGCCGGAGCTCTCGGAGCTGCTCCTCTTAAACCTGCTCGCATCACAGCAGCGGATCGGGTTTGAGCTGCTCGGTGTCGGTCCAGAGATCATCCTCCAGTTCGTCGTACCCGAGTCGCACACGGGCGACCTCCAAGCGGCGATCGAGACCTACGTACCGGACATCGTGGTTGCTTCCCGACCAACGCTCCGCGCCGCCTGGGAGACGAACGTCGCCGATGAGACTGTCGTCGCGGACTTCGGCCTCTCGAACGAGTTTCTCCTCCCGCTCGCGACGCCCCGCTCGTTCCGCACTGACCCCCTTCTTGGCTTCCTCTCCACGCTCGACGGGTTGGGCGAGCACGAGATCGGTCTCGTGCAGGTGCTCTTCGAGCCGACGCGGCAGCCCTGGGGGCGGACAGCGGTGGCCTGGCTCACCGGCACCGACGGCGCGCCGATCTTCCCAGACTCGAAGAGCCTCCTCGCCGGTGCTGCGGAGAAGTTCAGCCGTCCGGTGGTTGCGGCGGTCGTCCGGGTCGCCGCGCGAGCCGAGGATCGCGAACGCGCCTGGGCCGTCGTGCGGCGCCTCGGAGGGGCACTCGCGCAGTTCTCGGGGGCCAACGATCTGATGCCGCTCGCCGCCGAGGGCTACGACCCCTTCGACCAGGAGCAGGACCTCCTCCGGCGGCGCACCCATCGTGGCGGGATACTGCTTTCGACCGCGGAGCTGGCCGGACTCGTCCACGTGCCCGCGTCGTCGGTCCGGACGGAGCAGGTCCGGGCTTCGCCGGCGAAGACGAAGGCGGCGCCCGGCTCCGTCGCGTCCGGTGAGATCTGCCTCGGCGAGAACACGCACCGCGGTCGGTCGGTCCGCGTCCTCCTGCCGCTTCCAACGCGGCTGCGCCACACGCACATCATCGGCGCCACCGGCACCGGCAAGTCCACCCTCGTCAAGAGTCTCATCCGGCAAGACCTCGAGGGCGGGCGGGGGATCGGGCTCCTCGACCCGCATGGCGACCTCGCCGACGAGGTGCTCGGGCTTGTGCCGGAGGACCGTCTCGGCGAGGTCGTACTCTTCGATCCCTCCGACGAGGAGTTCCCGGTCGGGTTCAACGTTCTGGCGGCGCACTCGGACCGGGAGCGGAATCTCCTCGCGTCGGACCTGACCGCCATCTTCCGCCGGTTCTCGACGACCTGGGGCGATCAGATGACGGCCGTCATGTCCTCGGCCGTGATGGCGCTCCTGGAGTGCGAGGGCGGCGGCACGCTCCTCGATCTGCGGCGGTTCCTGGGTGATCGCGAGTTCCGCGAGGCGAAGCTCGCGAGCGTCCACGATCCGCTCCTCCTCTCCTTCTGGCGCGAGGAGTTCCCGCGGCTTCCCGGGGCGAAGTCGCAACTCCCCATCACGACACGCCTCGATGCCTTTCTACGGCCGAAGTCCATCCGCCACATGGTGGCCCAGAACAAGAGCCGCCTCGACCTCCGGCGCCTCATGGACACAGGCGGCATCTTCATCGCGAAGCTCTCGCAGGGGGCCATCGGCGAGGAGAACGCACATCTCCTCGGCTCCCTCCTCGTCGCCAAGCTGCACCAGCTCGCCATGAGCCGGGAGCAGGTGCCCGAGACGCAGCGCACCCCGTTCCTCCTGTATCTCGACGAGTTCCAGCACTTCGTAACGCCCTCGCTCACCGGACTCCTGACCGGGGCGCGGAAGTACGGCGTGGGGCTCGTGCTCGCGCACCAAGAGCTCCGCCAGCTCTCCGACGCCGAGGTCCGCGGCGCGGTGCTTGCGAACCCGGCGACCCGGGTCTGCTTCCGCCTCGGCGATGAGGACGCGCGCCTGCTCGCCAGCGGTTTCTCCTCCTTCGAGGCGACCGACCTCGTGAATCTCGGCGTCGGCGACGCCGTCTGCCGGGTGGGGCAGTCGGGCCACGACTTCAACCTGAGGGTGCCGGAGCCAGCGGTCGCGGACGTGCAACGATCAACAGCCCGGCGCGATGTGGTGCGCGAAGGAACACGGACGCGGTTCGGGACGCCCCGGACCGAGGTCGAGCGGATGATCGCCGCCTTCTGGTCTGTGGCGCTCCGCACTGACCCGACCCGGGTCGCGCCGGAGCGTGGTCCGGTCGCGACGCCGGTCGAGCCCGTAGCCGTTGAGCTGCCGCAACTGGCGAAGCACCCACCTGGGCTGGAGCCGGCCACACCCGGACGGGGCGGATCGCAACACAAGTACCTGCAAGGCATGGTCAAGCAGGCAGGCGAGGCCAAGGGGTACAGAGCCACGATCGAGGCGACCGTTGGAGAGCGCGGCAGAGCAGACGTACTTCTTGAGCGCGGGGACGAGCGGATCGCGGTCGAGATCTCGATCACGACATCGGCGGATCACGAAGTCGGCAACCTGAAAAAGTGCCTGGAAGCGGGTGTCTCGCGCGTGGCCGTTCTCTCCCCGGTGCCTCCCGTCTTGCAGCGCATCCAGGAAGCGGCACTTGCCGCGCTGCCCGAGGCCGACTTCACGCGGATCGTCTTCACGAGCGCGGAGGAGTTCGTGGCCGCACTGGCGGAACCTGCCGCGCCACCGACGAAGACGGTTCGGGGGTACAAGGTGAAGACGCAGGTGCACGTCACTGACGTCGCCGCGGCGAAGGAGCGGCAGGACGTCCTCGCGCAGACGATCGCCGGGGCGCTTAGGCGTCTGAAGCGGCGGTGAACTTGTTGCGGCGCGTCCCACGGGGCGAGTACCGTCCAAGTCGAGAGGCCGGGGCTGGAACTCACCCTTCCGTAAGATCGTCAGCCCCCTCCACACCACATTCCCCCTTTCCCTACGGGCGATGGTTCCCCCGGTTCTCTCCTGCGGCGCGCGACACCGTCCCTGACATCGTCTAGACTCTCCGAATTCAGGAGGTGCGCCGATGCCAAGAACGAAGGAAGATGCCGCGACGCTGCTTCAGGATCTCAGGCTCCGTTTGGGGCGCCTCGTCGAGGTGGCGCTGCGCGAGGGTCGTGACGCTGCGCTCGAAGAAGTCCGCAGTTTGATGAGTGGCGGAGCGCCGACCAAGGTTCGTCGCGGCCCGGGACGTCCGAAGGGTAAGAAGAACGGCTTCTCGCTGTTCGGAATGGGTAGCAGCTGGAGGCGCGTCTGTCGCGTTGCGTAGCTTCGGTGGATGGACACGACGAAACTGTTCGAGGCTGCGCTCGGGCTGAAGTCTCCGTGGCGCGTCGCTGGGCTTGAGTTCCAGGCGGGGGCGAGGGGCGGTCGTGGACGTCTGGACATCCGCCTGGACTTCGAGCGCGGTGGCGCGTTGCCGTGTCCGGAGTGCAGCAAGCCGTGCAAGGCGCACGACACCGACGAGCAGACGTGGCGCCACCTGAACTTCTTCGAGCACGAGGCGTACCTGGTGGCGCGGACGCCGCGGGTGAACTGCGAGGTGCACGGCGTCTTGAAGGTGGAGGTGCCGTGGGCGCGGCCGGGCAGCGGCTTCACGCTGCTCTTCGAGGCGTACGTGATGGCGCTGGCGCCTGAGATGCCGATGGCGGCGCTGGCACGGATGGTCGGCGAGCACGACACGCGTCTGTGGCGGATCGTGAAGCGCCACGTGGAGGAGGCAAGGAGGCAGGTCGACATGAGCGAGGTGCGCTCGGTCGTCGTGGACGAGACGAGCCGAGCGAAGCACCACAGCTACGTGTCGCTCTTCCTCGAGCCGAAGCAGCTCGACGAGGAGGGCGAGGTCCGGCAGGACGCGCGGGTCCTCTTCGCGACGGAGGGCCGCGCGAGCGGGACCTTCCACGCCTTCGTGTCCGACCTGCAGACGCACGGCGGGAAGGCGACGAACGTCCGCGACGTCTGCATGGACATGAGCCCTGCGTACCAGCTCGGGGCCTCGGAGGCGCTGCCGTGGGCGGCGGTGACCTTCGACCGCTTCCACGTGATGAAGCTCGTCAGCTTCGCGGTGGACCAGGCTCGGCGGCGAGAGGGAGCGGGCCGCCTCGAGCTCCGGCGATCGCGGTTTCTGTGGCTCAAGAACCCATCGACCCTGTCGTCGCCGCAGCGCGAGACGATCGAACGCCTGAGCACGACGAACCTGCTGACCGCGAAGGCGTACCAGATGCGCCTGAACCTGCAGGGGCTCTGGGACCGGCGCAAGCCCGAGCGCGCTGCGGCGTACCTGAGGAGATGGTGCAGCTGGGTGCTGCGAGTCGCCAAGCGCCCCGCAGATCCGGAGACGCCGTGGGTGCTCGAGACGATGCACAAGACGGCGCTAACCCTGCGCGACAACGCGCAAGGCATCCTCAACTACTTCCGGCTGCGGATGACGTCCGGCGTCATCGAATCGGTGAACAGCCTCGCGCAGGCGGCGCGCGCCCGGGCCCGTGGGTATCGCAACGCGGACACCTTCATCACGATGATCTACCTCATCGCCGGCCGGCTGCGGTTTGACCTGCCCGCGCTTACCCATTCGCCGTAGCGAGGAGCCAGAAGAACTCTCCCAAGCCCGACGCTGCGCCGACGAAGAAGCGCAACAGCTCGTGGGCAGGGCTTTCGGACGACGCGCGCCTCGCTCGGATCAATGCGATCCGCAAGGGCAGAGGTCTGTCGCCGAAGGAAAGGCTGTAGGCGCGCGGGCGCCGCGAGAGGCAGCATCGATGGACGAGCAAGCGCGCGAGACGATTGCACGGCACGCCCGCGAGGTGGCCGCCCTACCGAACGAGGCGGCAAAGCGAGTCCGCTTCAAAGAGTTGGTCGGCCAGCTGTTCCCGCGCAGCCACGCGACTCGTGTGTTTGCCGCAGGCATCGAAGAGCGCATTCGACTGCGAACCGCCGAGGGCAAGAAGAACCGCTGCATCGACTACCGTGCAGCGGCGCTCAACACCGGTGTCGTGAACGCCACTATCAAGCCGTTCCAGAGCATGGGACTACTTGGCCAGCGAGATGTTCACAAGAAGCCACTCGACCTCCCAATCCAGATTTTTGATCAGAGTCTGCCGCTTCATCGTAGGTTGGCCAGGCTTGGCAAGGATGCTCACGTCGCCGTCCAGCGAGAGGTCAAGTCGCGCGGCTCAGGGATGAGACTCTCCGCGCGACGGCAGTTGGCACGCGAAGCTGCCTCAACGAGCATGATCCGCATCGATCGGCTCGTGATCCAGATGCTCGAGTTGAAGTGAGGAGGACGCGAGTCACTTAGGGCCGCACGAGCCGGCTGTGGGCGACACCCTGAAAAGCTCAAACAGACGCTCGAAGCGATCGAGTGTCTCGTGGTCCACTTGAGCGAAGAATGCATCGCGTTCGCGTGTGAGTAGGTGCGCGGCGCGCGCGTGATCAAACTTCCCGAGTGCGGCCTCAATTCGGCGAAGTATCGGTTCGCCTGTGGCGGGCAGGTCCGCTTCGGTGACCGCCCGCACCGACCTGACGTAGAGCCACAGGTAGTCCTTAGGCGTGAAGAGATCCTCAATGTCTGCGGACGACGGCAGGCCGGGAAGCTGGCCGAGAACGAGTATTCGGTCCGGAGGAATTCCAGCGGCATCGGCAGCGCTGCGGACCTTCGCCGCCACCGCGGTGGACTGGGCTCCGTCAATCAGCGCCCGCACATCGAGTTTACGCCCCATAAGGGCGACGAAAGCGGGCATGTTGCCGACGCCGCCGACCGGGATGATCGCCAGCTGTCGGTCGAGTCCCGTGCGACCCACCGAAATCATGTACTCTGACACTCGCATGAGGAATATAAAGTCGCTACTACCCTCAACTACGAGGTGGGGACCGGCACCCAGGAACAAATGCTGTGAAACCGAGTAGCCGAGAGCGGCCTCGACCGGCAGAATGGTCTGACGATCCGCAGCTAGGTCGACGCGCGTAATGGCAACGCCAAGATTTGGATCGGCGCGCGTCGCACGATCGTGGACGGCGCGCATGGTCTCGTAACGAGTCGGGTCCAACATGTGCTGCGAGTGAGTCGTGTAGATCACCTGCTGGCTCTTTCCGAGTTCGGAAAAAATGTATTGAAGGAAGTCACGCTGTGCGTCGCCGTGTAGGCTTGTCCCTGGCTCATCGAGCAGAACCACGACGCGTCTCGATGAGTCTTGGTGGACGCTGAAGGCTGCAAGAAATGAGAAGAACCACTGGAAACCCGAAGATCGCGTCGAGAAGTTGGTGGTCACGTCGTGCCTTGCGTCGTGGAGCTCGACGTGTAGCACGCGGTGGCGGATCTCAACCTGGTGATGCGTTCGCGCGACCACGGGCATGTCGGTGTCAAAGACAACAGAGAGCGCGTCGTTTTGCTTCCAGTACCGGAAAACCTGTCGACTTAGGTCAGAGCTCGCGGCTTGAAGTTCTGCCTTTCGACTTACATACTCCTCGTCGAGGAGACTCTCCGGTCTCACCCCAGCGAGTCGAAGAAGCGCGAGGACGGTCTCGTCACCGGACTTCAACGCTTTCTGTCGCACTCGTTCTGCGAGGTCGGTCAGATCGCACTCGCCCGGAAGTAGCTCGTAGTTTGAGAAGTAGAAGAACCTAGGGAGCATTGCTGCGATTGCAGCGCCCTTCTTTTCATTGGTAGTGCCGTCGATGATGACTCTGTACTTCTCGACGGCTGCGGGCACGCGGCGAACGGCCTTCGACCGAGCGTGCTGGCTCCGCGCTGACAGTGCGGTAGCGATATCCTTCACCTTCGCGTTGAGCGCTGAGACATCGGCGCATGCAACGAGCTCCCTCGCGTCCTCCTCATCAACGTCGGCGTCAGAGCACGCGAGCTCAACAGCGTCTGAGAGATCGCATCGTATCCAGACGGTCAGATGTCCTGCGTAGCTCCGTGAGGCAATCACAACCGTCTGCGGAGGTGGCGTGAAACTCAGAATGTCAGCGATGGCGGCGGCATCCGACTCCTCGAGGGAGAAGGTCGCTTCGATAGGCTCCACAGCAGAGAGGTCCTCCTTGCGGCGGTCGCTGGCGAGCCGAGACCTCGGATACTCGGTGGCGACGTCGAACTTGTCCGGGGCGTTCGCTGGATTCAGCCGGTGGAGTGCCTTCAAGACGGATGTCTTCCCTGACTCGTTCTTTCCAACGAGACAGGTGACGTCTGGCTCGACCTCCATCGACTGCATCGTCCCGAAGTTACGGAACCGTTGAATCTTGATCGACACTAGCCTCATCGCTTCTACCTCTCTGTCGCACTCTTGCTGTGTAACTGGCAGCGGCAAGCACCGACATGGTCTCAGGCATGACAGTTGCTCGCGTCATGTAAATCCCTCAGCTCAGCGAGCGAGGTTGCGTGGTCTTCCGCCGCTGCGGTAACCCCAAGGAGGGTCTGGATCGCCCGGCGGACCCGAGCTCTCGGGCTGCTCAGACTACCTCGATCGGCAGGGCTCAGCGTACCGGGATCCAGCCCGAACTGCGCAGCAACCTCGCTCTGCAACGGGCCCTGCGACCATCTCCTGGCGACCAGCCGCTCTCTGAGGGTGGCGGCACGAGGGGCGGATGCCGGCGACGTGAAGGACGCTCGCCGGGACGCCTAGGACGAGGGTTCCGGTCTCTCCCGGAGGCGTTCGTCCCAGCTGGTTCGCTCGCCGAGTGAGAACTGGCTCAAGGAGCGCCACTGGGCGGGTCGGAGTAGCCGACGCACGGCGACGCAGATCCCGGGTTGATCTCGACCGACCGTATCGACGCGGCGATCGCCATGGTGATTCGTCGCGAACGGCTACTCCTCGTCGAGCCACACCCGCTCAACGCGCCATCCGTCGTCGAAGCGACGGAGAGCGGCCGCGCCCTGACGGGCCTTGATCACGCGCGCCGCCGTGAGGTGCGTTGCCGCAGGGCCGTCGAACTCCCAGGTGAACTCGGCAGCGGTTGTTCCATCGGACATCGGCGCAGCAGCGACTCTGGTGACCCCCGTGATTCGAACGGAGAGGGGTGTGAGCACCTCGATCGTCGCGCCCATCTTCAACATCATCCAGTCCGCATCTTGGATGCGGACGACGCGCAGGAGCTTGTCTGCGGGCGGCTTGAGAGTCACCGCGCGCAGGCGGGGTTCGTAGGTCTTGACCCGCTTCGGGTCACGATAGATGCCGCGGTCGAACTGCTCGAGCGGATCGACCTGCTCGATCTTGAAGTCCCAGACTCCGGCGGCTGACCCAGCCTTGAGCTCGTCCTCGGAGCTGACGCGCACCGATGAGAGACGTCGTCGCTGGATCTCGCTCGACGAAGCGATCAGGTCCTCCGCGACGCTGCGTGAGAGGCCGCCGGGCCCGCACGCGGACAGAGCGGCCAAGAGCACGGTGAGCCGCGCGGCAAGGCGCGAGTTCACGTGCCGCCGCCCGATGCCGACAGGGCATCCTGCACGCGCGTGAGAATCCACCGCTCGATCTCACCGTTGCTTCGAACCGCCTGCCACTCCTTGCGACCGGCGACCGCGTGGCCGCCGACAACACCCGTCGGCTGCGTGAGCCGCACGAGCTTCCGCGTCACGCTCACCCGCGAGGTCGAGGGCGACGTTGCCGTGACCTCCGTGGTGAACTGATCCATCCAGGAGCCGACACCTCCACCGATAGCGGCGTTCTGGGAGATGTTCCCGTTCTTGATCCGCATCGAGTTCTCGTCGATGCCGGTGACGGTTCGACCACCGATCTTGGCGAAGTCATCGGCGACGAGGCGAACGGCCACCCAGGCCGTGGTGGCCGGAACTGGCAGATCGATCGACGTCGTCGCCGTGTCCTGGATGCCGGCGAACAGGCCTCCGATGAGGGCATCCTCCTGCTTGCCGGTGGGGAACTCGGTCACGCGGCTGAAGCTGGTGGACCCGCACGCCCCGCTGACGAGGCAGAGGAGGGCGAGAGTCAGTCTGAGGGGAAGTCTGAGAGTCCGGCGTCGAGCAGCCACAGCGACCTCCTTCTAGCGGCCTCGCGCGGCCGACATAGCCACACAGACGATAGCCACGGGGCCTATAGCGTGCAAGAGCAAACTGGGCTTGCCTGTGCGTGCATGGCACGCCACCGGCAGTCCTCCGCAGCCTCCTCAGCATCTCCTTTGGTGGCATTCGGGAACCGCGTGCGAAGCCTGCGCAGCATCCGCGGATGGAGTCAGATGGAGCTCGGCAACCGGGCCGACAGGCACTTCACGTTCATCTCGGGTATCGAGTGCGGCACGCACAACGTGTCCCTGATGACCATTCACCTGATCGCACGTGCCTTGGGTGTCGATCCGGGATTACTGCTCACAGACGACGAGGTGAGGTTTCAGGCCGCGCTAGACAGTCTTCGAAGCGAGGACGTGAGACCCTAACGGCTCCCGCCGCTAGGTCGACAGGCAGTCGTCGGCCGCCGATCCGACCTCTCAACCGCCGCGGAAGCCCCCCGCTCGAGGCCGCTGAAAAGGTCGCCTCCGCTACTAACGCACAACAAACACGCACGCGGTGGTCTGCTCTCGGCGAACCGAGTGCGACTGAGTCAACCTCAACCCGGAAGGCGTCGTCACCTCGACTTGGTACTCGCCTTCAGGCAATGGATCGCGCAGGTTGGTGACGCCGGACGGACAGAGATGCTCGCGTGACAGAGAGATTCCGGCCGCGGTTAGATGCTCGAAGAGGACGAACCGTCGACCCGCCGCATCCTGGATCGTCGCGATGGCGGAGACCGGCCGGCCAGACTCATCACGACAGACGATGGACAGGCGCCCTCCCTCAATGAGCGGAAGCTCGCGGGCGACGACGTCCTGCAGCTCTGCGACCTCGGCGCGAGGAACCCACCACGATCGTTCACTGGCTGTGCGAGTCCAAGGTCTCATCAGCAGCACTTGCGACCCTGAGGACCGGAGGCGGAGAATCGCCGTGCCGTCCGTTACCGCAGCCGATGCGACCTCGACGATGGACCGCCCGATGTTCCGAGGGTCCCAGAGTTCGACCGTTACGCCGCCTAGGAATCGGTCGGTGGGTGAGACGGATGCTACGACCGAGACCGTCGGTTCGACTCGAACTGACTCGCTGAGCGTGATGTGAGAGCGATCGTCGGCCCTGCCTCGCGCCGCACGTCGGGTCAACGGACCTCGTCCGGCGCGAAACTCGACGTCGGTGTCCGCGGACACGAGGAACTCGCACCTACCTGAAGCCAGCGTCGCGGCGGTCGAAGTTCCGGTACCAGCCGTGGCAAGGACCGTGGATCCGTCTGGAAGTCCGGGTGCCTCTACGACAACCCGCGTAGCTCTCAGGTCCAGCACTCCCAAGTCCTCAACGACGGATGAGATCTGTACGGAGGGCCCGCCCACGATCGGCAGGCGTGCGGCGAGCACTGTGAGACGCGCCTCGCCGCCGCCGAGACTGGGCACTCGATACCCGCCGAAGCGATCGACAGTCGCCCTTGCCCTGACGCGCGTCACCTCACCGTCGACGATCCCGAGTGTGCCGTCGGGCACCTGCAGTACGCGGTCGAGCGATGCGCGCTCTGCCACCACAGACAGCCCGATGTCGACCGGGTCGAATCCGTCGCAGTGGATCCCTCCCGAGAGCGCGCGTTCAGGTCGCAGATCCGGGAGGTGCAGCGTTGCGCCCTCTCGTGCATCGACGCTTGTAGAGCTCGGTGCGCCATCTGCGGCAACGGCGACGACGCGATACCTGACTCCTTCGCGCAGCCGGAGGTCGAACCGCCCGTTCAGATCGCAGGTCGCGGCATCCTCGGGCGGAGTCTCGAAGGCCCCTGAATCCGGAAAGGCGTACACCACTGGGCTGGCTGTCCGTTCCGGGCAAGGCGGTACGACGCCTTGGATCGAGACGGCGGCAGGCATCTGGACTCGCAGAACGCCATCTTCGGCTTCCGACTGCGACACGCGAAGCGGCGCTCTCGAAAGGTGCTTCGCATCTGCGAGAATCTCTAGCGCCAAGAGTTCCTGACCGTCCGCGTGCAGATCGATGCGAAGGGGCTCAGACCAGTCGCTGGCTGGGACGGCCAGCTCAATCCACGCCGTGGGCTCGGTGCCCGGAGCTCGGAGACCGCGCACCCGAAGCTGGACCGGAGCATCCGGTCGGGTGTTGGCGAGCCGGAGCCTAGGAAGCTCTCGGCGAGCGTCCTGCTCCGAGACCTCACAGCTGCCAGACGGCTCGACAACAGGCTGAACGGGCATCTCTCTTGGCTCAGCCCCTGCGCGGCCTCTCTCTGACACCAACAACATGGACGGGCTGCCGGGCAGGTGGAAGCTTCCCGTCGATTGGGCACAGGACGATCGAGACGAGCAATCTGGCCCTGCGTGCATTGCAGCAACTCCGACAACGACTGCCAAGGCAACTGCCGCTGCACGAACGACGCGAATCGCTGGACGACCGCCCCGACCGCGGCGAAGTCGCGATGCCGCTACGCTGGTGGTCCACGGGTCGAGCAACAACGGCGCGAGCGCCCCTAGGAGGCCGCGCCCGTCCTTGCAGCCTCTGGCCTCAAGTGCCTCACGGAGGTGGTGCATGGCGCGCCGATGCCTCGACTTGACAACA
>JAJVHW010000072.1 GCA_022072415.1 Planctomycetota bacterium
CGGCCGACGACCAGCGCGGCGTCGAGGCGCGCCGCAGCCTCCTCGGAGCGCCCCAGTCCGTCGAGCGCGCGGCCCGCCTCCGCCTGGGCGCGCGGATCGAGCGGCGCGATCGCGAGCGACGCCTCGAAGTGGCCGAGCGCGTCGTTCAGCATCGCCGTGCGCTCCGGGCCCCGGAGCGCCGATGCGCGCGTCTGCAGGATCTGGCCGCATCGGAGCGCGTAGAGCGGCTCCCCCGGATCGAGGGCGCGGGCCTCCAGGTACCGCTCGAGGCGGCCCGGCGTGTCCCGCGCCGGCGCGTCGGTCGGCGCGCCGATCCCCTCCGTGTACACGGCCTCGGCCCGCACGGAGCGGAACTCCCGCCAGGCCAGTGCGGCGCAGATCGCGGCACCCGCGGCGACGACGATGCGCGAGGTCAGCAGGGTCGCCACCGGGTCACTTCGCCTTCGAGGATGCCTCCTCGGCGGCGTACTGCTGGTAGTAGGCGTACGTCTGGTAGTAGCCGGGGTGGTAACGGCTCCCGCCCGCGCGGAGGTTGTTCAGGATGACGCCGACCAGGCGCGCGTTGACGTGGGAGAGCTGCTCGAGGCCGCGGCTTACGATCCCGCGGCGCGTCTTGCCCGCGTGGACGACCAGGATCACCCCGTCCACCGCCGCGCCGAGGACGGCCGCGTCGGTGACCGCGCCGATCGGCGGGGTGTCGATGATGACGTGGTCGTAGCGCTGCCGGAGCGACGCGAGCAGGTCGCGCATCCGCTGGTGTCCGAGCAGTTCGGAGGGGTTCGGCGGGATGGGTCCGCTCGGCATGAAGTCCACGCCCTCGATCGAGGAGCGCAGGCAGTACGGCGCCGCGTCGTCGCCCTGCACGACCACGTTCGACAGGCCGCGGGTGTTCGGCAGTCCCAGCGACTTGTGGACGCGCGGGCGGCGCATGTCGGCGTCGATCAGGAGCACCTTCGCCCCGGCGTAGGCCAGCACGGTCGCGAGGTTGATCGACGTCGTGGTCTTCCCCTCGCGCGGACCGGCGCTCGTGACGAGAAGCACGCGGAGCTGCTTCGCGTCCGTCGAGAGCGTGAGGGAGGTGCGGACTCCCCGATAGGCCTCGGCGATCGGACTCTTCGGTTCCGCATGCGCGTAGAGGTCCTTCTCCTCCGTCTGTCGCGCGGAGATGCGCGGGATGATCCCGAGGAGCGGCACGTCGGCGATCTTCTGCAGCTCGTCCTTCGTGCGGATCGTGTCGTCGAGGTAGTCGAGGAAGAACGCGAGCGCGATGCCGCCGGCCACGCCGAGCACGACGCCGAAGAGGATGTTCGCGCGCTCCTTCGGCGCGAAGTGGGTCTCCGGCGTGCGCGCGTACTCGGAGATGCGCACCGACTCGGACTCCCGCTTGGGCTGCTGGAGGAGGATCTCGGACTGCCGCCGGAGCGCCTCGATCTCGCCCTCGAGCGTCGCGGCCTGCTCGTTGAACTCCCCGAGCCGGCGGTCGAGCTCGTTCAGCGCCTGGAGGTCCTTGGAGATCCCGTCGAACTGCACGCCGAGCTGGCGGTGCCTCTCCCGCTCCATCTGGCACTGGAGCAGGTACGAGTTCACGATCCCCTCGATGATCCGGCGCCGCTCGCTGGCGGACCGGTCGATCTCCTGCTGGACGTCGAGGACCTCGCGGTGCCCGCGGGCGAGCTTCTGCCGGTCGAGGAGGTCCGCCATCTGCTCGTTGAGCCGCGCCACGCGGTCCTGCACCGACCGCACGCCGGCGTCGAGCTGGACGAACGGGAGCCGCGCGTACGAGTCCAGGGCGTCCGAACCGCCGGACTTCCGGACATCCTCGATCTGCGTGACGATCGGCTCGTTCTGGATCAGCCAGCGTTCGACGTCGTCGCGCTCGGAGATGTACGTGGACCGGCGGCGCTGCAGCAGCTCGATCTCCGACTTCACCTGGCTCTCGGTGATGTTCCGGCGCTCGAGCTCCGTCCGTTTGTCCCCCGCCACCAGCTTGAGCTCGGCCTGCGCGCGCGAGAGCTGCTTGTCGAGGGCGTCCGCCTTCTCCTTCCGGCGGCGTTCCGCCTCGGAGATCTGCATGTCGCGGAACTCCTCGACGAGGGCGTTCGCGACGTGCTCGAGCAGGAGCTTGTCCGGACCCTCGACCGAGACGTCGATCAGGTTCGAGTTGCGTCGCGGAGACACCGTCACACGGCCGGCCGCCATGCGGACGACGTCGCGGACCGACTTCCCCGAGAACTCCTGCCGCTTGACGACGTCCCGGTTCGTGACGGCGTTCTCGAGCACCGAGGGCAGGAGGAGGAGCTGGAGCTTCGTCTGGAGGTAGCGCTCGTCGGTGAGGTACGGCATCCCGTCGCCCCCGGCGGGATTCGTCAGCTCGATGACCGCGGTCGCCCGGTAGAGCTTCTGCTGGTTCCGGGTGTAGAACCACGCCGTCGCCGTGGCGATCGCCACGAACACCAGGACGACCGGCAGGTGCTTCAGCACCACCGCCCAGTAGTCCCAGAGGTGCATCGAGGACCCCTGCGAGGATCCGGTCCCGCCGTAGGGTCCCGACGGCGCCGCGTTCTGCTGGCTCATCCGCGGCCTCTCAGAACAGCCGCTCGGGGACGTAGACGAAGTCGTCCGGCCTCAGTTCGAAGTCCGCGGCCTTGTTCTCGATGATGTCGTCCCAGTCGAGCTCCTTGAACACGCGTCCGGTCTCCGTCGTGCGGATCACCCGTATCTTCGACGTGTTCGCGAACTCGGCGAAGTCGCCGCAGAGCGCGATCAGCTTCGTGATGGTGAACGCCGTGCGCCCCTTCAGGATCGGATGCCGCCCCGGGCCACGGACCTTTCCGGTCACGTACACCCACTCCGCGGACTCGGGCCGGGCCCCCTCGAGCTCGAACAGCCGGATGATGTCGCCTTCGCGGATCACCATGTTCTGCTCGTCCGTGTTCCGGTCGAGGATGTCGTCCACGTTCACCAGGGTCGAGTAGGGCGTGCCGTCCGCGCGGTTGCGGCGGATCTGCACGCGCGAGTAGTCCACGGCGCCCGTGGAGAGGGTTCCGGCGGTCGCGAGCAGCTCGAGGATCCGCAGGTCGCGGTGCGTCGGCAGGGTCACGACCCCGGCGCCGCCCCGTCCGATGATCGACACCGTGCGCGGCGCGTAGGAGCGCACGAAGCAGCCCACCACCGGCTCCTGGAGGTAGTTCTCCTCCTTCAGACGGAGCGCGATCAGGTCCTCGATCTCGAGCGGCGTCCGCCCGAGCAGGTTCAGCTTCCCGACCGGCGCGAACGAGACCTCGCCGTTCGCGGGGACCACGATCATCCGCGCCCCGATCTCCGGCTCGATCCGCCGCTTGTTGTAGACGACGATCTCGACCGTGTCGTCCACGCGGAGCCGGTAGGTGCCGAAGTCGCGCCGGGCCGGATCGCCCTTGTCCTGCGCGCCCGCTCCGGGAGCCGAGGACAGGGTCAGCGCCGCGACGACCGCGGCCGCCGCGACGGCGGCGAGAAGGACGGCAAGGGTTCGCTTCCTGTTCATGCTCCGCTCCGTACTTTGTGATGCAAAGTCGATCCTACGCGGCGGCCCGCGCGGGACGAGGGAATTCGACGGACCGTTGACCCGGATCATTCACGAGGGTTCGCGCCTGGCCGAGCCCGCGGGCGCGCTGCTGCGTCGGAGCCCTTGACCGACTTGCCGAAGTCGCTCTGCGGTCTCCTCCTTGCATCGCATCCCGCGGATCTCGGCCAGGACAGTCTGTCGCCGCGTGGACGCCCGCGGAGTCGACGTACAGTGCAGGCAGTCGCAGCAGTGGATGCCGTTCTCGCGCGAACCCTCGTGATTGATCCAGGTCAAGGCCGACGGCCCGCGTCCCCGGGGGAACGCGGGCCGTCGGGACGTTGCGTCCGGCGCTCTTCGCGCGCGGACGCCCGGACTTCCGGGTCGCTTCAGCGGGTGGCGGACGGACGCGGCTTCAGGGCGTTCAGGTAGAACGTGACGCCCGCGGACGCGCGGTGGTTCGACTGCCCGGTGAGACGGTGGTTCCGACGCTCGTAGTCGTATTGGATGTCGGCGTCCATCCAGTCGTTGACCCGGTAGCGGAGACCGCCGCCGAGGCCGCCGCGACCCACGCCGGGATAGTCCGAGCTCGTGTCGCCGGGAGACGCGACCGGCTGCGCCGCGATGCGGCCGCTCGGGTCCGTGTACTCGTAGAACGTCGCCACGCGCCAGGAGAGCGCCGGGGTCAGGTTGTGGTTGAACGTGATGTCCGCGCGGTTGACCGTCTGGTAGTTCCCGTGGAACGAGAACTGGTTCGTGCGGAGCAGGCGGAGGTCGATCGACGACTTCCGGGACATGACGTACTGCAGGGTCGCGTTGAGCGACGCCGTCGTGTTCCGGCTGTTCTCGTCGCGGATGAGGGCCGGACCGGCGGTGCCGAACGTCTCGTCCTCGTAGAGCGCGCTGTCGAAGCCGACGGCGACCGAGCCGCGGAGCCCGCGGGACTCGCCCTCGGCGAACGGCACGTTGCCCTCGATGCCGGCGTCGAAGCCCCAGACGTACCCGTCATTGATGCGCGAGCTCTCGCGCTCGTCCTGGCGGTAGCGGCCGCGGGCGAAGATGCGCGTGGTCTGCTTCCAGAACGGGTAGCTCACCTTCACGTGGTACCCGGCCTCGGTGCGGTCGAGGTCGTCGAGTCCCACCTCGCGGCTGATCGTGTCGCGGACGTTGGTGCCGATCTCGAACTTCGCCTTCGACCCGAACAGGATGTCCTTGTCGAGGCCCCACGTCAGGAAGAAGCGGCGGTTGGTGCGCTGGAACTCGCGCGTCAGCGTGACGTCGATCGGGTCGGCCCGGCGCTCGTACGACACGCCCGAGCGGACGAACATGCCGCTCTCGAACTTGTAGGACGCGCCGAGGGAGCCGTTGAACTCGAAGGTGTCGGCCTTCTCCTCGCGCGACCCGGCGTCGCCGCCGTTGTCGTAGCGGACGTCCCACTCGGCGTCGACCGCGGCGGCGACGCGCATCCGGCCGCCCATGAACCCGGCGTCGGCGAACGCGCCGACCTGGTTGATGTGCGTCCAGGACGCCTCGTTCGCGGTGCGGTCGTGGCCGAAGGGGCCGGTCTTGTGGACCTTGTAGAAGTTGGACTCGTACTCCACGCCCTGCTTCACGTAGGGGAGGATGCGGAACGGGCCGGCCTTGAGGTCGCCGCGCGGCCAGACCGGAACGGCGCCGAGGCGGCGCACGCCGATCTCCTGCATCCCGGCGAAGTCCTTCGAGAGACGGAAGAACGTCTCCTCGCGGTTCTCCGCGTCCTGGCTGGCGCCGAACGAGTCCCAGGCGGGCATCGCCTTGGCGGCGTCGTCGCGGGCCGTCGTGGCCGGGGCCGCCGGGGCGGGAGCCGCGCCCGACTTGGACACCGTGGACGCCGGAACAGGCGGCTTCGCCGGCGGCATCGCGGGCTTCGCGGCGCGGGGGTCCTCGGCGAACGCTGAAGATCCGGCGGCCACCGCCACCGCGGCGGCGAGCGCGACCTGGTACAGGCGCGCGCTGGAGCCCTCGTTGCGACGCGTCACGGCGATGTTCGTCTTGCTCATCGATCTCCCCTCGGAGTCCGGTCCGGAAGCCGCGCTGCCGGCGGTTCCGGATCCATCCAATCAGTCTACATCGGCTTCAGACACGTCCCCAGGTTTAGCCCAGGCTCGCCCCGAAGCCCGGGGCGAGCCTGAGAGCGCGGCTACCGCCGGCTGGAGTACGAGACGCTCGCGTCGGCGGCGTTCTCGACCGGTTCGTCCCAGTTCTCTTCCAGCGGGTGATAGACGTGAACGATTCCGTCGAACGCGGTGACGTTGCCGTTCGCGTCGAACGTCACGCACTGGTCCTTCGCGAGGAACAGCACGGTGTCCGTGCCGACGTAGACGACGCCCCACTCCTCGTTCTTCGCGCAGAAGCAGAGCTGGATGCCGCCGTCCGGCATCTCCTTCGGGCAGAAGCCGGAGGCCGGCTCCCACGTGATCACGCGGCTGCCGAGCAGGACGCGCGCCCGGTCTCCCGGAAGCTGCACGATCTTGCCGCGAACCGCGTCCGACTTCGGGGCGGCCTCGGTCGCGCTGCCGGTGCGGAGGTTCAGCACCCAGGGCTTCCCCGAGAGGTCCTCGAAACGGGCTCCGTCCCACACCTTGGCGAGCTCCCCGCCGCGGCGCTCGAACAGGACCTTGTCCTGCGGAGCCATGCGGGCGAAGCCGGTCGCGTTCTGGAGCACGAGGGACGGCCCCGCGGGGGTCTGGACCTCCATCGCGATCGGCCCGGCGACGGCCTGCGACGCTGCGCCGTTCTCGAGGCGGACGCGGATGCCGACGTCCGAGATCTCGACGATCCGGAGGGTCGCCGGACCGACGAGCGAGACCGATGCGCCTCCGCCGAAGTCGATCGTGGCCGAGTCCGCGGCGCCGGCGAGGACGACGACCTCCCCCGCCTTCACCGACGCGCCCGCGCCGACCTTCTTCTGCTGGCCCGCGGGACCCGCGGTCGCGTTGCCCGCGCCGCGCACGGCGGCCGCGCGCTCGGCCGCGTCGGCAGGCGTGGCGAACAGGGCGGCCGCGCAGGCGAACACGGCGGCGCAGGCGGCAAGCCTCCCCGCCGCTGCGGTGAACGCGCGGGCGGCCGAAACACGCACGGACGACATCCGTCGAGTCATCCTTCGATCCTTTCTTGATCCGCTCGAGCCGGGCTCCACGGGTCCGACCGCTGCTTCGGCGAACTCCGCGGACTCGGCCCGCGAAATGCGACGCCGATGAGTCTGTCAGGGAACGCGCGGAACGCCTCGCCAATTCCCGCGGTGCGCCGCGAAAGAGTCACTCCGTGCCGGAGAGGATGTCCTCGACGACGCCGGTGTCGTAGTGCCCGGACACGAACGCGGCGTGGCGGAGCACGCGGCGGAAGAACGGGATCGTCGTGGCGATGCCGGACACGACGAACTCGTCGAGGCATCGGTCGAGCGCCTTCAGCGCCGTGCGCCGGTCGGGCTTGTGCACGATCAGCTTGCCCACGAGCGAGTCGTAGTTCGGCGGCACCACGTAACCCGGGGTCGCGTGGGAGTCCAGCCGCACGCCCGGGCCGCCGGGCGGCGACCACTCGACGATCCGGCCCGGCGACGCGCGGAATCCGTTGGCGGGATCCTCCGCGTTGACGCGCACCTCGATGGCCGCGCCGCGGAACTCGATGTCGTCCTGCCCGTAGCCGAGCTTCTCCCCCGCCGCGACGCGGATCTGCTCCTTCACGAGGTCGATCCCCGTCACGAGCTCGGTGACCGGGTGCTCGACCTGGATGCGCGCGTTCACCTCGATGAAGTAGAACGAGTTGTCGCGGTCCACGAGGAACTCGACGGTGCCCGCGTTCGAGTAGCCCGCCGTCTTCATGAGCTTCACGGCGGCGGCGTGCATCTTCTTCCGCACCTGCTTCGGAAGCGCGGGCGACGGCGATTCCTCGATCATCTTCTGGTGGCGCCGCTGCACGGAGCAGTCGCGCTCGAACAGGTGGACGACGTTCCCGTGCTCGTCCGCGAGGATCTGCACCTCCACGTGGCGCGGCCGGTCGAGGTACCGCTCCAGATAGACCGACGCGTCGCCGAACGCGGCCTGCGCCTCGGTCTGCGCCGCCTGGATCGCGGCGCGGAGGCTCATGTCGTTGTGGGCGACGCGCATCCCGCGACCGCCGCCGCCCGCGGCGGCCTTCACGAGGACCGGGTACCCGATCTCGCGCGCGACCTTCAGCGCGTCGTCCTCGCCGGTGACCTTCCCCTTGCTCCCGGGGACCACCGGCACGCCCGCCTTCTCGGCGACGCGGCGCGCGGCCGCCTTGTCGCCCATGGTGCGGATCGCCTCGGAGCGCGGCCCGATGAACGAGATGTTCGAGTCGCGGCAGAGCTGCGCGAAGTGCGCGTTCTCGGACAGGAAGCCGTACCCGGGGTGGATGGCGTCCACGTTCGCGATCTCCGCGGCCGCGAGGATCGCGGGGATCGAGAGGTAGCTCTTCGCGCTCTGCGGCGGACCGATGCAGATCGACTCGTCCGCGTAGCGGAGGTACGAGGCCTTCGCGTCGGCGGAGCTGTAGACGGCCACCGTCTCGAGGCCCATCTCGCGGCACGCGCGGATCACGCGCAGGGCGATCTCGCCCCGGTTCGCGACGAGGACGCGGGAGAACACGGGCTCAGGCCCCGCCCGCGGGCTTCACGAGGAAGAGCGGCTGGCCGAACTCCACCGGCTCGCCGTTCTGGACGAGGATCTCCACGAGCTCCCCGTCCGTCTCCGCCTTGATCTCGTTCATCACCTTCATGGCCTCGACGATGCAGACCACGGTGTTCTTCGAGATGCGGTCGCCGACCTCGACGAACGGCGCGGCGTCGGGCCCCGGCGACCGGTAGAAGGTGCCGACCATCGGCGAGGGGATCTCGGTCCCGCGGGACGCTGCGGGCGCGGGGGCCGCGCCTGCGGCGGGCGCGGCCGACTGCGCCTGCGGCGCGACCACCTGGGGGACGTACATCGCGGCGGGCGGCGGGACCTGCGCGCCGTGCGCGGCGCGGGGTCCGCCTCGGACCACGTGGACGCGCTTCCCTTCCTGCTCGATCTCGACCTCGACGAGGTCCTTCATCTCCATCAGCTCCGCGAGCTTCCGGATCTCGCGGAGGTCCAGCGGGTTCCCGCCGTCGTCGTGCTTTCGGTCGTTCACAGGCGTCCTCTCTCGATGAGCAGCTCCGCGATCTGCACGGCGTTCCACGCCGCGCCCTTGAGGAGCTGATCGCCCACGGCCCACAGCATGAGCCCGCCCTCGCGGGACGGGTCGGCGCGGAGCCTCCCGACGAACACCTCGAGGCGGCCCGACACGTCGAGGGGCGTAGGGTATTCCCGCGCAGGCTTCCCGTCCACGCTCGCCCGTTCCGGCAGGTCGCGGAGGACGACGCCCGGCGCCGACGCGAGCACCTCGCGGGCGCGCTCCGGCGTCATCGGCCTCTCGAACTCGAGCGCGCACGACACGGAGTGCGCGCGCGGCACCGGCACGCGGACGCACGTCGCGGCGACGCGCACACGGTCGTCGCCGAGGATCTTCCGCGTCTCGCGGTCGAGCTTCACCTCCTCCTTCGTCGAACCGTCGGGGAGGAACACGTCCACCTGCGGGATCACGTTGCCGACGAGCACGCGGGGAAGCGCCTTCGCCGCCGGCTCGCGGCCTTCGGCGCGCGCGCGGACCTGCGCCTCGTACTCGAGGAGAGCCGAGCGCCCCGCCCCCGACGCGGCCTGGTAGGACGAGCACACCGCGCGGACGAGCCGCGCCTCGCGGTGGAGCGGCGCGACGCCCATCAGGAACACGATCGTCGTGCAGTTCGGCACCGCGAGGATGCCCTCGTGCGCGAGCGCCGCGTCGCCGTTGATCTCCGGCACGACCAGCGGGACCTTCGGGTCCATGCGGTACGCGCTGCTGTTGTCCACGACGACCGCGCCGGACGCGACGGCCGCGGGCGCGAACCGCAGGCTCCGGTCGCCGCCGCAGGAGAAGAAGGCCACGTCCGTCCCGCGGAAGCTCGCGTCCGTCAGCTCCTCGACGGGAATCTCCGTTCCGCGGAACCGCAGGGTCGTCCCCGCGGAGCGCGCCGACGCGAGGAGGCGGAGCGACGCGAGCGGGAAGTCCCGCTCGTCGAGGAGGCGGAGGAGTTCCTCCCCCACCGCACCCGTCGCGCCGGCGACGGCGACGTGGAGCGGGCGCCGGCCGCGAGGGCTCTTCGGGGGAATCGAGGTCGGGGCGGCGGACATCGTTGCGTCTCCGTTCACGGGTCGGATCGTCACGGCTTCGCGGCGTCGCGGGCGCAGGAGTGCGCGCCGCCGTCGGCGGGCGGGCGCTGCAGGTCCACGGCGTGGCGGAGCGCGTCCGCGACCCAGCCCAGGCACTCGACGGCGCCCCGCGGGCTGCCCGGAAGGTTGACCACCACGCAGCGCCCGACGGTGCCCGCCGTGGCCCGCGTGAGGATCGCGCGGGCGAACGTCGCCGCGCCGCGCCGTCGCATCTCCTCGCCGAACCCGGCGGCCTCGCGGTCGAGCACGTCGCGCGTCGCCTCGGGAGTGACGTCGCGCGGCGCGAGTCCCGTGCCGCCGGTGGTCACGACGAGATCGTGCGCGGCGGCCAGGCGGCGGATGGCTCCCGCGATCTCCGCGCGCTCGTCCGCGACGATCTCCGCCGCGGCGACGTCGTAGCCGAGTCCGCGGAGCGCATCCGCGACGGCGGGACCGCCTCCGTCCGGACGCTCGCCGCGGGAGGACCGGTCCGACACCGTGATCACGGCGGCTCGCGGAGCGGTCACGCGCGCGGCCTCCGCCACGCGCCGGAGCGTCCGCCGGACTTCGCGAGCAGACGGATCCGCTCGATCGTCGCGCCGCGCTCGACGGACTTCACCATGTCGTAGAGGGCGAGCGCCGCGGCCGCGGCTCCCGTCAGCGCCTCCATCTCGACTCCGGTGCGGTCGGCCGCGCAGGCGGTGACCACGAACCGCACGCCGCGCGCGCCGATCTCCTCCGCCACGTCGACGCCGGTGAGCGCCACGGGGTGGCAGAGCGGGATCAGGTCCGGCGTGCGCTTGGCGCCCTGGATCGCGGCCAGCCGCGCGACGGCGATCGCGTCGCCCTTCGGGACCTTCCCCTGCCGGAGCAGCCGGAGGGTCCCCGCGCCGCACCGGACGAACGATTCGGCCGTCGCCTCGCGGACCGTGCGGTCCTTCGCGGAAACGTCCACCATGCGCGCGGCGCCGCGCGCGTCGAGGTGCGTCAGTCGGTTCCGGTCGGAGCGGTCGGACGGCAAGCGGGGGAGGATACCGCGGACGCCGCGGAGCGCGGAATCAGCGGCAGGCGGCCGCCTCGTCCAGCACCGCGTACGTGTCCGCGGCGGCGGCCTCCCACGTGAGCTCCCGCACGCGGCGGTGTCCGCGCAGCACGAGCGCGGAACGGAGGTCGTCGTCGCGGAGGATCCGGCGGAGCGCGGCCGTGAACACGTCGGAATCGTCGGGATCCGCGAGCAGCGCGGCGTCCCGGCAGACCTCCGGGACGCTGGTCCGGTTCGACGCGAGGACCGGGCACCCGCAGGCCATCGCCTCGAGGGGCGGCAGGCCGAACGTCTCCACCACCGACGGGTAGCACATCACGCGCGCCGCGGTGTAGAGCGCCGCGAGATCCTCGCGGCCGACGACTCCGGCGGGCCGGAGCAGGTCCGTCGCGCCGCACGCCGCGGCGGCCGCGCGCACGCGGCCGAGATGCGCGTCGGAAGCGCGCCCCGCGAGCAGCACCGGCCACGCCTCGCCGTCCTCCCGGAGGATGCGCGCCGCCGCCGCCACCGCCGCCTCCGGGCGCTTGAACGGATTCAGGCTCGACACGAAGAGGATGAACCGCCCGCGTTCGACGCCGAACTTCCGGCACGCGGCCTCGACGCGGTCGTCGTCGTCCACGGGGCCGATGTCGGTCGGCGCGCCTTCGAGCACCGTGCGCACCTTCCCCGGATCGAGCTCCGGCACGACGCGGAGGAGCGTCCCGCGAAGATCCTCGCTCACGCAGATCACGCGCGCCGCGCGCCTCGCGGACCGCGGCACCGCGCGGCGGAAGTACGCGACACGGAGCCGCGACATCTCCTCCGGCACGACGAACGAGTGGAGGCTCTGCACCACGAGCACCGACGGGCACGGGACCCGGAGCGGGAGCGCGTTCCCCGGCGCGAGCAGGACGTCCGCGCCGTCCTTCCGGAGGACCGGCCCGAGGGAGAAGTGCTCGAAGAGGAGGCGCCGCGCGCGGCTCCGGTTGTCGAACGGATGGACGCGGAGCTTCACCGCGCCGCGCTCGCGGAAGAGTTCCGCGCCGCGCGGGGTGCAGTGCACGGTCACCTCGACCGGGCCGCGGCCCGGCGGCGGCGTCTCCATCGCGCGGAGGAGCGACGAGAGATACGTCTCCCCGCCCCCGACCTCCCGGGGAATCAGGCTCAGCGCATCGACGGCGATCCTCATCGGCCGTGTATGGAACGGGGGCGCCGCCGCTTGCCCGAGGTCATTCGTAGACGAACGCGATCTCGACCCGCACGTCCGGGTGCAGGCTGCGGTGGACGGGGCACGCGTGGGCCGCGCGCTCGGCGATCTGCCGCTCCTCGGCCGACAGCGCGGCGGGGAGCGTCACCACGAGCGGGAGCCGCCCGATCCGACGCACGGGATCGGCGACCATGTGCTTCTCCACGCGGAACCGCGCGCCGGTCACGTCGAACCCGCGCCGCGCGGCGACGATCGCGATCGTCGTCACGACGCACGTGCCGAGCGCCGTCGCCACGAGGTCCGTCGGCGAGAACGCCTCGCCTCGGCCCATGTTGTCCTTCGGCGCGTCGGTCGCCAGCGTCGCGCCCGACGGTCCGTGCACCGCCGCGCAGCGGAGGTTCCCCTCGTGACGCCCCTCGATCGTGACCACGTCACATCCCTTTCTTCGGCGCGGACCCGTCGGCCGGGACCCGGCGCGCGTCCTCGCAGAGGTTGATGTCCCAGAGCACCTGGTCGAGCCAGTCGCCGGCCTCGACGGGCGCGTCGCGGAGCGGGCGCTCCGGCGTCACGCACTGCGGCATGGGCGCGAGGATCGTCCACGGCGACGGATGGCAGAACTGCACGACCGAGAACCGCTCGACGGCGTCGTCGCCGGCGTGCGCGACGACCCGGTGCGGCCCCGCGCGGACGGCGCCGTTGGTGACGCGCGCGATCATCATGCCCGTGTTGACGATGCAGTGCCCGGCGGGCGCCACGGCGTCCACCCAGCCGCGCCCCTCGACCTTCACCTGGAGGCCCCGGGCCGTCGCGCGCGGCAGCGCGGTGATCAGGTTGATGTCCTCGTGCTCCCCCGCCCAGACGTAGTCCGTCCCGGGCGCGCCGCGCATCGGCGGATAGCGGATGGCGCGCGCGAGGGTGGGGCCGTCCGCCAGCATCCCGTCGAAGAACGTCGGCTCCGCGCCGAGCCCCGTCGCGACGACGCGGAGGAACCGCGTCTGCACGCCGAGGAACCGGTCCCAGAGCAGCGAGAGCGATGCCGAGATCCCGGGCACCACCGGTTCCGGGAGGGCGCGCTCCATGTACCGGTGCGGGTACTTCCGCCGGAGGGGATGGCCCGGCGGGAGCTCGCGCCCCCAGTTGAGCATCTCCTTCCAGTCCGGCGTGTCGCGCGACGCGGCGGTCTCGACGGCGAGTCCGGTGTACCCCGACTGCCCCATCGAACCCGGGACGACGAAGCGGCGCTTCACGTCGTCCGGCATGCGGAAGAACGCGGCGAGCTTCGCGTAGGCGTCGTCGATCACGTCCTCCGGCACGTCGTGGGCGACGTAGACGAACCCCGTGCGGAGGCTCCGCATCACGCCGTCCACCACCGCGCGCCGGCGGTCGCGGTCCCCGCGTTCGAACGCGACGAGGTCCACGTCGAGGATGCGGTCGTCGCCGGTGCCGGACGGTTCAGCGCGCGTCATGCCGCGACAAGGTACCGCGGACCCCGCCGGGGGAGCCGCTTCCTCGGGTTTGCTTCCGGCGGGCGCGGCGGGACCGGAGAGTTCCCTCGTGCCTCGATCCCCGATCCCGCCCCGCGCCGCCGTCGCGTGCGCGACGCTTCTCGCGGCGCTCCTCGCTGCGACGTCATGCGGCGAGCGGCGGAAGACGGAGACGCCGCCCGAGGCCGCGCCGCTCGCGGCGCCGGCGCCGACGCCGTATCCGAGGGCGTCCCCGCCGCCGCGCCCGTGGGTGGACTTCACCGGGACGAGCATCGTCGGGCTCGGCGTGCTCCGCGTCGTGCCCGGACCGGGCGGTCCTGCGTCGTACACGATCCGCTACCACGAGTTCCCCGACGGCTACGCCGTCACGGGGAACCTCCAGCTCTTCGTGCTCCCCGGCGACTGCTTCGCCGCGAAGGACCGCGCATATGCGTCCGAGTTCCTGACGTTCGCGCGCACGCCGGACGAGGAGGTGACCGGACCCGACGGCGCGATGCACCTCGAGGCGACGTTCACCGCGGACCGCGAGCGCACGCTGATCGTCGGATACGGGCCGTGGACCGCGCCGGACGCCGGACGACCGGCGGGAGACCGGCCCGCGTTCGGCCTGCGGATCGCGTCGGACCGCGGCGCGTTCGAGTGGATCGAGTCCGAGGCCGGGGAGCTCATCACGACCAACTGGACGAACCGCCCCGGCGTCGCGCGCGGCGGGCCGTGCCGCGACCCGGTGACGGGCGGCGGCGCGTGGATCGAGGTCCGGCCGATGATCCTCTACGACTCACGCCTCGCGCGGGCCGCGGGGGAGCCGCCGCTCCCGTTCGAGGGGCCGTCGCCCGCCGAACTGCGCGCGGAAGCCGACCGGCTGGAGCGCGAGGGCCATGCGGCGCTCGCCCGCGACCGCCGGGAACGTGCCGAGGACCTCGAGGCGGCCGCCGCGCGCGACGACCGCCGGATCGTCCTCACGCCGGACCTCGCGCGCACGTTCCGCAGGATTCCCATCCGATGGCGGTGACGATGCGCGCCGTTCCGGCCCTCGTGCTCTCGGCGGCGTGCACGCTCGCCGCATCGTTCGCGGCGCTCGGCCTCCCGGACGCAGCGGAGCCGCCGCGCGGCGTCGTCGCGCCGCTCTCGCCGTCGTCGAACCCGCAGCACGACGCGAAGGTCGCGCTCGGCAGGAAGCTCTTCTTCGACGCCCGGCTCTCGACCGACGGCAAGGTCGCGTGCGCCACGTGCCACGTCGCGGCGCTCGCCATGACCGACGGCCGCGCGCGGTCCGTCGGCGTCTCCGGGAAGATGCTCCCGCGGAACGCGCCGTCGCTCCTCAACGCGGCGCTCCTCCCCCGCCTCTTCTGGGACGGACGCGTCGCGACGCTCGAGGAGCAGGCGCGACTCCCGTTCCTCCATCCGGACGAGATGGGGAACGACGACGAGGCCGAGGTCGAGGCGAGGATCGCGGCGATCCCCGAGTACGCGCCGCTCTTCGAGTCCGCGTTCGGCGACCGCGGCCCGACGCTCCACCGCGCGGCGCGCGCGCTCGCCGCGTTCCAGCGGACGCTCCTCTCCGCCGACGCGCCGTTCGACCGCTGGTGGCGTGGAGACGACGAGGCGATGAGCGCGTCCGCGAAGCGCGGTTACGACCTCTTCATCGACAAGGCGGGCTGCGCGCAGTGCCACACCATCCGCCAGAGCTACGCTCTCTTCACGGACGGCGGGTTCCACGTCACGGGCGCGGGGTTCGGCGACGGGATCACGGACCCGGGCCGCGGCGCGGTCACGAAGCGCCCGGAGGACATGCACGCATTCCGCACGCCGCCCCTCCGGAACGTCGCGCTCACCTCGCCGTACATGCACGACGGGTCCCTCGGCTCGCTCGAGGACGTGGTGGTCTTCTACGAGAAGGGCGGCGGGGAGCTCGCCGGGAAGAGCCGGCTCCTCCGGAAGCTCGACCTC
Source organism: Planctomycetota bacterium (assembly GCA_022072415.1). Lineage (GTDB taxonomy): Bacteria > Planctomycetota > JAJSAM01 > JAJSAM01 > JAJVHW01 > JAJVHW01. Next base: position 15,470 of record JAJVHW010000072.1, read on the forward strand.
TCCCCCGCCGAGCGCGCGGACCTGATCGAGTTCATGAAGGCGCTGACGTCCTCCGACCTGCCGCAGCTCGAGGAGTGCGACCGGCTGCTCGCCGACGGGCGTCCGCACGAGGCGTTCGCCGCGTTCCGGAACGAACTCGAGCACCGGTCCGGCGGCGACCGCGCGCTGCTCGGCATGGCGCGCGCCGCCGTGGCGACGGAAGACGGTGCGGTGCTCTCCGACGTCGAGCCGCGCCTCCGCCGCCGGATCGCCGAGGCGTCGCCCGCGGCGTCGAAGGACGGCGACCCCGGCGTCGCGCGGCTCCTCGTCGCGTGGGGCCGCGTCTCGACGTTCCTCTCGCCCCACGAGGACGGGATGGGACTCTCCCGCGAGGACGACGCGCTGCGCGCGTGGGCCCGCGTCCGCTCCGCGCCCGGCGCCGACCCGGCGCTCGCGGACGAAGCGGCCGACCTCGAGGTCGGCCTGCTCGGACGTCTCGCGCGATGGGACGACGCCGTGGCGCTCGCGCGCTCGCTCGGCGCGGCGCCAGGCGCCCCACCCGCCGCACGACTGCGCCTCGCGAAGACGCTGCACCGCCGCGGCTGGACCGCGTTCGACGCGCGGCGCGCGGGGGACCGCGACCGGAAGGACCTCGCGGAGGCCTCCGCGATCCTCGACGCGCTCGCGCCGGAGCACCTGGACGACGAGGGCGCCGTGCTGCGCGCCACGGGCCGCCACTGGATCGGCGAGCGCGACGCGGCCCGCACGGCGTACCTCGCCGCGGCCCGGCGGGACGGCGCGGCCGACCGCGCGCTCCGCGGGCTGCGGAGCCTCCTCTCGGCGGACCTGCCGCGGTACCGCGCGGATCTCGCCGACGTGCTCCGCGACCGTCCGTCGTCGCCGCCGGTGCTCTGGCTCGCCGGGTGGGAGGCGTTCGAGCAGGGGCAACTCGACGAGGCGGAGCCGCTCCTTCGCCGGAGCGTCGAGTCGTCGGACCTCTGCGCGCCGCACGTCTTCCTCGCGCGCATCGCGGCGAAGCGGAACGAGCGCCGCGCGGCGCTCTCGCACTACGCCGCCGCGCTCGCCCTCGACCCGCGGTTCCCGGGTCTCGCCGCCGAGTACGAAGCGCTCGTGCGGTCCCGCGTCCTCGCCGGCTGGGACGACGTCCGCGCCCTCGTGGACGAGTACCGGACCCTGCTCGACGCCGGGCCCGGCGACCCGTCCTTCCAGTGCCGCGTGCGCAACAACCTCGCCTTCATCCTGCGCGACACCGCCGCGTCGTGGACGAGCCGCGGCCCCGCGCGCGTCCACCAGTTCGTGGAGGGCGCGCCGCAGGAGGCGCGCGACACGCTGCGGCTCTCCGTGAAGTTCTACGAGGAGGCGGCCGCGCTCGTGCCCGGCGACGCCGATTCGCTCCCGTTCGCGGAACGGTGGGTCTACGCCGGCGTGATGAACGACCTCGGCCTGATGCTCCACTACTTCCCGGAGACGCGCGACCTCGCGCGCGCCGAACGCTGCTACCTCCGCGCGTTCGACCTGACCGAGGGCGCCTACATGGACGCCTACTTCTACAACCTCCAGTTCCTCTACGCGTTCGAGCTGGAGGGCCGCGAGCGCGGGTGGATGGAGCTCGCGCGCGTCGCGAAGGACGCGATCCTCCGCGAGGACCCGAAGGCCCCCGGCGGCTTCGCGCCGGACCCGATGAAGCGGGCGGCCGCCCGCCGCGACTGGGAGCGCCTCAGGGCCGAGCACGGAGAGTGATCCGCGGGGTCTCCGCGCCTCCCCCTCCCGGCGCAAAGTCCCTGCCGCGACTCCGCCGCGGATAGACTCGTCCGTTCCCCATCGGAGCCGTTCCCCGCCTTCGGACACGATCCCACACGAGGAATGACATGGCCCGCAACCTGGACAAGGACGCGCTGGAGTACCACGAGATGCACCGGCCGGGGAAGGTGGAGATCCGCCCCACCAAGCCCTGCGTCACGCAGCGCGACCTCTCGCTCGCCTACTCGCCCGGAGTCGCCGCTCCGTGCCTCGAGATCGCGAAGGACCCCTCCGCGGCGTTCCGCTACACCGCCCGCGGGAACCTGGTGGCCGTCATCTCGAACGGCACCGCGGTCCTCGGGCTCGGCGACATCGGCCCCCTCGCGGGGAAGCCGGTGATGGAGGGGAAGGGCATCCTCTTCAAGAAGTTCGCGGACATCGACGTCTTCGACATCGAGGTGGACGAGAAGGACGTCTCGATGTTCTGCGAGGTCGTCAAGCGCCTCGAGCCGACGTTCGGCGGGATCAACCTCGAGGACATCAAGGGCCCCGAGTGCTTCGAGATCGAGGAGCGCCTGAAAGCCGAGATGGGCATCCCCGTCTTCCACGACGACCAGCACGGCACGGCGATCATCTCCACGGCGGCGATCCTGAACGCCATGGAGCTCACGGGGAAGGACATCCGGAAGATCCGCGCGGTGATCTGCGGCGCGGGCGCGGCCGGGATCTCGTGCGGCGAGATGATGGTCATGGCCGGCGTCCGCCGCGAGAACGTGCTGATGACGGACAGCAAGGGCGTCATCCACGCGGACCGCGACGACCTCAACAAGTACAAGGCGAAGTTCGCGCCGAAGACGAAGTGCCGCACGCTGGAAGACGCGATGAAGGGCGCCGACGTCTTCCTCGGCCTCTCGAAGGCCAACATGGTCACGAAGGAGATGGTGAAGTCGATGGCGGCGAAGCCCGTCATCCTCGCGATGGCGAACCCGGTGCCGGAGATCCTCCCGGAGGAGGCCAGGGCGGCGCGGAGCGACGCGATCATCGGCACCGGCCGGAGCGACTACCCGAACCAGGTGAACAACGTCCTCGGCTTCCCGTTCATCTTCCGCGGCGCGCTCGACGTGAAGGCGAAGCAGATCAACGAGGAGATGAAGATGGCGGCGGCGAAGGCCCTCGCCGAGCTGACGAAGCAGGAGGTGCCGGACGCGGTGAAGCGCGCGTACGGCGTGACGCAGATGGCCTTCGGCCCCGACTACATCATCCCGAAGCCCTTCGACCCCCGCGTCCTCACGTGGGTCGCCCCCGCCGTGGCGAAGGCCGCGTGCGACACCGGCGTCGCGATGCAGCCGATCGCCGACTGGGACCAGTACCGCGACTCGCTCGCCGCGCGCGTGAACCGCGGCAAGGAGGCGATGCGCACCACGATCCAGCGCGCCCGCCGCGAGCCGCGCCGGATCGTCTTCCCCGAGGCGCACGAGGACAAGGTGCTCCAGGCGTGCGAGCTCATCGTCGAGGAGGGCGTCGCCGTGCCGGTGCTCGTCGGCGACGAGGCGGCGATCCGCCGGCGCGCGGCGGAGCTCAACGTGGACCTCGACGGCGTCGAGATCGCCGACCCGACGACGTCCCCGTCCGCGGAGAGGCACGCGGAACTCCTCTGGTCGCTCCGCCAGCGGAAGGGCGTCACCCCGCAGCGCGCGCGCCGCGACGTGCGGCAGCCCCACGTCTTCGCGTCGCTCATGCTCCGCGCGGGCGAGGTCGAGGGCATGGTGGCCGGCGTCAACCGGAGCTACTCCGACACCATCCGCCCGCTCCTCCAGATCGTCGGGCTCGCCCCGGACGCGAAGCGCGTGTCCGGCATGTACATGCTCGCGCTGGAGCGCCGCGCCCTCTTCTTCGCCGACGCGACGGTGAACATCGACCCCGACGCGCAGACCCTCGCCGAGATCGCGGTGTCCACCGGCCGCGCGGTGCGGGACCTCTTCAACACCGAGCCGCGCGTCGCGATGCTCTCGTTCTCGAACTTCGGTTCGGTCGAACACCCCTTCACGAAGGACAGCTCCGACGCGGTGCGGATCGCGCGGGCGCTCGATCCGACGCTCGTGATCGACGGCGAGATGGCCGCCGACACGGCGCTCGTCCCGGAGATCGCGAAGCAGGCGTTCCCGATGAGCGCGATCCAGGGCGACGCGAACGTGCTCGTCTTCCCGGACCTCCAGGCCGGGAACATCGCCTACAAGCTGGTGCAGCACCTCGCGGGCGCGGAGGTCATCGGACCCATGCTCCTCGGCCTCGCGAAGCCGGCCAACGTGCTGAACCACTACTCCACGGTCGAGGAGATCGTGAACATCGCCGCGATCACGGTGATCCAGGCGCGGCGCCTCGCGGCCAGGTCGGCTCCGGCGAAGGCCGGACCCCGGAAGGCGCCCGCGCCGACGGCCCCGCGGACGGCCGCGACGAAGCCCGCCGCATCCGCGCCGTCGAAGGCGCCGGCGCGAACGCGGATGGCCGCGAAGACGACGCCGAAGCCCGGAGTCCGGCGGTGATGCCGGCGGCCCTGCGCACGGCGCGCGCTCTCCTCCTCGCCGTCCCCTTCGCCGCGTCGGCGTGCCAGACGCCGTGGGTCGAGGACGGCCGCGCCGAGGACGTGGTCGAGACGAACGTCGTGATCCGCTCGGAGCCCTCCGGCGCGATGATCCACTTCAACGGGAAGCGGCAGGACGCGGCGCCGATCCGCATCCCCGTGCGCTATCCCCACGTGACCGAGCAGTGGGCGCGCTCCTCCAACTTCGGCGCGTCGATCCGCGAGGGCACGGGCGTCGTCGGCACGATCCTGCTGCTGCCGATCTGGATCCCCGCCTCGTTCGTCCAGTACCGCGAGACGATCAAGCGCCACCGGTACGGAGGCAACGTCCACGTGATCCGCGCGACGTTCGCCGACCGGACCGAGCGCGAGGAGACGGTCACCCTGGACGGCGAGGCGGAAGTCACCGTCACGCTCGTGCCGCCGCGCTGACCCGGCGGGCGTCGCGAAGCCCATCCCGGCGCCCGGGATCGCTTCGCGACGCCGGTTCACACCTTCAGGACCGCCACGTACGGCAGGTTCCGGAACCTGCCGCCGTGGTCGAGCCCGTAGCCGACCACGAACGGGTCCCCCTGCAGCGCGAAGCCGATGAACTCGGGCTCCACGGGGACCTGGCGCCGGACCGGCTTGTCGAGGAACGTGCAGATCCGGATGCGGGACGCGCCGCGCGCGAGGAGCGCGTTCCGCAGCGCGGACACGGTGCGGCCCGTGTCCACGATGTCCTCGACGAGGAGCACCTGTCGGCCCTCGAACTCGACGTCGTCGGGGATCTCGATCACGGGCTCGTGCTGCGGCGACGTCCCGCCGCCGTAGGAGGCGGCGCGCACGAACGCGATCTCCATCTCCTGCGGCAGGTGGCGCACGAGGTCGGCGGCGAACATGAACGCGCCGCGGAGCGTCACGCAGACCACGAACGGGTTGTCGCGGACCGCGCCGATCACCTCGCCGGCGAGCTCCTTCACGCGCTCCTCGATCACCTCGCGGGAGAGGAGCATGCGCTCGATCGAGGAGGCGCCGTCGGACATGCGCCGGATTGTAGGCGCGGAGGCGCCGGGCTGCGAACATGACCGGCCGCAAAAGCCGCCTCCCCGGCGGCGCGAGCCGCCACGAACGGAGAACCGCGACCCATGACCGCGCGCAAGGTGGACGGGAAGAAGATCGGCCGCACGCTCGAGGCCGCCGTCGCGGCGGAGGTGGCTGCGCTCTCGAAGGACGCGGCCGTGCAGCTCACCGCGGTGTCGGTCGGCGGCGACGGGGCGTCGGACGTCTACCTCGCGGGCCAGGAGAAGGCGTGCTCGCGGGTCGGCATCCGGTTCAAGCTCGACCGGCTGCCGGGCACCGTCATCCAGCAGGAGCTCGAGGCGCACCTCGCCGAGGTCGCGTCGGATCCGCGCGTCACGGGGATCATCCTCCAGCTCCCGCTCCCGAAGCACCTCGACGCGCGGCGAGCGCAGGCGACGCTCGACCCGCGGAAGGACGTCGAGGGCGTGCACCCGGCGAACCTCGGGCGCGTGGCGGGCGGCCGCGGCGTGCTGGAACCGTGCACGGCGGCGGCGGCGGTGCACATCCTCGAGGCGGAGCAGGTCGCGCTCCGGGGGGCGGAGGCGGTGGTCGTCGGCCACAGCGAGATCGTCGGGAAGCCCGCGGCGCTGATGCTCCTCGACCGCCTCGCGACGGTGACCGTGTGCCACATCGGGACGCGGGACCTCGCGGCGCACCTCCGCCGCGCGGACGTGGTGCTCGTCGCCGTCGGGAAGCCCGGACTCGTGCGCGGCGACATGCTCCGGCCGGGCGCGGCGGTCGTGGACATCGGGATCAACGTCGTCCCGGACGGCGCGGGCGGGACGAAGGTCGTCGGCGACTGCGCGCCGGACGCGGCGGCCGCGGCGGGCCTCCTGACTCCGGTGCCGGGCGGCGTCGGACCCGTCACCGTCGCCATGCTGCTGCGGAACACGGTCCGCGCCGCGAGGCTCCAGCGCGGGCTGCCGGCAACCGTCTGATCCCGCCCTGTCGGCCGCGTCAGGCGGCCGCGCGCGAAAGCGGGGCGTCCCCGGCGGTTCGGCTCCGGCGCCGGGCGTCGGGGCGGTAGGATCGGAGCCATGAGCAAACTGCTCGTTCCCGCGGTGCTGATCGGACTCGGCGTCGCCGGGCTCGTCACGGTCGGCATCCTCGAAGGCGGCATCCCCGAACTGCAGGTCCGCGAGGCGGCGGGGGCTCCCGCGGGGAAGCAGGTGAAGATCCACGGGCTCCTCGCCTCGGTGGAGCATGACGGACGGCCCCTCCGCTTCACGCTGAAGGACAAGGAGCAGGCCGGCCGGACCGTCGCGGTCACCTACCCGCGCGGGAAGCCCGACACGTTCCAGGTCGACTACGACGTGGCCGTGCTCGGCACGTACGACGCGGCGACGAACACCGTGTCGGCCGAGCAGATCTTCACGAAGTGCCCGTCGAAGTACGAGGCCCTCGAGAAGGAAGGCGTCGGCAGCGCGCAGATGCAGGCGCGGACGAAGCCGGAGAGCGGCGCCGCCGAAGGAACCCCGAAGCGGCAATGACCTACCTCGGGTTCGGAAGCGCGCTGATCGCGGTCGCGTTCGGCCTCGCGTGCGCCACGGTGCTCGCGGCGCTCCTCGGCGCCGGCCTGCGGGACCGGCGGTTCGTCGCCGCCGCGCGGAACGCCATGGCCGCAGGCGGGCTCGCCGCGGCGGGCGCGGCCGTCACGCTGGTCGCGGGCTTCCTCCGCGGCGCGTACGACGTGAACTACATCTACAACTACTCCGAGCGGAAGCTCCCGTGGGCGAAGAAGGTCGCGGGGCTCTGGGCCGGGCTCGACGGGTCGATCCTCTTCTGGGCCGCGATCCTCGGGCTCATCGGGACCGTGCTCGCGTTCGGGTTCGCGAAGCGGTCGGTCGCCGCCGAGAAGCGGCGGATGGAGCCTTGGGTGCTCGCCGTCTTCGCGGCGGTGCAGTGCTTCTTCCTCGGCGTGATCCTGTTCGTGAAGAACCCGTTCGACCCCGTCCCGGCGGAGCACATCCGGAGCCTCACGGCCCGCGGGCTCGCGGTCGGAGGGATGCCCACCGACGGCGCGGGGCTGAACCCGCTCCTCGACACCTACTGGATGATGGTCCACCCGCCGAGCGTCTACCTCGGCTTCATCCTCTACACGGTCCCGTTCGCGTACGGCGCCGCGGCGCTGCTCTCGGGCGAGATGTCCTCGGCGTGGATCAAGGCGACCCGCGGATGGACGATGGCCGCGTGGGTGTTCAACACGAACGGGATCGTGCTCGGCGGGCTCTGGGCCTACGAGGTGCTCGGCTGGGGCGGCTACTGGGCGTGGGACCCCGTCGAGAACGCGTCGTTCCTGCCGTGGCTGACGGGCACCGCGTTCCTCCACTCCGTGATGGTGCAGGAGCGCCGCGGCATGTTCCGCGGGTGGAACGCGTTCCTCGTCTGCGCCACGTTCGTGCTCTCGATCTTCGGGACGTACCTCACGCGGTCCGGCGTGGTGAGCTCGGTCCACGCGTTCTCGAACGGCGACGTCGGCCGCGTCTTCCTCGGGTTCCTCGTGGCGCTCATCGCGTTCAGCGCGTTCCTGATCGCGCTGCGGTGGCGGTCGCTCCGGAACGACGACGACATCTCCCACCTCGCGTCGCGCGAGGCCGTGTTCGTGCTGAACAACCTCGTGCTCGTCGCGCTCGCCGTGGTGATCACGCTGCTCGTGCTCTGGCCGAAGCTCTCGGTCGAGTTCACGGGCCGCGCCGTCACGCTCGGGCCCCCGACCTACAACCGGATCTGCACCCCGCTCTTCCTCGGGCTCTTCGTGATGACCGCCATCGGCCCGAGCCTCGGCTGGGTCCGCACCACCGCGGCGCAGGCGGCGAGGAACCTCGTCGTGCCGGCGATCGCGGCGCTCCCGGCGTCGCTCGTCCTCTGCTGGTTCGCGTGGACGCACGTCCGCGGCGGCGCGCAAGGCGAGTCGTTCGATCCCGTGAGCCACGTCTACCCGGTGGGACTGCTCGCCTACTTCGCGTGCCTGTCGATCGCGACCGTGGCGTGGGAGGTCCTCCGCACCGCGCGCAACTCCGGCGCGGCGTCCGGCCGCGGCACGCTGGGCGCGCTGTCGCGCATGCTCTCGATGCAGAACCGGCGGTACGGGGGATACGTCGTCCACACGGGACTCGCGATGATCGGCATCGCCATCGTGATCTCGTCGGTCTATCCGACGAAGACCGAGGTCGCGATGGCGAAGGGCGTCCGCACCGCCGTGTCGGAGGACAAGCGCTGGGAGATCGAGCTCCTCGACGTGACGCGCACTCCGCCGCAGAAGGGCCAGGCGCACCTCTCGATCCGCACGCGCGTCCGCGTGACGCACGACGGAGCGGAGACGGCCGTCCTCGAGCCCGAGATGCGCGTCTACGAGGCGGTCGGACACCGCCGCGAGCCCACGGTCACGTCGGAGGTCGCCGTCGCGCGGCTGCCCCTCCAGGACTTCTACATCCACTTCGAGAAGGACACGGGGCTGATCGACGAGACGCCGGGCGAAGGACCCGCGTCGGGTCAGGTCCACTTCAACGTGTACCGGAACCCGTACATGTGGCTCCTCTGGGCCGGGTGGATGACCATGATCGTGGGCGGCGTCTACGCGGCGCTGCCGCTCGGCGGGCGCAAGGTGGGCCTTGCGGGCTGAACTCGCCGCGGCGCTGCTCCTCGCCGCGTCCGCGCTTCCCGCGCGCGCCGAGGACGACCACGGCCACGGGCGGCCCCCCGTGCGCGAGGTCGCGCTGAACGAGCTCACCGCCGAACAGCGGCGCCGGACGCTCGACGCGTTCGCGCACGTCGTGTGCAAGTGCCCGTCGGAGAACTGGTCGAAGACGCTCGCGATGTGCCCCGACGCCTGCGCGAACCCGCAGAAGGCCACCGTCGTGCGGCGCGTGATCGAGGGGCGGACGCTCGACGAGATCGTCGCCGAGCAGGTGCGCCTCTACGGCCCGAAGGCGTCCGCGGAGCCCGCGTCGGGGATCGACCCCGCGGTCGGGGCCGGGATCGCGGTGGTCGCCGCGGCGGTCGTCGCCGCGGTGGCGCTCATGCGGCGCCGGCCCGCGGCGAAGCCCGACGGCACGGAGACGTCCCCCGCCAGGGCCGAGCAGTCGGCCGTCGAGCGTGAACTCCGGGAGGTCGAGTGACCATGTGGTGGATCGCGCTGATCGTCGTGATCGCCGCCGCGGCCGCGTGGGCCGCCACGCCGCTCTTCCGTCCGCGGGAGCGGTGGGACCTCGGCGACACGACGGAGCTCGACCGGCTCTTCGAGGAGAAGGCCCGCGTGCTCCGCGCGCTGAAGGACCTCGACCACGAGCTCGAGGCCGGAATGCTCGGCGCGAAGGACCACGCGGAGGCGCGGGCGGAGTGGATGGATAGGGCCGTCTCCCTGAACCGCCGGATCGAGGCGCTGACCGGAGTGTCGGCGCGGGGCGACGCGCCCGGAGCGGGCACGTGACCGGCCGCCTCCGGGCGTTCGCCGCGGTCCTTGCAGCCGCGCTGCTCGCCGCCGGATCGCGCGCGACGGCCCGCGCCGAGGACGCGCCCGCGGAGTGGACGCTGAAGGCCGTGGACTACTCGCAGCGGTTCGGGAGCGACGACGAGAAGGCCGAGCATCTGCTCCGGAACGCGAAGGTGACCGTGCTCGCGACGGGCGAGGGCGCGCCCGCTCCGTTCGAGGTGACGACCGGCGACGACGGGAAGTTCACCGTGCCTCCCGCCGCAGCGACGGCCGCGTCGGTGCAGTTCCTCGTGCCCGAGCCCGACGGCTCGCGCTGGCCGCGCTACGTCACGCAGGCGATCCGCCCCGGGGAGGGTCCGCGGCCCGACGTCGCCGCGTTCCTGCGGGTCGCGGCCGAGTCGCCCCTCTACGCCGAGCAGGTCATGCAGCCGATCGTCGCGGTGGACCGCGACCGGCCCAACCCGTACGTGCGACTCCGCTGGATCGCCCTCATCCAGAACCAGACGCCCGAGGTCTGGTTCGGCAACCGCGCGCAGCCGGACCGCGGCACGCTCCAGGTGCCCCTCCCCGACGGCTTCGAGGTGCTCGGCGTGACGCTCGCCGGCTCGAATCCGCCGCACACGATCGGCGACGCGCCGGGAGGCGGACGCGAGATCCGGATCTCGGGCCCCGTGTACCCGTCGTTCCGCGGGCCCGACCAGCTCGAGATCACGTTGACCGGGCCGTGGCGGGACGGCGGCGAGTGGGACCTCTCGTTCGCCGCGCCTCTTCCGATCGCCACGTACATACTCGTCGCCGAGGAGGGCGCGTTCACGGTGGACCCCGGCACGTCCCTCCAGGGCGGCGAGCGTCAGGCGGCCCTTGAGGACCGGATCGCGCCGACCGTGATGTGGACCGCGTCGGAGATCCCGGCGGGAACCGTGCTCTCGTTCCGCGTGCTCCAGGGGCACCGCGTGGACTGGCGGGTCTGGATCACGGTCGGGATCCTCGCCCTCGCGCTGACGGGCGGCGTGCTCCTCGGCCGCGCGGCAGGGTCCGGACGTGCGGACGCGGCGTCCGATGCGGCGGGCGCGGAGCGCTCCCTGGCGAGCGCGCTCGACGCCGAGGTCGCGGAGCTGAACGCCCGGCGGAAGCGCGGAGAGATCACCGAGTTCGAGGCGGCGGCGCGAATCGCCGCGCTGCGGAAGTCCGCCGCGGCCGCCGACGGACCAGAGGACGAGGTCTCGGCGATCGCCGCGCGTGCGGCCAAGGCGTCGCCGGAGCAGCTCCGCCGCGACGTGGCCCGCCTCGTGGACCTGATCCGCGAGGCCCGCCGGTCGTGAGCGCGCCCGCCGTCTCGGCGCGCGGACTCGCGAAGCGGTTCGGACCGCGCGAGGCGCTCCGGGGGCTCACGTTCGACGCGGAGCCGGGCCGCTGCCTCGCGGTCGTCGGGCACAACGGCTCGGGGAAGACGACGCTCCTCCGCATCCTCGCGACGCTCTCGCGGGCCGACGCGGGCGAGCTCTCCGTGGCGGGCCGGTCGCTTCCGAAGGAGAGCGTCGCGGTCCGGGCGCGGATCGGCGTCGTGCTCGACGACGCGCTCCTCCCGTCCGACCTCTCGCTCGCGGAAGGGCTCCGCATGCACGCGGACCTCCACGGAGTCCCGTCGCCGGAGGCGCGCATCGCGGAGCTCTGCGAGCGGTTCGGCCTCGCGCCGCGGCAGGACGATCCGGTCCGCACGTTCTCGCGAGGGATGCTCCAGCGCGCCGCGCTCTGCCGCGCGCTCCTCCACGCGCCGGAGCTCCTCCTCCTCGACGAACCCAGCAACGGGCTCGACGCGTCGGGCACGGCGCTCCTCGACGCCGAGATCCGCGCCCACTGCGCGCGCGGCGGCGCCGCGGTGCTCGTCACCCACGACCTCGAACGGGTGGCCGCGTGCGCCGACCGCGCGCTCCACCTCCGGAGCGGTCGGATCGACGCCGACGGCCCGGCCGCCGACGTCATCCGCGCGCTCCGCGGAGGCGCGGCGGCATGACCGGCTGGCGGGCGTTCTCGACCGTCGTCCGGTGGGACGTGGCCCGCGAGATGCGACGGCGCTCGACGCTGGCGGCGATGGCGGCGACCGCGCTGGTCGTGCTCTTCGTGCTGTCCTTCGCCGTGGACGCCCGGCGGGCCGACGATCCGCGGATCCGGGCGGGCCTCCTCTGGGTGACGTGGATCCTCGCGGGCGCGGTCGGCGCCGAACGCGCGTTCCGCGGGGGCCGCGACGCGATGACCGACGGCTTCCTGCTCGCCCCGATCCCCCGCGCGTCGCTGTTCTGGGGGCGCACGGTCTCGACGTTCCTGTTCACGACGGCGATGTCGGCGCTCTCGATCCCGGTCTTCCTCGTCCTCTTCGACGCCTCGGTGCCCTCCGCAGGCCTCGCGTGGCTCGCGGCCGTGTCCCTGCTCGCCCTGCTCGGGATGTCGGCGCTCGGCGTGCTGCTCGCGTCGATGACGTCGTCGGTCCGCGGCGGCGACGTCCTCCTCCGCCTGCTGATGCTCCCCGTCCTCCTCCCCGCGGTCGCGGCCGCGGTGACCGGGACGGGACAGCTCCTCGGAGGGCAGGATCCGGGCATCCGCCCCGCCGCGCTGCTGCTCGCGTTCGACCTGACATTCCTCGGGGCCGGACACCTCCTCTTCGACCATGCGGCGGAGGACCGCACGTGAACGCGCCCGCAGACATCTCGCATCCCGCAGGCATGCCGCCTCCCGCAGGCATGCCGCCTGACGACCCCGACGCGGGAGACCGCGGCGGCGCGTATCCTTTCGCGTCGGCGATCCCGTTCGCGGCCCACGCCGCGGTCGCGTTCGCGGGCGTCGGGTGGCTTGACCACCTGATCGCGTCGCTCGCGCCGCAGGCGGTGAAGCAGATCGGCACGTCCTACCTGATCCAGTACTACCACGTGCCCGCGGCGATCTCGATGTACCTGTTCTTCCTGCTGTGCGCGGTCGCGGGGATCGTCGTCCTCGCCACGGGCTCCCCCGTCTGGGACCGCCGCGCGCACGCGCTCGGCCTCACGGCGCTGCTCCTCAACGCGATCGTCCTCGGCACGGGGATGGTCTGGGGCAAGACGGCCTGGGGCGTCTGGTGGGACTGGGCCGACCCGCGGCTCCTCACGTCGGCCGTGGCGTTCCTGATGTACCTCGGCTACTCGATGCTCCAGGACGCGCTCCGCGACGACCCCCGCCGCGCGAAGTTCGCCGCGATCTACGGGATCGTCGCGCTGCTGAACCTGCCGCTCGTCCACTACGCGATCAAGTGGTTCGGCACGGCCAGCCACCCGGCCGACGTGAAGATGAAGACCCCCGAGATCTCGATGACGCTCTCGGTCGCCATGTCCGTCTTCCCCGTGTTCTGGCTGCTCGTCTACCGCTGGGTCCACGACCGCCTCGCGCTCGCCGCGCGGGCGGAGACGGTGATGGCGCGCCTGCGCCGTCTCGAGGAGGACGTCCGATGAACGCATCCCGCGCCGCGCTCGCCGCGCTCGTGCTCGCCGCCACCGCCGCGCCCGCCGCCGCCGAGGACGGCGCGGCCGGAGACCCCCACCGGTGGGCTCTCTGGACGAGCTGCACCGTGGTCTTCGCGCTGCTCACGGCGTTCCTCGTGTGGACGCACCGCCGCACGCAGGCCGACGTCCGCCGCCTCGAGTCCGCGGAGGAGCGCCTCTCGCGCCTCGAGAAGAAGTAGGGCGCACCCGGCTACTTCTTGCGGGCGAGGACGTACTCGGCGATCCGCTCGAGGGTCCCGCGGGCCGGCGAGGCCGGGATCACGGAGAGCCCCGCGAGTCCGTCGGCGACGAAACGCTCGGCGCGCGCGCGCGCGGCGTCCACGGAGCCCGAGCGGAGCACGGCGGCGCGGATCATCGGCGCTTCCTCGCGGCCCCGGCCCGACTCGAGCGCGGCGCGCACGGCCGCGACGTCCCCCGACGGCCCGTTCCGCAGGAAGTGGATGAGCGGCAGCGTCATCTTCCGCCGTTCGAGGTCGGTGCCGAGGGACTTCCCGACGACCGCCTCGTCGCCCACGAGGTCGAGCACGTCGTCGATCACCTGGAACGCCATCCCGAGCGCGCAGCCGTACGCCGCGAGCGCCTTCACCTGCCCGTCGGAACCGCCCGCGTAGTAGGCGCCGACGTGGCACGACGCCGCGTAGAGGATCGCCGTCTTCTTCTCGATGATCTCGAGGTACGTCCCCTCCGCGAGGTCGAGGTTCCCGCGCTCGTGGACCTGCAGCATCTCGCCCTGGCAGACGGACCGCGTCACGTGGGCGAGGTACTCCGCCGCCATCCGGTCGGAGAGCGACGCGGCCTCCGCGTAGGCGCTCGCGAGGAGGAAGTCGCCGAGCAGGACGGCGATCTCGTGCCCCTCCATCCGGTGGAGCGTCTCGCGCCCGCGGCGGATCAGCGCGCCGTCGAGGATGTCGTCGTGGACGAGCGTCGCCGTGTGGATGAGCTCCACGACCGCGCCGAGACGCGCATGCACGTCCCCCGTCCGGGACGGGTCCACGGCGCGGCCGGAGAGGAGCACCATCGCCGGGCGGAGCCGCTTCCCGCCGAACCCGCGCACGTGCTCCACGAGCTTCTGGACGTACCCCGCGGGGGCGGCGGCGACGCGCTCGATCGCGTTCTCGACCCGCGCCACGTCGGGCGCGATCTCGTCGAGGAGATCCTGCGTCGTCATCGGTTCGTGCGGGGCGCCCACGGAAGGCCGGAGGCTACCCGGGAACCGTCATTTCCAATCGAACGACGTGACGACGAACCCCTCCGACCGCTCCTCCGCGGCGATCCGCACCGTGACGCGCCCGAGGGGGTGGAGGACCGGCCCCACGTCCACGGTCAGCTCGGCCGTCCCCGAAGCGGGGAACGTGCCTGTCGCCTCCGCCGCGCGGATCTCGCTGCCCGTGATCCGGACGCCGGAGATCCCCGCCTTCCTCCACGCCGCGAGGTCCGCGGCGAGCGCGTCCTTCCCGCGCCCTCCGCGATAGACGAGCGCGTCGGCGAACCGCGCGAGGAACTCCGCGTCGCGGCCCGCGTCGAAGTCGTCGCGCGCGGCGTCGATCGCGTCGGCCAGACGGTCCCCGGCCGAGCGGCACGAGCGGGACGCCGCGAGGATCAGCGCGAGCGACGCCACGACCGCGCCCGCCGCGAGACCCGCGCGCATCAGCGGTCCTTCGGCGCGGCCGCCGCGTCCCCCTTCGACCACGACCGCCTGCTTCCCTCCCACCACGCCTTCCACACGCCGGGATCGGCTGCGAAGTTCTGGCCGGTGAGGCGCCGGAGGTGCTCCACGGCGATCCGCTTCGACGCGTCGTCGCCGCCTTCGAGGGACCTCATCAGGATCTCGATGGCCTCGCGGTCGCGCCGGTAGTCCTTCCCGTAGAGGAGCTGGTGCATCGTCTCGAGGAGCTCGGCCTGCTGGACCCGCATCTGGTTCTTCTCGAAGCTGAGCGCCGCGAGGAGGAAGAAGCCGCAGCCCAGGGCCACCGCGTGGACGGTCCGCCCCTCGAACCCCCACACGTCGCGCCCGCCGTTCCACCAGAGGAAGACGCCTGCCGCCGCGATCAGGCACGCCGTGAGACGCGACGTCACCCACGACGTGGCGGTCAGGTCCTGTCGTCCGGGGTCGGCCATGCGCGAAGGGTACCCGACGGGGGATCGGATCGGTGCGGCCCGCCCGGGGCCGCCGCGTCACACGCGTCAGCCGCCGCCCGCGCCGCCTCCCGCGCCGCCGCCCGCGAGCGATCGGCCGGTCATGACCAGCAGGAACCCGATCCCGGCGACGACCAGTTCCGTGCCGAGGTCGTCGCGGACCACGCCCCAGACGAGCCCCGCGAGCATCACGAGGAGCCCGATCGCGAAGAGCGCGCGTCCGAGAGCCGGCTTCGGCGCGTTCGGCACGGTCCGTTCAGACCGGGTCGAGCGACGACGCGGGCGCGAGCCCGCGGTCCACCATGAGCCGCAGGATCGTGACCGCCATGTCGGCCGGAGACTCGGCCACGGCGATCCCGGCCTCGCGGAGCGCGGCCTTCTTCTCGGCCGCGGTGCCCTTCCCGCCCGAGATGATGGCGCCCGCGTGCCCCATGCGCTTTCCCGGGGGCGCCGTCGCCCCCGCGATGAACGCCGCGCACGGCTTCCTCGTCCCGCTCGCCTTGTAGAACGCCGCGGCCGACTCCTCGCTCGTGCCGCCGATCTCGCCCATCATCAGGATCGCGTCCGTACCCGGGTCGTCGATGAAGAGGCGGAGCGCGTCGGTGTGCGACGTGCCGACCACGGGATCGCCGCCGATCCCGATGCAGGTGCTCTGCCCGACGCCGCGCGCCGAGAGCTGCCAGACCGCCTCGTAGGTGAGCGTGCCGCTCCGCGACACGACGCCGACCCGGCCCGGCTTGTGGATGTAGCCCGGCATGATCCCGACCTTGCACTCGCCCGGCGTGATGATGCCCGGGCAGTTCGGCCCGATCAGCCGCGTCCTCGTGCGGTCGAGGAACGTCTTGATCCGCACCTCGTCCACGGCGGGGATGCCCTCGGTGATGCACACGACGAGCGGCACGCCCGCGTCGGCCGACTCCATCACCGCGTCGGCGGCGAAGGGCGGCGGCACGAACACCATCGACACGTCGGCGCCGGTCTCGCGGACCGCCTTCTCCACCGTGTCGAAGACCGGGATGCCCTCGTGCGTCGTGCCGCCCTTGCCGGGGACGACGCCCGCGACGACCTGCGTGCCGTACGCCTTGCACTGCGCCGCGTGGAACGCGCCCGCGGAGCCGGTGAGCCCCTGGACGAGGATGCGCGAGTTCTTGTGGACGAGCACCGACATGTTCAGGCCCCCTTCGCCGCGGCGACGACCTTGAGCGCCGCGTCCGTCATGTCCTTCGCCACGGTCAGCCGGAGCCCGCTCTCCGCGAGGATCTGCCGGCCGCGCTCGACGTTCGTCCCTTCGAGGCGGACAACCAGCGGCACCTTCATGCCGATCTCGCGCGCCGCGGCGACGACGCCCTCGGCCAGCACGTCGCACTTCATGATCCCGCCGAAGATGTTCACGAGGATCGCCTTCACCTGCGGGTCGGCGAGGATGATCTTGAACGCCTCCGTGACCTTCTCCTTCGACGCGCCCCCGCCCACGTCGAGGAAGTTGGCGGGGCCCCCGCCGTGGTGCTTCACGATGTCCATCGTGGCCATCGCGAGGCCCGCGCCGTTGACGAGGCAGCCGATCGTGCCGTCGAGCGGGATGTACGCGAGGTCGAGTTCCTTCGCGCGCTGCTCGGTCGGGTCCATCTCGGACCGGTCTTCGGCCGCGGCGAGGTCCTTCTGGCGGTAGCCGGCGTTCTCGTCGATCGCCATCTTGGCGTCGAGGGCGACCAGCTTCCCGTCCTTGGTGACGCAGAGCGGGTTCACCTCGAGCAGCGAGCAGTCGCGCTGCACGAACGCGCGGCAGAGCGCCTGCAGGAGGGCGACCGTCTGCCCCATGAGCGGCCCGGTCAGGTCGAGCGCGAACGCGACCTGGCGCGCCTGGAACGCGGCCAGCCCCTCGTCTGCGCGGAAGTGGACCTTCCGGATCGCGGACGGGTCGCGCGCGGCGACCTCCTCGATCTCGACGCCGCCCTCCTTGCACGCCATCAGCACCGGCAGGCCGACCGAACGGTCCAGCGTGACCGCCACGTAGTGCTCGCGGGCGATGTCGCACGCCGCCGTGACGAGCACCTTCCGGACGATCACCCCGTCGGGCCCCGTCTGCGGCGACACGAGCTTCATCCCGAGGATCTTCGCGCCCTTCTCGCGCGCCTCGGCCGGTCCGGCCGCGAGCTTCACGCCGCCCGCCTTGCCGCGCCCTCCGGCGTGGACCTGCGCCTTCACGACGACGAGCCCGCCGCCGAGGTCCTTCGCCGCCTTCTCGCACTCGTCGGCCGTGGTGCACACCGCCCCGGGCAGCGTCGCCACGCCGAACGCGCGGAGCGCGTCCTTCGCCTGGTACTCGTGGAGCTTCATCCGTGTCCTCTCGCGCTCGCGCCGGCGCCGCCCGACCCCGACGTCGGGGCGGCGGCGCTGCCGAAAGGGGCGATCCTACGCAGCCCCCCGAGGATTCTCCCGTGGCGCCGGAGGGTGCGCGACCGGCTAGACTCCGCTCCGAACACCCCGCCGTCCGCCGACCTGGCACGGGCGGCGCGGATCGAGAGGAGGACATCCCATGCGAGTTCGCCCTGCGACCCTGGCCGCGCTGACCGTTGCGGCCGCACTGTGCACCCCCGGCTGCCTGCCGTCGGAGGACGACTTCAACTTCTTCCAGACGACCGCGCCCGACGAGCTGAGCGACGTGAACGACGGTATGTTCTTCGTCACGCAGCGGATCTCGGAACTCCTGGGGAAGGAGACTCTCACGCCTGCGGAGAAGAAGGAGCTCCGGAAGCTCCGCAAGGCCCAGAAGAAGACCGAGGCGGTGTTCGCCGCGGCCAGGGCGAAGCAGCGCGCCAAGGCGTTCTCGGGTTTCCTGCTGCTCGTGATCGCCTCGCAGTCGCCGGCCGCCGAACTCATCGGGCTTCCCCAGGACGGGATCGACATGATGAAGAAGGGCGCGGCCGCCGCACTCGCGGCCCTCGCGCAGGAGTCGGATGAGGTGCGGGACGAGTTCGAGAAGGAGCGCGCCAAGGCCCAGGCGCTGCTGGACCGCGCCGCCGCAGCCGACGCATCCGACGACGACAAGCAGGCGATCAAGGACTACGCCGCCTCCCTCGCCTTCGCCGCCGCGTTCGGCAGCTTCGCCTGCGACTGAACGTCGCGGTCCGGTGCCGCGCGACGGCGACCGGCGGGGGCCTGCGGCGTCCGTGGGGACCGCGCCGGTCGACTGCGTCGTGCCTCCCCCGCGACCCGCGTTCGAAGCGTCGAACGGCGTGCATGTGCCCGAGAGGCCCCACGCGCACCCGCGACTTGCGCGAGTTCGTTCATCCTGGGCGTCGTCCGGAAACCACCGACACGCTTCGTCACGCAGGTGGCGAAGTCCGTCGCCGGGAGTCCCTGTACGAACGGATCGGAGCCCGCGCGCCAGCAAGCTTCACCGAGATCCAGCGGGCAGTCATGTCGGCAGACACATCGACTGCAACGGCCTGCCGCGTCGGGCTCGCGCCGAAACGTTCTCCGTCGAGCCGGCGCCGATCGTCCGCCTTGCGGACGGCTCGCGGCGTCGCCGTCAAGCGTGTCGCTAGTCTCCGGACGACTCCTGATCCGCAGCTTGCCACGGCGTTCCCGCGCCCGGTCGAGGGGTGTCAACGCGCTGCCTGCGCGGCGACTTCACTCCTCGCCGGCCCAACGGCGGAGGGCGTCCACTGCGGCGGCGCGGTCCTCCTTCGGCGCGACGGCGATGAAGTCGGTCTTCGGGGCGCCGAGGGCGCGGAGGGTGTCGAACGCCTGCTGGCGGATGGACGCGGCGGCGTGGTCGAGGAGGGGGACGATCTCGCTCGCGGCGGCGCGTTCGCCGAAGGCGGCGAGGTTCCGGAGGCCCTGCCACGCGACGCGCTCGTCGGTGTCGGCGAGCGCCTCGCGGGAACAACGCACGCTTCGGTCGGTGCGGACGCGGCCGAGTTGCGTCAGCGCGGAGAAGCGGCGGAGCGGGTCCGGGTCGCGCGCGAGGTTCACCCACTGCGCCTCGTCGGCGTCCGAGGGCGCGCCGGATGCGGCGGCGGCGGCGCCGGTGGCCGCCTCGAGTTCACGGACCCTCGCTTCGAGGAGCGCGAACCGCTCCCCCGCCGCGGCGAGGTCCCGGCGGATCGCGTCGCGCAGGGCGGCGACGTCGGCGGTGACGATGTCCAGCGCGCGCTTCACGTCCGGCGTCTGCGCGGCCGACGCGGCGGCGGCGGCCGACGTCTCCAGGGCGAGCAGGCGCCGCGCGATCTGGCCGCGCGCTTCGAGATCCGACTCCGCCACGCGGAGTTCGCGCAGGTCGAGCGCGTCGAGGTCCGCGCGCGAAGCGGCGCCCCGTCCGCCGAAGAGGACGGCGCCGAGGAGTCCGGACAGCAGCCCGAGGCCCGCGCCGAGAGCCACCACGCCGCCCGGCTTCACGGCGACGCCCTCTCGCGGTCGCGGAACGCGAACCCGCCGCCGTCGTCGGAGATCTCGGCCACGATGCCGACCTTCGAACCCTGATAGCGCTTCGCCGGCTGGCGGCAGAAGTACGTCGCGCGGCCCTGCGCGAAGCCGTCGAGGAACGCGGGGCGCGCCGGGTCGGCCGCCGCGTGGACCCGCAGCGTGAGCCGCTTCCTCGCGTAGGCCGAGAACCCTGCCCCGAATCGGACCGAGGGCGCCGCGTCGAGATCCGCGATCTCCCCGCCGGCGGCCTCCATCACGATCACGGTCGCGCCGGACCGCGGGTCGGTCGTCTGCGTCGTCCGCACGCCGGACGTCCCGCCCGTCGGAACCGCGAGTTCCGCGAGGAACGGCCTCCGCGTGCAGTCCACCTCGACTTCGTCCCCGATGAGGACCGCCTCCCGCGCGAGCCACGCGGCGAGCGCGTCGCGTGCGGACTCCGGCACCGGCCCCTGCCCGGCCGAGGGACTCCGCGGCGCCTCCTGGGGGATTCCGCCGAGCCGCGGAGGGGCCGACGTTCCGGCACACGATGCGACGCCGAGGACCGCGAGAGCCGCCGTTGCGGCGGCGACGAGCCCCGGGGCAGCCCTGGCAGGCGAACCTCGTCCGCGCATCAGGGCACCCCCACCAGCGCGCCGAGCGGAGGTCCGCCGGCGAGCATCCCGAGCTCCGACATCTCCGCCTGCCCCGCCGCGGCCACGAGGAACCGGATCTGACGCACCCGGTTCCAGCGCACGGCGCGCGGGGCGATCTCCGTGCGGTCCCGCATGCCCGTCGCCGGCAGCGTTCCGTCGCTCAGGAACACCACCGTGTCCGGTCCCGCGTCGTCGCCCGCGCCGTTCTCGAACGGCGCCTTCGCCCTGGGGTCGAAGATGCGGAGGAGCGCCTCGTGGATGTCGCCCGGACCTCCGGGAGAGAGGCTCCGGATGCGCGCCTCCGCCTTCTTCCTCGACGCATCGTCGGCCGGCGTCAGCTCGCCGAATGCGAACGTCGGGGACGCGCCGTAGGTCATCACGTCGAACCGCACCCCGTCTTCGAGCGTGCGGAGCATGGCCCGGAGATGCGTGCGCGCGGCGTCCATCTTCGTCTTCGCGTTGCGGAGCGCGTCGGCGAGATCGTCGCCGGCCTTCGCGACCGCGACCACGACGTCGGAGTCCGGCGCCGGAGCGGAGACGGGGTCCTTCATCGTGTCGGCGACGGAGAGGACGAAGAGGATCCGGCGCGACCGCGTCGAGAAGAGCGGCGACCGGAACGCCGGCGGCGGCGGCGTCCACTCGGGACCGGACGATGCCGTCCCTCCGGCCTCGCGCTCCCAAGCGCGGGGATCGGCGCCGAACCGCTTGCCGGTGATGGAGGAGAGCGCCATCGCGGCGTCGTCCACGAGGCGCCCGCTCTCCCGCCGCATGGCGGCCGCGAGCGGCGCCACGGCTCGCCTGTCGCCGCACATCGCGAGTCCGCGCATCGCGGCGGACCGCACGGGCGCATGCGGGTCGGTGAGCGCCACCATCAGGTCCTCCACGCGTCCGGCGTCGCTTCGTTCGGCGAGCGCGTTGATCGCCGCGGTGCGGGCCTGCGGGAGCGTCGAGCGCGCCATCTCGAGGAGGGGCAGGAGGGAACCCGGGACGTCGGTGCGTCCGAGCGCCTCGGCGAGGAGCGCGCGCTGGAGGTGCGTCCTCGACGAAGCCGCCGCCGCGCCGAACGCGTCGGGGGCCTGCATCCGGGCGAGCGCGATCACGCCGACGTCGAGTACGACCTGCGGCTCGTCCTCCCGGAAGACGAGTTCCGCGACGGCGCGGGCCGCGTCGTCGCCGTCGGCCCCCTCGAGCACGCGCTGGAGCTCCATGGCGCGGTCCTTCGGGTCCTTCTTCGTCATCGCCCGCTGGACGGCCGTGCGCACGTCGGCGGCCTCGGCCGTCGGGCCGGTCGGGCCGGTCGGGGCGACGGCGGCCGCCATGACCGCAAGAAGCAGCAGGAAACGCGCGATCCGCACCCAGGAAGCGTAGCTCCCCCGGTTGCGGATCCGGCAGACGGGGTTAGGGTGCACGACATGAGGAACGCCCGACGGATGCGAAGGTTGCACGCCCTCGTCGCGGCGTGCGCCCTCGTGGCCGCAGCCGCGCTCCCGTCCGCTGCGTTCGCCCACGGCGGCGACTACAAGGGGCCCGTCCAGAAGATGCCCGGAACCGGCGGCGGCGGCGGCGGCGGCGGAGGCGGCGACACGACGGGCGGCGGGGGCTCGACCGACGCGCCCGGGAACGTCACCGCGTGGGAGACGTGGTGGGCGAACAACAAGGACGAGCATCTCCGCATCGGCCAGCGGATGCGCGACCGCCAGACGACGCCGTCCGCCACGGGCCGCGACGCCCGGTCGAAGGAACTGCTCCTCGCGGAGCGGTCCGAGAAGGACGCGATCGTCCGTGGGGAGATCGTGCCTGTCCTTCTCGAAGCGCTCGCCGACGAGAGCTCCGAGATCCGCACCGCGGCCGCCGTCGCGCTCGGGAAGTCCGGCGATCCGCGCGCCGCGAAGCCGCTCGAGGAGCGCGCGCTCGGCGACGACGCGAAGGACGTGCGCGAGTCGGCGATGCTCGGCCTCGGGCTCCTCGGCCGCGAGGCGGCGATCCCGTTCCTAGACGACCAGCTCCGCGACCGGAAGAACCCCTCGCGGCTCCGGGGGTTCGCCGCGTTCGCTCTCGGCCTCGTCGGCGGGCAGGACGCGGCCGCCGCGCTCGCGCGCTGCGTGGAATCGCCCGACGGCGCCGAACTCTCGCGCGCCACGCCGGACCTTCGCGCGTCGATCTACTTCGGCCTCGGCCTCTCGGGGCACGCCGACGCGCTGCCCGCGCTCCGCTCGGCGGCGGCGAAGGAGGACGACGAGAACGTCCGCTCGTTCGCGGTGCTCGGCCTCGGGAAGCTCCGCGACCGGGAGAGCCTGGACGCCGTCCTCCGGCTCTTTCTCCACAAGCACGGCGGGCTGCGCCGCGCGGCCGTCATCGCCGCCGGCCGGATCGCGGAGCGGAAGGACGGCGCCGCGCTCGCCGCGCTGCTCGACCGTCTGCGGAACGACGGCGATCCGCTGGTCCGGCACTTCGCCGCGGTGGCCCTCGGCGGGCTCGCCGACGCATCGGTCCTCCCGGCCATGAGGAAGCTCCTCGCCGACGCAGACGCCATGGACCGGCCCTTCCTCGCCCTGTCGCTCGGCATCGCGAAGGACGCGCCGAGCTTCCCCGCCATCCGCCGCCTCCTCGACGGAGAGAAGTCGGCGAGCCACCGCGGCGCGTACTCGATCGCGCTCGGGCTCGGCGGAGACTCCGCGGCGCGGGAGTCGCTGGAGCGCGAGGTGATGTCGAAGGGCTCGCCGTGGCCTCCGGCCTACGCCGCGCTCGCGATCGGCATGATCCCCTGCGACGCGTCCGCTTCGATCCTGCGCATGCGCCTCGAGGACGAGAACGACCCCCGCGTCCGCGCGAACCTCGCGCTGGCGCTGGCGATGATGGACGACCAGGCGGGCGAGGCGTACCTGCGCCGCACGCTGGCGTCCGACGGCACGATCTACGAGCGGGCCGGCGCGGCCGTGTCGCTCGGTCACATCCGGAAGGCCCGGAACGTCCCGGC
Organism: Planctomycetota bacterium; assembly: GCA_022072415.1. GTDB lineage: Bacteria > Planctomycetota > JAJSAM01 > JAJSAM01 > JAJVHW01 > JAJVHW01. Next base: position 38,988 of record JAJVHW010000072.1, read on the forward strand.
GCTCATGGACGCGTTCCGGAAGAAGAAGGACCACGAGTTCGTGCGCGCGCTGGCGGTCGTGGCGCTCGGCGTGATCGCCGACCCCGAGGACGTGCCGCGGCTCGCGGCGTTCAAGGTGGACGGGGACTACTCGGTCTCCCACGACGCGCTCAACGAGGCGATGTCCATCTACTGAGGCGTCGCCCGGCCGGATGACGGCCCCGTCATCCCGCGTCGAAATGTCGGCCCGCCGCACTATCCTGACGCGGATGTACCGAGTGGACGGCCGGGTCTCGACCGCGCATCCCGCGACAGCGGCCGCGCGCGCCCGGGTCCTCCTCGCCGGCACGCTCGCAACCGTCCTCGGCGCCGCCTCCTGCGCGTCGTTCCCCGAGTTCGGGCCCCTCCGCGAGTCCGAGTCCGGCCTTCCCGGAGGCGCGTCGGAGGAGCGGGCGTTCTTCGGCTTCTGGACGAGGCGCACGTGGCCGGACGGCAGCGTCGAGACGATCCTCCGCCCGTTCGCCGCGTCGGTCCGCACGCCCGACGACGCCACCCGCACCGCCGTCGTCCCGCCCTTCGTCACGCGGACCGTGACCCCGGACCGTCGGCAGTTCACGGCCTGGCCGCTCGTCTTCGACACCACCGTCGGCACCCCCGCCGAACAGGCGGCGCGGGAGAGCGACGACGACACGCTGCTCGCGCCGTTCCTCGCCTTCGGCCACGAGCCGGGGCAGAAGGACTACTTCGCCCTCTTCCCGCTCTTCGGGACGCTCCGGCAGAAGCTCCTCGCCGACCGGATCACGTTCGCCGCGTTCCCGGTCTGGGCGGAGACCAAGTCCGAGGGCTGGGAGTCCACGCACGTGCTCTGGCCGCTCATCGCGTGGGGCGAGGGAACGAACGCCGACGGCCCCCGCACGCACCGCCGGTTCCTGCCGTTCTGGTCGCAGAGCGATTCCGCGAACCGGAGCCGCCGCACCGCCGCCTGGCCGCTCGTCCACTGGGGCACGGAGACCGCCGCCGCCGGAACGCCGGCCGAGCGGACCACCGACGGGTGGTTCGTCTTCCCCCTCGGCGGGCGCCGGGAGAGCCGCGACGGGTCGTTCGCGGAGACGAGCGTGCTGTGGCCGCTGTTCGAGTGGAGCGACGACGCGCGGAACGGCGACTCCTACCGCGCGGTGCTCTGGCCGTTCCATCGCACGTTCGAGCGGCCCGGGGTCAGCTCGTCGGAATGGTGGTGGCCCGTCCACGGTTCCTTCCGGTCTGCGGACGAGGAATCGGACTTCTGGGCGTGGCCGGTCGGGTGGACCGGCACGCGGCGGGAGGCCGGGCGCGAGTTCCGGCGGAGGTTCGTGGTGCCGATCTGGATGGAACGGAGCTCCGGAACCGTCGGGTCCGCGCCGGACCACGAGGAGACGCGGGCCTGGCCGTTCTTCTCGTCGGAGACCGCGCCCGGCGGACTCCGGACCGTGCGGTTCCCCGAGATCGTCCCCTTCTTCGGCTGGCGTTCGGGGGAGTCCACGTACGCCGACCTCGCCGCGCTCGTCCGGTGGAGCGACGACCGCGACGGCCGCGCGGCGCTGGACCTTCCGCTCTCGATCGTCCGCTGGCGCCGCGACGCGGCCGGCGCGTCGAAGCTGACGCTCCTCTGGTTCCTCACGGTCCCCACGGGAGGCGGAGAGTGAGCTCCGTGCCGAAGAGCGGACGGGGGCTCCACGAGCGGAGCCCGCTCACGGTCCTCGCCGACGGCGCGGAGCAGACGGGGCACATGGCCCTGCTCGTGCTCTCGTCGTTCCGGCACCTGGTCGCGCCGCGTCGCCCCGGCCGCGGACTCCGCCGGGTCCTCGACCAGCTCTACCTGCACGCGGTGAAGAGCCTGCTCGTGGTCGCCGTCGTCGGCGCGTTCACGGGGATGGTGCTCGCGCTCCAGACGGGCGCCGAGCTCCGCGAGTTCGGGGCCGAGAGCCAGCTCCCCGCCATCGTCACCGCGGCCATGTGCCGCGAGATGGGCCCCTTCATCACGGCGATCATCCTCTCCGCGACGGCCGGCGCGGCCATCGCCGCCGAACTCGGCACGATGAAGGTGTCGGAGGAGGTGGACGCGCTCGAGGTGATGAACGTGGACGTCACGGGCTTCCTCGTCGCGCCGCGGGTCCTCTCCATGTCGCTCGCGTGCGTCGTGCTCACGGTGCTCGTGGACTTCGTGGGCATCCTCGGAGGCGCGATGGTGGCGCAGTCGCAGGACGGCACGAGCTACGCCGACTTCTTCCGCGGCGCGCGGGAGACGCTCACCCACGCCGAGCTGCTCGGAGTGTCGAAGGCGCTCTACTCGGGGCTCGTCAAGGCCTGGTTCTTCGGGCTCCTCACGGGCGGACTCGCGTGCTCGGCCGGACTCCGCGCGAAGGGCGGCGCGCTCGGCGTCGGCCGCGCGGTCCGCACGTCGGTCACGGCGTCGGTCGTCGTGACGCTGATCGTGGGCTACCTCCTCACCTGGATGTTCTGGGCATGAGCGAAGACGCGCCGATCCGCGTGGAGGGGCTGCGCATCGCGTTCGGCGACCGCGTGGTGCTCGACGGGCTCGACCTCGCGGTCCCCCGGGGGAAGACGTTCGTGCTGATGGGCCTTTCGGGCACCGGGAAGAGCGTCACGCTGAAGTCGATCGCGGGCTTCCTCGAGCCCGCGGCCGGCCGCGCGTTCGTGGACGGCACGGAGGTGGACCCGCGGGACCGCGCGTCGCTCCGGAAGGTGCGGAGCGGCATGGGCTACGTGTTCCAGCACGCGGCGCTCCTCCGCTGGATGACCGCCCTCGAGAACGTCGCGCTCCCGCTGGTCGAGAACGGCGTCGAGCCGGCCGAGGCGCAGTCGCGCGCGACGCGCCGGCTCGAGGCCCTCGGGCTCGGCGAAGCGATCGACCGCTACCCCGACGAGATGAGCGGCGGCATGGCGAAGCGCGTCGGCTTCGCGCGCGCGACCGTCACCGGCGCGAAGGTCATCCTCTACGACGAGCCGACCACCGGGCTCGACCCGATCACCACGCGCACCGTCGACGAGCTGATCGTCCGCGGCCGCGAGGAGGACGGGGTCACGTCGGTCGTCGTCTCCCACGACGTCGAGTCGGCCGTGCGGATCGGGGACCTCATCGGCCTCCTCTACGAAGGGCGGATCCAGGTCGTGGCGCCGCCCCGCGAGTTCCTCCGCCACACGCACCCCGTGGTGCGCGAGTTCGTCCGCGGCTTCCGGCCGCAGGAGTCGTCCACATGAAGCGAGAACTGTTCGTCGGCGTGGTGTTCACGGCGCTCCTCGGCCTCCTCCTCGCCGTGACCCTCTGGGTCCGCGACCCGCGGTTCTTCGACAACTCCGGCGGCCACGCGATGCAGGCCGGGTTCCGCGACGTCGCGGGGCTCGTCCCCGGCGCGGAGGTCTGGATCTACGGCACCCCCGCCGGCCGCGTGCAGGCGATCCGGCCCGACGGGAAGGGCGGAGTGGTCGTGGACCTCGACCTCGACTACGACCCGGGACTCCGCGCGGACGCCACGGTCGCGATCCAGCAGCGCTCGGCGCTCGGCGGGTCGGTCGTCGCGATCCACCCGGGCACTCCGGACCAGCCCGCGTGGAAGGACGGCGTCTTCCGCGGCACGTCGGCCGCCGGAGCGTTCGACGCGATCGAGAAGGTCGCGTCGAAGCTCGGCGACGTCGTGGACGAGATCCGCGGACCGCTGAAGGAGACGGTGGAGAACGCGCGGAAGATCACCGCGGACGTCGCGGCGAAGAGCGACCGGGTCATGGCGGACCTCGAGGCGACGCTCGGGAACGCGCGGAAGATCAGCGACGACATCGAGTCCGGGAAGGGCACCCTCGGGAAGCTCGTGAAGGACGACACGCTCCACAAGGACCTCGAAGCGGCGGTCGCGTCGCTCCGGAAGATCGCCGACGACGCGAACGGCGGCGGCGGAACGATCGACCTGCTCCTCCACGACAAGAAGATGGCCGCCGACCTGCGCGACTCGGTCGGGAGTCTCCGTTCCGTGACCGCGAAGCTCGACGCGGGCGACGGCACGCTGGCGCGGCTGCTGAACGACCGGAAGGTCTACGACGACCTCTCGTCCGTCACGGGCGACCTGAAGGCGATCACCGCGGACGTGCGCGCCGGGCGCGGCGCCCTCGGGAAGATGCTCTACGACGAGAACGTCGCGAAGCGCATCGACGCGATCAGCGACGATCTCGCGGCGATCACCGGGAAGGTCCGCCGCGGCGAGGGCACGCTCGGGAAGCTCGTGAACGACGAGCAGCTCTACGCGGACCTCAAGTCCACGCTGAAGTCCCTCCGCGCGGGGAGCGACGACGTGCGCGAGAACGCGCCGATCCTCACCTTCGCCGGGTTCCTCTTCAGCGGCTTCTGACCCGCGACCTCCGCCGCATCCACTCCGCGAACCTCCGCCCCACCGGGTCGCCCTCGAGGTTCACGGGCGTGCCCCGCTCCGCGCCGCCGAGCGTCGTGAGCCGGAGCGTCGTCGGGATGAGCGCGACGGAGAACGTCCCGCGGCCGAGCGCCGCCACGGTGAGGCTCGCCCCGTCCACGGCGACGTAACCCTCGGGGACGAGCGTCTCCGTCACGCGCTTCGGCGCGCGGATCGTCAGAAGGCGCTGGTCCCCCCGCGGTTCGGCGCGCACGACCTCGCCGGTGCCCTGCACGTGCCCGTCGAGGAGGTGCCCGCCGATCTCGTCGCCGTACACGAGCGATCCCTCGAGGTTCACGCGGTCTCCCGCGCGGACCCGTCCGAGGGTCGTCTTCCGGATCGTCTCGCCGATCACGTCGAACGTCGCGGTGGTGCGCCGCGCCTTCCGGACCCTCGAGATCGCGGAGGAGACGACCGTCAGGCAGACCCCGGACACGGCCACCGACGCCCCGTCCGCGGGCCGCCGGGCGAGGCACGAGACGTCCACCACGAGCCGGAGGGCCGTCCCGGCCGCCCCGGGCTCCGCCCGGAGCACTTCGCCCGTCCCCGCTACGATGCCTGCGAACATGGCCGGATCGTGCGCCCGGCCCCCCCGCCGGGAGGGCTTTTTTCGCGGCGCGGCGGGCTCCCGTCGTCAGACTCCACGGTTTGCGGCCGGACCCGGGGCGCCAGTCCCCGGCGAAGGCCGGGCGCCGAGCCCCGGACGGACGGCCGCAAGGACCCCCGTGCGGAGCGCGGCGTGCGCATCGACATCGCAACCCTCTTCCCCGGCATGTTCGCCGAGGTGCTCGACCAGAGCATCCTCGGGCGGGCCCGTCGGGCGGGGGTCCTCGACGTCGGGCTCTTTGACATCCGGGACTTCACCTCCGACCGGCACCGCTCGGCCGACGACCGCCCCTACGGCGGCGGCCCGGGCATGCTGCTCCGTCCCGAACCCGTGGTCCTCTGCGTGGAGCGCATCCTCGCGGAACGCGGCGTTTCGGGCCGGAGGAGCCGCGTCGTCCTCCTCACCCCCGCGGGCCGCGCGTTCGGCCAGGCGGAGGCGCGGGAGTTCGCCGCGGAGATCCACATCGTCCTGGTCTGCGGACGCTACGAAGGCTTCGACCAGCGCGTGATCGACGCGCTCCGGCCGGACCTCCTGTCCGTAGGCCCGTACGTGCTCTCCGGCGGCGAGATCGCGGCCATGGCGGTCACCGACGCCGTCGCGCGCCTCCTCCCGGGAGCGCTCGGCGACGCGGAGTCCGCCTCGGTCGAGACCCACGCCGAACCCGGCGTGGTGGAGGCCCCCCAGTACACGCGGCCGCCCGAGTGGCGCGGCCTGCGCGTGCCGGAGGAACTCCTGTCGGGCGACCACGCGAGGATCGCGCGGTGGCGGGCGGAGGAGTCCCGGAAGCGGAGCCTGCGGACGCAGGACGGACGAAGGCCCTGAAGGCCGACGTCGCGTGAAGAGAGTCTTGGACGAGAGTCTTGGACATGAGACGTGGACAAGAGACGTGGACGAGAGACGTCGACGAACGACGTACGGAACGAACGGACAGCGAACGCGCGGAACCCCGCGCACGGAGCGAGACGCACATGAGGAACCTCAGCGAGATCGAGAAGCCCTTCCTCCGGAAGGACCGCCCCCAGTTCGCCGTCGGCGACACGGTCAACGTGGGCGTCGTGATCACGGAGACCGTCGAGAAGAAGGGCAAGCTCGAGGAGAAGGAGCGCATCCAGGTCTTCAGCGGCGTCGTCATCGCGCGCCAGGGGACCGGGATCACGCAGGCCTTCACCGTGCGCCGCATCGTCGCGGGCGAGGGCGTCGAGCGCGTCTTCCCGCTCCACTCGCCGAAGGTCGCCTCCATCGAGGTGCTCCGCTCGAGCCACGTCCGCCGCGCGAAGCTCTACTACCTCCGCGGCCGCACGGGCAAGGCGACGCGCCTGCGCGAGCGGTTCGAGGGCGCCGTGGCCGGCGCGGACGCCCCCGCCGAGGCGGCGGCCACCTCCTGAACGCCGCCGCACCGATGTTCCGTTCGCACGCCCGGCTCCGGTCCGGCGCCCTTGCGGAGGACGCCGCGGCGCGGGCGCTCGAGGACGACGGCTGGACGATCCTCGCGAGGAACGTGCGCACGCGTTCCGGCGAGGTGGACATCGTGGCGCTCCGCCGCGGGGTGATCGGCTTCGCCGAGGTGAAGGCGCGGAAGACCCCCGGCGCGGCCGACGAGGCGCTCTCCAGGGCGAAGCTCCGCCAGGTGGCGCGCGTCTCCGAGGAGATCGTCGCGTCGCGGGGGCTCTCCGGCCGAGAGCGCAGCTACATCGGCGTCGCGGTGGACCTCGACGCGGGCGGCGCGCCCGCGGCGGTGCGCATCATCAACGTGGAGGAGATCCGGTGATCCGAGTCGCAGAGCACCTGACGCCGTCCCGCGTCGTGGACCTTCGCAGCCGCTCCCGCGACGCGGCGCTGATGGAACTCGTCGAGACCCTCGCCGACGCGCCGGAGGTGACGGACCGCGACAAGGTCCTCGCCGCGGTGCTCGAGCGCGAGAAGACCCTCTCGACGGGGATCGGCCTCGGAGTCGCCGTGCCCCACGCGAAGATCCCCGAGGTGCACGAGTTCCTCCTCGTCTACGGGCGCTCCCGCGAGGGCATCGACTTCACGTCGATCGACGACCGCCCCGTCCACCACGTCGCGATGATCGTGGGCCCCCACGACCGGCAGGCGCGCTACCTGCAGTTCCTCTCGTCGGTGATCTCGACCTTCAAGCAGGCGGAGCTCCGCCGGAACCTGGAGCTCGCCGCCGGACCGGCGGAACTGCACGCGATCCTGTCGCGGTGACGGGCGTCTGCGAGTGCAGACTGTGCGCATGAAGGTCCCCCGCCGCGCCGCGGCGCTCGCCGCCGCCTCCCTGCTCGCGTTCTGCTCCGCGCTCGTCGCGAACACGCCGCGGACGGCCGCCGCTCCGCCGGATGACGCGGCCCGCGACGCAGCCGCGGATGCGGCCGAGCACGCGGCGCGCAGGAAGCGGCTCGCGGACGCCGCGGGTCCCGGCGCGGTCGTCGTGGTGATGCGGCCCGCCGATCTCGCCGCCGCGCCGCGGAGCGGCCGTTGCCCGGACTACGAGTACCTCTCCCCCGTGCCGACTCCCGGCGCCGCGGTGGTCGTGGCGTCCCCGCGGGCGGCGAAGGACGCCGCGGCCGACCGGAGCGGCACTCCGGTCCAGACCGGCACCCCCGCCCAGAACGGCACGCCCGCCCAAGACGGCAATCCCGCCCAAGACGGCAATCCCGCCCAGAATGGCAACCCCGCCGCCGACGCTGCCGGCGCGGACGACCTCTTCCTCCCCGCGCGGAACGCCGCGATGGAACGGTGGACGGGGCCGGAGGCCGAACCCGGCGAGGCGACTGCGGCCGCTGCCGGGTTCCGCGCGTGCTACGCGTCCGGCACCCTCGCGCAGCGCGTGGCGAAGCTCCTCGAGGGCCGCGACACGCTCCTCGTCACCGCCGGTCCCGGCGCCGCGGGCGACGAGGCGGTGAAGCGGTTCGTCGCGCTGCTTCGCGACGAGTGCCCGGGCCGCTGGGTGAGGTTCGCCGACGGCCCGCTCGCGACGCGCGACGACCAGGAGGCCGCGCTGCGGAAGGCGCTGCCGAAGGACGCGCAGGGAGCGGCGCTCGCCGAGGCCGTGCGGAAGCTCTCCGTGGTCGAGGTCCGCACGGCGCGCGCGCTCGTCGGAGCGCTCCGCGAAGTGAAGTCGCGGCGGGAGATCGAGCGGATCCGCCGCGCGGTCGCGGCGAGCTGCGACGGGATCCGCGGCGCGATCGCCGCCGCCGAGCCCGGCGTCGCCGAGTACGAGCTCGCGGGGTGGATGGAGTTCCGCTGCCGCTCCGCGGGCTGCGCGTTCCAGGCGTATCCGTCCATCGTCGGGTCCGGACCGAACTCCTGCGTCCTCCACTACGAGAGGAACCGCCGCGTCCTCGCGGCCGGCGACATGATCGTGATGGACGCCGGCGGCGAGTACGAAGGGTACGCGGCCGACGTCACGCGGAGCTTCCCCGCGTCGGGCAGGTTCACTGCGGAGCAGGCACGCGTGTACGACGCGGTGCTCGAGGCGCAGGAGGCCGCGCTCGCGGTCGTGAAACCGGAGGCCACCCTCGGCGACGTCCACAAGGCGGCGGTGGACGTCCTCGAGCGGCACGGGCTCCGCCGCTGGTTCATCCACGGGACGTCGCACTCGGTGGGACTCGAGGTCCACGATCCGTGGGGCCGCGACGCGAAGCTCCGTCCCGGCGTTGTGCTCACCGTGGAGCCGGGCGTCTACCGCGCCGAGGACGCGCTCGGGGTCCGCATCGAAGACACCGTCGTCGTCACGGAGTCCGGCCACGAGAACCTGAGCGCGGGCCTGCCGAAGACGCGGGAGGCGATCGAGACGCTGATGCGCGAGCCGGCCCCGGCCGGGTTCCGCGCCCGGTGACTCTCGCGTCCGCCGCCCGGAGGGTGTCGCGAGACGAACCCGGGCGCCGGTCATGCGACGTGCGAGATACGAGCCTGCGGGGAACCTGCTGCGACTCGATGCGCGTCGCGCGCGCTTCGCGGCACTCTCTCAGAACTCGCGGTCGACGGCGCGGCGCGCGGCCTCGCGGACCTCGTCGGGGCCGAGGCGGTCGAGTTGCTGGAGCAGGTTCGCGCCGGCGCGGACCGAAGGGAACGACGCGGGGTCGCGGGCGATCTCGAGAAGGAACGCCTCCGTCATCCGGCGGTAGCCGGCCGCGTGCGGCGCGTCGCCCTCGCGCGCCGGAAGGAACGAGACGAGCGCCGCGAGCGCCGCGCGCGGGTCGTCGGCGTCCACGATGGACAGGAGCGCGGCGCGGCCCTCGAGGGTCTGCTCCATCGATTCCGCGCCGAAGCCGTGGGAGAGCGCGAACGCGAGGTTCCGGAGCGGATGCGCAAGGATCGGCAGCATGTCGGCGGCGTCCATCGCATGGACGCGCTCGTGGCGGCGCACCGCGTCGAGCAGCAGTTCCTCCCTGCGGCGGCCCGCGGGCAGCGACTCCTCGATCCTGCGCGAGACCTCCGAGGGCGTGTCGAGCGCGAGGAGTTCCCCGCGCGACGCGGCGGCGCGCTCGACCAGAGGGAAGCCCGCGTCCGCGGGGCGCGGCGTGCGGAGGACCGAGTCGATCTGGACGAGGACCACGTCGTCGAGCGTGATCCCTGCGAGGCCGGTGCGCAGACCGTTCACGCCTTCCGGGAGCCCCTCCGCGTCGATCACGTGTTCGTCGATCCGCACCGTGCGGTCGAGCACGCGGACGTCCGCGCCCCGCCGGAGCGCGACGAGCCGCCCCGCGACGACGTCCGCGGCGCGTCCGCTCCTGCCGCCGACCACGAGGACCATCCCGAACCGCGACGGCACGTCGCGGAACGCGCCGGCGCCTTCGGTGGAGCACGCGAAGCTCCCGAGGAGCGGGTACGACCGCTCCGACGCGCCCTCGGTGAGGTCGAGGCCGAGGCGCGCCGTCGATGCGTTCCGCACCACGGTCATCGCGTCGTCCGCGTCGTCGTCGTCTCCTGCGCGGCTCCTCCGCCGCGCATCGCGCGACCACGCGGCGACGTCGTCGAGGAACGCGCGGAACCCGGCGAGCTCCGCGCAGAGCGCCGCCGCCTCGGGGTCGCCGTCCCGCGCCGCCGGGGACGCGACCGTGCGGGCCTCGTCGATCCAGCCGACGGACGACATCGCACGCGCCAACCGGATTCGCTCCGCGGGCCCCGCCGTCGCCGCGAACGCGTCCCGCGCCGCGCGGACTTCTTCCCACGCGCCGGACACCTCGCCGGCTTCGCCCGCGAGCGCGGCGTACGCGAGACCTCCGTCCACCGCATCGAGGATGCGTCCCGCGGCGACGCGCGTCCGCCGGAGCGGACCCGCGGTGTCGCCGGAGAGCAGTCCGCCGCGGGCCGCCGCCTCCAGCGCCTCGACGGCCTCGTCGTGCCGCCCGAGCGCGGTGAGCACCCGGCCGCGGAGGAACTCCACCACCGCGGGGAATCCGGCTTCGGTGCGGACCGAGTCCGCGGCGCGGAGCGCCTCCTCGAGATGCAGCGGCGAACCGTGGCGCTCGAGGAGGC
>JAJVHW010000066.1 GCA_022072415.1 Planctomycetota bacterium
TCGATCTGCTTCTGGTAGGCGCGCAGCGACGGATCCGGTTGCTCCGGACCCGCCGGGTTTTCGCCTGACTGCGCGCCGCCCCCGTAGGCCATTCGTTACGCCACGAGGTAGGCCGATGCGCCGCCGGCGGTGTACGCCGAGCAGCGGAATCGCATGTAGCGGTACATGACGACCTCGCGGATCTCCGTCAGGCCGTCGTTGGTGCCGCCGGTGGCGCCGATCGCCTCGTAGCCGTTGGCCGAGATGGCATCGGAGTACGACGGCGAGGACTGCCAATCGCTGTCGGACTGGTTGGAGCCCTCGATCAACGCGGTGCCGTCGAAGGCCGCCGCCGCCGGGGTGTCGAGGATGACGGCCGCGGCGCTGTGCCCCTTCATGAACGGGGTGCGATCGCAGACCACGGCGCAGGTCGGGGTGCCGCCGAATGTGCCGTTGCCCACCGAGCCCAACAGCTTGAACGTGGTCGCCGTCACCTTCTCCAGCGTCCAGATCCCGTTGATGGCCGTCAGCCCGGTCGTGGCCTGAATAGCCAGCCGGTCCCCGGTACGCAGTCGATTACCCGCGTTCAGGGTCGCCACGCTGGGGGTCGCATTCGTTGCCGTGGATACCACGAGACCGGCCGCCGCCGACGACACAACGCCAAGTGCTTGAACCTTCATGTTGTTGCCCTCACTGTTCCGGCGCAGAACGCCCGCGCCATGCGGATCGGTGCTGGGGGCCCCCGATCAACCCTGCGCACCAGTATGCGAAGGGAAAGAGGGGGCGGCGCGACACTCAATGCACGGGCTCGCTCACCACCGTCGCCCCGTTGGCCGGGTCCATCGGGTTGTCGAGTTCGATGCCCATCTGTGCGGCGAAGGCATACGCCTGGATGTGCCGGATGGTGTCCTGCAGGGCCTCCTGCGCCCGGGCGGCGGCCTCGGCAGGCCCAGCGGCGGAGACCACCATCAGCGAGCCCCCGAGCAGCGCCCCCTCGACCTTCCGAAGCCCCACCTGGCCGGAGACGGTGAAGGCGAACAGGCCGCGCTCCGGGATGCCGCCCTCGTAGGTCGGCCGCGCCCCGATCATGTCCTTCAGCTGCGCCAGCGTGATCCAGTGCCGGGACTTTTGCAGGCGCTTGGTCACCCGTTCGAACTGCTGCTGGATGCGGCTCTGCTCGTAGGCTTCCTGCTCCGTGCGGGGCGAGGTGTCCCACGGGTTCTCGTAGATCGGCTTGTCCTCGGGCGCCACACGGGGAATGCGGGCGGGCTGCTTCGGCTCTGTCATCGTCGGTACCTCGATCTCGGCTTCTCGTCGCTCGTCAGTTTCAGGAATTGGTCGAAGGTCATGGCGCTCGGCCCCTCCGGCTTCGGCTTCGGCGCGTTGCGCATGTAGGGCCGCGACATGCAGGCGTACCGCGTTTCATCCGGCGCGTGGTCCTCGCTGCTGGTGTCCACGTCCTCTGCCCTGGCCGGGTCGTGCTGCAGGGCGGGCAGTGTACGGATGGTGTCCGTGCAGGTAGCGAAGAACACGATCATGGGGCGGCCCTCCTCGTCGCCTTTCAGGCGCGCGCGCAGCTGGTCCCAGCCGCCCATGGCGCCCTTCTGCGCCACCCGGGTATTATCCGCCGGGCGCCAGGAGGCGGCGCGACCGCTGCCGAGATACATGCGCTCTGCAATCGAGGGGCCGCCGTCCTCGCGGAACGTGGAGGGGTCGATCACGCCGTACTCGATCACCTCACCGCGCTCCCGCTGGGCGACGCCGGCGCCAACCTCCTCGGCGGTAAGCTTCAGCCCGACGTTGGGCTGCCCGGGCTGCATGCCGTACCACTCCCGGTACTTCACCAGGCACCCGCGGGCGAATTGCGGCAGGCACCCGTCGCTGACCGCGTACCAGCCCACGGAGAACGGCTTGGCCGAGCCCCAGTCGCAGGCGCGGAACCGCGCCCAATGGTCGGGCAGCGCCACGGGCTGCACGACGTGCCGCGCGTCGCTGAACTCAGGGAAGAATGAGCCGGCCACAACGCTCCAGTCCCCCTCCAGCCAAGCGCGCACGAGTTCCTGGCTGCCGGACATCTGCAGGTTCGCGACGTAATCGGCGCCCAGGTAACGGTTGTCCTGCAGCCGGGAGGGGATGTAGATCCGATCGCGGCGCACCGTCTCTCCCGTCCATGGGTTCCGGAACTCCGAAGCCAGCATCGTCCACCCCTTGGGCGCCGGGTCGATGTAGCGGGCCTTTACCCAGTGGTGTCCGGGCCCGCCGGGGTTGCCTGTAGCGCGGAACCCGACCGGCACGCCGGCGCCGCTGCGCAGGGTGGCCATGAGCTTCATGATCGGATTCGGCGAGGGGAAGTTGCCGATCTCCTCGATGTAGATCCGCGTGTAGCTGTGCCCCTGATAGGCGTCCGCGTCGGCATCGCGCTCGAGATAGGCGAAGCGCAGGCGGGCCCCGTTCGGGAACCGCCAGAGCTTGTCCTGCTCGTGGTACTGCGCGCCGATGAGGGGGTAGATGGACTTGCTGCGCTCGATGGTCTCGATGAGCTGCGTGCGTTCGCGGCGGATCATCAGGCCGATGGCGTTGGCGCCGTGTAGATCGGCATGGGAGAGCCACTCCCCCAGCATGCCGTCCGTCTTCCCCCCGCCCCGCGCCCCTCCGTAGAAGACCTCGAAGACCGGGCAGGTGATGAGCGCCGTCTGCGGACCGGGCAGCGGCTCCCAGGCTATTGCAGGCTCGGCGGCTGATGCTGTTCCCGCCATTCGTCGACCGTGGCGGCCGGTTGCGGCAGCCGCACCACCCAGTTCGTTACGTTGACCCCGCCGGCAATCGTGAGCGGCAGGACCTTACCCAGCAGCGCCATGAAGGGCGCGGGGTTTTTCTTATTGGCCTGCCGCACCAGGTAGTCGACCCCGCCGGCCTTATCCAGCGCCTGCAGGACCATCTCCTTGAGCTGGGCGGATACCTTATTTGGGGAGCCCTTGGGCCGCCCTTTGCCTTTTCGTGTCAGTTGTCCGGCCATTGTGTTGCACTATTGCGACAGTATAGAACGATCCGCCGCCCCATTCGTGAACAACCCCGAGCCGGGCGTCGAGTTGTACGACTGCGAGGTCTCCCACGCCGGGCGAAAGACGGCGTTCTCGACGCGCTCCACCCGCTTGTCCAGGCCGTCGACCTGCGCCCCGAGCTTGGCCTGCGCCACGTAGGAGCTACCCGCCGCACAGAGCACGCCGATGAGTGCCGCCTCGAGCACGCGGGCGCCGATCCCTTTGAGCGCCTCTCCGGCCATGGGTCACAGGATCCAGTCCACGAGCGCGGCGAGGTATCCACCGGCCCAGTAGGAAAGCGCGACGGAGACGGTGCAGATCACCAGCGTCTCCACGGTCCGGATGGTGAACACCGGGTGACGTCGCACGAAGTCCCCGGTGCGCCCCTTCATCGGGCTCTCCCTCAGTGTCTTGATGCACATGCCTATTCTCCCCTCCGTTGCTTGAAGACCTGCCGCAGCCTCGCCAGCAGCTCGAGCAGCGCCATCAGCCAGCCCGGCAGCGGCGAACCGCTCATTGCCCGCACAACCATTTGTGCTGCGCAGCCGTGGCCGGGTGCGTGCACGTCTGCTGCGTCACCAGCACGCCCAGCCCCGCTCCGACGGCGACCGCGCAGCCCTGCAGGGGCGTCGCGAGCAGAACGGCGACAAGGAGCAAGCAGAGCGCGCGCATATTGGCCTGATGATGCCTGCGCGTCATGCCGGCAGCGGGCCGCGCCAAGGCCAGCATTCGTTATCTCCGCCCACCGCGACACGCGACCAGAACCGATCGGGCTTCATCGTGCGCACGCCTCTATCCAGTCGGCATAGGATGAAACGCGGGTGTAAACTCCCGGCCATTCCGCGCGCGCGCAGCCAACCCCGAAGCTGGTGATCCCCGCCTGCCGGCCCCCAGCAATCAACGGGCCGCCGCTGTCCCCTTGGCAACTGCCACGGCCCTCCCCGTCAGCGCACACCATCTTGGCGGTGATCCCGCCGTTGTATGCTGCGGCGCACACTTCATTGCCCGTGATCGGGACGTCCACGTGCTGGAGCGCGTCCGGGGTCTGTGCATCGCCCTCGTTCAGGACCCCCCAGCCGATCGCCGTAGCGGCGCCCGTCTGCGGCGCCTCACCGAGCGTCACGGGCAGCGCGGACACCGGCGCGTCCAGCGTGAGCAGACTGATATCATCGGTCATGGTGCTTGGGTTGTAATCAGCGTGCCGTATGGCGCGCGCCACCGTGCGGACCTCGCCACCGCCCGCGGAAAGATCCACTCGGCCGACGACCACTCGATCCCCGGGCAGCACTTCGCAGTGCGCGGCTGTCAGGATGTGCAGGGGGTCGATCACCGTCCCGCCGCAGTAGTGCGCGCCCCACGGGGCTTGGATGCTCGCCATCCATGGGTACTGGTTCAGCGAAGCCGGCGTGCCGCCGACGATACGCGGCGTGGCGCGACCGAGGAGCCCGAGCACCGGAGTGCGGCGATTCTCCACAGCACGGCAGGCCGTCGGTTCCGGCTTGGGGGCATCCGGGGGAACCGGAGCGGTAGGCGGCACAGGCGGCGGGGACTCCTCGACCGGCGCCGGCGGCTGTTGCGCGCAACCCACGAACAGGGAGCCGATGAATAAGGCCGCCCCTAGCACCAAGATGATCTTGAACAGCATCAGCATGTCGTCGCAGAAGTCCTTGATCCGCTCCCACGGTTCCCGCACCGGGCCATTGTTCCAGCCGCCGCCCATTACTGCTTCTCCTGTTCGCGCCTGCGCCGCCACGGCCAGCGGATGGTGAACAGCCAGAGGACCGGCCGAGCCCACCAAGGCACGTAGAAGCCGCTCACGGCGTCACCCGCTCGATCGCCTTGCCGGCCGCCTCAATGGCCTCCTTGCCCGGGGGCGTGCGGCATTCATCGTCCCAGTGCCGGGCGGTGTCCGCCGCCGTGGCCACGCCGCCTAAGACGGCGAAGGCGCCGCCCAAGGCCTGCCAACAGCCCGTGAGGGCGCTGCAGAGCACCCCCACGAGCAGGATTTTCCCTACTTGGCCCACGGCGAGAAGCCGGTCACCACCACCTTCTTGCCCGTGACCGCAACCGCCGTGCCGCTGCCGGTCGCCTGCGTGTCCTTCGGGACGTAGACCTTCACGTCGCCGGCCATCGGCAGCGGGGCGCCGTTGGCCCAGGCGAGCAGCATGGCCTTGATGTCGCCGATGAACTTCAGGAACCCGCGCATCGCCACGGCCACCATGATGCCGACCACGGCCGGCCAGCCCTTGTTCGGCAGGTCATCGGCCACCGCGGCGAGCGCGGCGATGAGGGCACCCAGGGCGCCGTCGAGCGGCACGATGAGGGCGCGGGGCACGAGCTTCCAGATCGCGAGCGCGACCGTTACGACCAGGGGGCCCAGCACCGACCAGATCGCCGAGTCGAGCACGCCGGAGAGCCCCGGCAGGTTGGCCGCCACATCGCCTGCGTTGCAGCCGGCGAACAGGGCGAGGAAAGGCAGCAGATACAGCGTCTTGGCACACTTCATAGTGAGGCCTCCTATTCAGGGTTGACTGCAAACTTGTGCGCGCCGCGGGCACAGTTGTTCACCTCCCGCCCGAGCAGCACCGCCGGCCCGAGGTTCGCCTCGGAGTCATCCGGCTGCATGGCGATGATGGTGCAGGCCTGCGCATCGCCCCGGAAACACGAGGGCGGAACGCCGTGCCCCATCGGGGGGGGGCTGCCATTGCGTGCCATGCACTCCCGCACCACCTGCACCGCGCTCGGGTAGAGCACCAGCTCCGCCTTGACGATGACCGGCTCGGCCGGCTCGGCGCGCACTTCACTCGTCGCGAGCAGGATAGAGGCCGCGGCGAGGGCCAGCGCGACAACGCCGGCGGCGAGCTCGTCTACGAGGATGCGGGGGCTCAGCATGGCCGGATGTCCGTCGGTGGCTCGCCGGTGCGCATCATGCTCGCCAGGCGGTGCGCACGCTGGCCGGGGCGCAGGCCCACCTGGCGCGCCCACTTGCTTTGCAGCATGGCCGTGGCCGCGTCCTCGTAATTGCCGGCCTTGATGAGCGACAGCGTGGTCTTGAAGGTGAGCAGCTTTGCGATCCCGAGGTTGAACGCCATGTCGAGCAGGGCGCGCTGCCGCACGCCGTCGAGCTTGCGCCACCAGGGGAGGTGGTAGTCCAGATCTTCGACCTTCTCCTCGATATCGTTGCGCAGCAGGTACAGCGCCTCCTCCCGCGTGATGCCGCCTCCCTTGCGCTTGTCGATGAGCCGGCCGATCCCGATCGTCCACCAGCCGAGCGAGTCCTGATAGGCGTGCGGGACAAAGCCCTCGTGCTGGATGAGCTGGCAGCCCATCGCGTGGTAGTCGAGGATCGAGTCCGGTAGATCGCTCATGACCCCATCATGCGCCGGTCGTCAGGGCGGGGAGCGACACTCATTCCCCGCGGACCTCCTCCACGCCGGCCTCGGCCATCAGCCGGGACAGGGACAGCGCCGAGATCCCCTGCCTCGGCGCGCCCTGGGGGCCTGCGGTTGCGGCAGCAGGTTCCCCTTCTTCTTCTCCCCCCTCCTGCGCGAGCAGGGCCTTCAACTCCTCCAGCAGCTCGCCGATCTGCGCGATGATCTCGTCCGCCCGGCTCACAGCAGCTTCTCCCCGTTCTGCAGCTTCTCGGCCACGATCTTCGCCATGCTGCGGAACTGGATGCGGCCGGAGGCCAGGATCTTCGTCGCCGTCTCCGCCACCCTCGCGATCGCGTTCATGTCCCGCTGCGGCAGGGCCTGCCGGTGCCGGGCGTAGATCGCCAGCGCCACGCCGAAGGCGGCCTCGGCCTCGCTGTCCGTCAGCCCCTCCATCGTCATCAGCCCGTCGATGATCGCCTGGCCGATGTGCGCCTCCTTGTCCGTGAGCGGCCGTACCAGCAGCGATTCAACGGGCGCTATGCCCTCAGTGCCGTCGAGTAGTCCCATGGTGTGTCCTTCAGTTGGCTCAGGATGTCCGAGCGGATGGAGTAGATGCGCTCGTAGCGATGGCGCGTGGGGTGCCGATCGCGGCGGCGCTCGTGGTTGGCGCTGTTGACGTAGAGGTGATAATCCGTGCAGGCGAGCTCCTTCTCGGCGCAGTAGGCGCGGTGCGGGCAGCCCGCGCAGGGGCAGGCGCCGTCATCCAGCACCATCTTGACGAACTCCACCAGCCTGACCTCGTTGTCATCCAGCAGCATGCGGTACCCGCTTCTTCGTCAGATGCCAGAACCCGCAGTGCGGGCAGCGGTAGTGATACAGCGGCAGGCCCCGGGCCTCGGCACGCTTGCGGGCGATCCGCGCGCTCTCGTAGCGGACCTTCGAGAGGCAGCGGGCCTGCCGCTCCGGGTCGAACTCACGCCGTTGCTTCTCGTTGCGCGCCATGCTCGCGTCCCGTCCGTTTCAGCCAGTCCTCAAAACTCTCCCCGCGCTGCGGGCTGTCCTCCAGCTCGAAGTCGAAGGACAGCCCCTCGCCCATGGCGGCCAGCTCCGCGTCCGTGTACGGGTATCCCAGGCGTGTGGTGCGCTCGTCCATCAGTACACCGCCTGCGGTTTCAATTCGATGCCGAGATCGTGCACGAGGCGGATCTGATCGGAGACCTGCCGCACGAAGCTGCCCATGCCCTTGGCCTTGCCCACCCCCATCAAGACCGCCACACTCGCCTCTCGCTGCTCGGCGGCCTTGGTGGCGGGTGGGATCGGATAGATGTCCATGCCGGCTTACTGCACCGTGGCGAACAGATCCGCCTGCGGCGAGCAGTCCAGCACCTTGCGGATGTAGACGATCTCCTGATCGTCCTCGTCGCGCACGTCGGGCGGCAGTTTCGAGCACGCCCTGGCGGCGTCGAAGTTCTTGGCCTTCATGCCAACCGTCTTGAGCCGTCCCTTCGCCTTCTTCCGCCGCTTGGCAATCGCCTTCATCTGCGTCTTGACCCGCTCGGCCTCCGTGTCGCAGGCGTCCAGCTCGTCGTTGACCTCGCGGATCACCTGCTCGCGATCGGCGAGATTCGTGACCGTGGTCTTGCCGTCGCTCGGATCGTTCTCCCGCGTAACCGGCGGCTCGGTGTTGTAGATCGGGCTGACCAGCCCGGCGGATTCTGCTCTCATGTTCGATTCCTCGCTGTGTGTGGGCCGATTACAGTTCGATGCGCGTGGCGAGCAGGCGCAGCCCCGTCGCCATGCTGCTCACCGTCTCCGCGCGGGCATGAAGGAACTGCGCCAGTTCGCAGCGCGCTTCGACGGTAACTGGCTTCATATTCGACGCCGCGTCGGGAGGCTGCGGCGTCGGGACCACGACCATCTGCACGCGCTCGTTGATCAGGCCGATCGCCTTATCCATCTCGTCCAGCGCCTTGATTAACTCGTCCGCCGCCTCGCGCACCTGCGCGCGCCGCGTCGCGCCCTCACCTCCAACGATCTGTCCGCCAATCATTGCTGCCATGTCGATTACCTCGCTGTATGTGTGAATTACGCGGCCTTCGCCGCACCGTGAATGCCGTCCCATACCGTGACCGCGACGGCCAGAGCGGCCCATGCGTGAGATCGCACGCCGTAGAGCGGGCCGGGCGCCGCCTTTTTCCCGATCGCATCGGGACCGAAGCGATCGAGCAATGCCTGCCGAATGTGCGGATCCTTGGCGCGCGCGCTCCCGCACAGGTGCAACTTCACATCGCGCCGATAGACGAGCATCGCGGCATCGGGCGCGCGCCACGCCTGGACATACCGCCCGATCCACATGCAGGTCTCGAAGACTTCCCTGCCGACCGGCATGCCGTAACTGGCGATCATCTCCAGCGCCAGCAGATCGGCCGGGTGCGCCGCCGCCATCTGCAAGATCTCCGGGTTATCGAACACGCCCGAGTCGCGCACCCCCCGGCCGTCGAACCAGCACCAGCCCGATTGCGTCGTGCCCGGATCAATCGCGAGGATGCTCATGCCCGCCTCCTTGTGGCCCGCCAATTTTTGTCTGCACACGGGATGATGCAACCGATGCCGGCGGCCTCCCGGATGCAGCGGTCGATAAAGGCGCTCATCTGAGCCGAGGTCATCTCGGAGACGCGCACGATGTGATACCACTCGTGGCCGTCCTTGGCGTGGTAGACACGCGGCGCGTACATGCCGAGCAGCAGTTCGTAGAACTCCTCCTCGTCCTCTCCGGAGGCGCGCGCGAACAGCGGCAGGACCGTGCTGAAGAAATACCCGCGCTGCTCTTCGGTTTTCTCCGGCATCTTCTGGCTGATGCGGATGACGTAGGGCTTCTCGCCGTCCACCGGCAGGCTCTCGCACACCGCGAGCAGGTGCGCCTTCTGGCTCTCGCCGTAGAGGATGATCGTGTGCGTGCGCTCGGTCATGCGTGCTTGCCCATAGCCTCCACGGCGACCGCGGCCGCATCGCGCACGGCGATCAGCGCCTTCAACTGCGGGTCGGACTGCTGTAGTGCAGCGAGGTATGCGCGCACGGCTTCCTCGGCCTCGGTGTGGACGCGGCGTAGGAAATCCGTAGTTTTCCCTACGTCCGCGGCCTCCTGCTCGTCGTGCACCTTGGCGATAACGGCGCGGTCGATCTCGACACGGCCCATTGATTCTTCGAGTTCCCGGCCAAAGATCTGCTTCATGCCCTCGCGCGCCTCAGGGATAACGGCACGATCCGTGACGGCGTGGCGCTTGGCCTCCGCGTTGGCGAGATAGCAGTCACGGCAGAGGCTGCCGGAGTTCGGTGAGCATTCCTTGCCGCATTGCGTGCATTTCTGGTTGCGTACCGGCTTCAGCGTTCTGACGCCCCCGAGACGCCAGATGGGCTCGCCGCCCCGCTCGCCCTCCGTGTGCGCGTGACCGCGCCCGCGCAGGCTGGAGAGATTGCTGGTCACCTGCACCTTCGTCAGTCCCGTGATCGTCATCAGCTCGGTGGCCGTATGGCCGTCGGTGCTGATGGCCTCCAACAGACGGGCGGCAATCGTGCCGGCCGCGGGCGTCTGGACTGGCGATGGATCCGACACAGAGGCGGCGGAGCCATTGGCCATCCGCCCCTTATCCGTGATCCGCCAGCGGTGCAGGCCATCCTCGCGAGCGTGCCCAAGGCCGCGCAGCTCGTCGAGTGCATTGCCGACGACCAGCGGCGAGGCGCCGATCACCTGCGCGATGACGGCGGCCGTCGGCGCCTCCTGTGCCTTGCAGAGATGCGTGCGTACCTGATCGGTGAGAGTGCTCATGCCGCCTCCCGCATTTCCTGCTGCAGCACGTCAGCGGCTTGCAGTAGCATCGCTTTCAGAGTCATCGCTTCGCGTCCTCCTCGCACGCCTGCGCCGCCTCGGCAAAACTCGCGTACTCACCGATGCGGACCTGCGCGCCTCGGTAGACCTCGCACGGACGGTGCGCGCTGTAGCGGCCGTTGTTCCGGTACACGCGATAGCCAGAATCGGATTGCATGATGTTCGCGGTCATGCGGGTCCAGTGCATGGGTTGCGGGTCATGGAATGCGTGCCTCCCGGTCGCTGAAAAGCAGCGAGGTCTTGTCGAACCACAGCCCTAACTTTCCCTCCCATTCGCCGTTGCGCTGCTTCTCGCAGATGAACAGCGCGTCCGACTCGCGATCGTGGGCGTGATCGAGATCCTGCTGCGCCTTGGCTTTCTTCTTGTTGTGCCAGATGACGAACACGTTATCGGGCATATTCGTCAGGTCTGCGTGACCGGATACGTCCATCTTCCCGGGCACACCTTCATCGGCGACTTTCTTGGAGTGCGCGACCAGATGCACGTGCAGGCCGGAATCCTTGGCATAGGTGCAGAGTTTGTCGATGAACCGCTTCTGCGTGGTGTAGTCATCCGCGTCCATACCGCACTTCATCAACGAGTCGATGATGATGTGCTGGCAGCCTATTTCCTCGCGCACGTACCGGCTCAACGCGAGCACGCGGGTGGTGTTCACCGTGCCAACTTGGTCGTAGATCCAGATCCCACCCTGGATGCCGGCGAAGAATTCGCGAACCTCTGAGGGAGACAGGGATTCGGCGCGGATGAACTGCCGCGCCATGCGCTTGAGGGTCTTGATCGGGTGCATCTCGAAAGAGGCGATGCAGGATCGCTCGCCTTGCGCCGTGAAGCCCAGCGCGATCTGGTTCAGCGCCATCGACTTCAAATGGCCGTTGATCCCGGTCCATAGCGAGAGCTCGCCGGGCCGGAACCGTACCTTGTCGCGCACACCCTCCCAGGGCAGCGTTGCGCCGATGATCTCCTCGTGCATGCAGAAGGCGTCGATGAGATCCGATTCCCATGCCTCGGCCTTGCGCACCCGGGCCTGATCCTCCTCCGAGAGTTCGTATCGCGACCAGTCGATCGCCGCGTCGTGCACGACGTTGGCGCCATAGTCCTTGGCCTGCTGAAATCTCCGCTCCGCCCGCTCAACCAGTCCCATACGCCGCCTCGTCGATGGCTCGTAGTTTGCGAACCGCATCACGCAGCCGCTTCATGTCGTCTTCGGAAAGCGCTTTGCCTTTCGCGATGTCCTCCGCGGCGATCAGCACAACGCCGATCTCGAACTGCGCGCAGTGCCACGCATCGGGCAGCGGCATGCGCTTGGCCTTCGGGGTGTGGTGTGCGATCTCGACGCGCGGCGGGAACAGGTCGGTTATCTCAAGCCCCACTGCGGCCACGATGTCGTAGACGCTGCAGCCGGCGAAGCATGTCACCAGCACCTTGCCGTCCTCGGACTCGCGCACCGAGAGCGACGGGGAGCGGTCTTCGTGCGCTGGGCATTTCGCCGTCCACTGGCCGGGCTGGGATTCGCGAACGCCCTCCAGGCGCGATAGCAGGGCCTCGGCATTCATGCGCCGCTCCTCGGCATGTTGATGATGCCTCGCATCCACTCCGGCAGATCGTCTCCCCCGGCTGGGGGGGCGGCCCACTCCTCGAGGAACCGGTCCGAGGGGCCGAAGAACGTCGACGCCTGCTGGACGTACTCGGTTCCGAGTTTCTTGGTCGCGGTCAGGAAAGCGATGTAGCGGTCCAGGCCATCCGCGATGACCTGCTGGGGGTGTCGTCGCCGTGCTGCTCGCCATGCAGCCAGCGCCGCCTTCTTCGGGTTGCCGCCGACACGCTTGGGGTAGCGTCGCCAGAGCACCTCGAATTCCTCGGGGTAGGTCGCCGTCGAACCATCCGGCTGTTTGGGATGGTTCAAGGTAGTTTCTTTTTTCGACTCCGACTCCGACTCCGACTCCGACTCCGTGCGCGCGTGACCGTCACTTGTCAGGCATTTGTCAGCCGCATGCCTGACAATTTCATTGTTAAACTCTTGATTGTTATCGGTGGTAGGTGCTGGGAACTTGCTTTTCTTGGCGCGACTGCGCTGGTTGAAGTTCGGGATGAGGATGTAGGGCTTCCCGTCAACGACGTACCCTTTTATGAGCCCTGCGCGCAGTAATTCGTCCAGCATTCCGGCACACATCGACTCGTCAATTGACCGTCGGTTGACGAACGCGCGCCGGCAGATGACCGACACGCGACCGTCATACCGGCCGAAGTCATCGGCGAGCAGGATCAGGCGAACGAACAGCGCCTCGGCCTCCAGGCTGACCGAGCCGACCGGATCGCTGTCGAGAAGCCCTTCGCGCACGATCCGGCTAGGCATGAGACAACCCCAGCCATTGCTCCATCGCCTCGACCTGGCGCGCGCTGCGGCAACTGATCGCAACCTGCAGCTCGCGGTAGATGCGCATGCGCTCGCTCCGCGGGCACGCTTCCAGCTCCTCCCGCAGCTCGCGGATCCGCCGCTCCCGGCGGGCGTCGAAGAACAACCCGGAGGCGTCGACGACCTCACTCACCGTTCGAATTCCCCGGTCAGATCGCCGTCGTCGGAATTTTTTCCGAAACCTTCCTTTGCCTGATCGGCATCGAGCAGGCGAGACTCTCCCCATACGCCGCGGCGCACGAGAGATTTGGCGAAACCATTGACGGAGCGATCGGTCCTATGAGCGAGCATCGACAAGGCTTTAAACGTCGCCTCATCGACGTAGAACCGCAATTCGAATTCGTCCTTGCTGGACTTGCGTGCAGCCATTCTGTGTTCTCCTCGCCCGGCCTGCTGGCCTTGGAAACGAGCGGCCGGGTTCCTATGTCTGTGTTACATCGTGCTCACCTGCGCGCGTTTACCTTCCCGCAGCAAAGAGAGCGGCGCCCCGAGAAGGCGGCGCCGAAAGACAGTGGGGAGGATCGCGATTTGCCGGATGCGCTCCGGTGGGCGTAAAGGCATTCTGCGGGCTCACCATGCGCACGCCCTCCGTGCCCAGGTGATGACGTACATCGCCGCATACGAGGCGATGACGACGGCCACCGTGCATTTCAACGCGAAGATGCCGAGCTCGTGCGCGTACGTCCGCCACAGGTTCACCGGGCGCTCGTGGCGCCAGCGGTATTCGGCCCGGGCGGCGGCGGAGATCATGCGGCGTCTTTCGGGGCGAATATCTCAGCGAGGTCCGGGCGGAGATCGCGCGCCATCACTTCGCCAGCCGTAGCTTTTTCAATCGCTGCGCACTGTTCGGGTGGCACTGGGCGCTCCCCGCGTACCCACTGGTTCACGGCCTGTGGGGAGACTTTGAGAATTTTCGCCAACGCGGCCTGTCCCCCGACGACCTGCGCTGCGCGTTGCATGGCGCTCATGTCGCCATTAAAGCACATGCTTTAGCATTACTCAAGTAAGTGCTTCATACGCACCAGCCTCGGCCGGGTGGCATAATCAAGCGCATGCTTTACACCGACAACAAAAAGGCCATCGGGGCGCGGATCAAGAGCGAAATGGACCGGCTCCACATCCCGGCCGCGCAACTGGCGAAGCTCTGCGAGGTCGAGATTCAGGCCGTCACTGGATGGATAAAAACCGGGCGCATCCTCAAGAAAAACCTGCAAAAACTGGCCGATCACTTCGGTAGATCGATGCGCTGGATGGTCACTGGCGAGGAAGACGGACTACCGACCGAGATGATTGGCGTGCGGGTAAGTCCAATCGAGCGGCTATGGTCGATGATCGACGAGCGCCTCAAGCCTCACTACTTCGAGATCCTGAAGCTCGGTGTGCGCCGGCCGGAGGATCAGCCGCCGATGCCGGCTGATTTCGAAGACGATTTCCCGGTGCAGTACGACCTCCTCCTCGGGTCCTCCTACCACGACTGGGAGCGGCGCCAGGGCGAGTTCAACAAGAAGCGCGACGGGAAACGGCAGCGCGCCAGGGCCAAGTAATGGCGCTCTCTGGCTGGGCAAGGCTGAAAATCGCGCTCGCCGCGGGTTACGGAGTTCTGATCCTTGCGGCCGCCATGACTTCGCGGCCTCCCTTGACGGCTACTCATCAGCCCGACTATGCCCGCCATGCAATATGGTGGTTTCTCGTTTGGTTCGTCCCGGTCGCCGCCTTCTACGCCCTCTGCTCCGCTATCGCCTGGGTCACCCGCGGCTTCCGTCAGCAGCAATAGTTCCGTTACGTAATCACCGCCAGTAGCGCGCGGCCCGCGCCCGTGATCTGCGTCACACGTTAAAGCACATGCTTGACTATTGGTGAAGCATCTGCTTTAATGCTTCTACCGCTGCACAACACGCAGCGACGAGGAGCACCCCATGAACGCATATACCCCCGGCCCCGGCGACTCGGCAACCTGGCCGCCGTACGCAGGCCACCCGACCGACCCCCGCGGCCCGACCGGCTGGGACGCCGACGCCGCGCTCGAGCACTACCGCCAGGAGTTCATGGCGCTGGCGAGCGACCCCAAGACGGGCGCGCGCTTCCTCTCCGACGAGCTTGAGGAAGTGAACATGGACGAGCTGGTGACGCGCCTGTTTCGCGATGCGGCCCATGAGCTGCAGCGCCCGGTCAGCCTGACGGAGCGCGCCGCCACGATCGGGGCGCAGGTATTCGGCCTGCTGCGCTGGTACGCGGACAACTACGCGCGCCGGCGGGTGGCGGACGAGCACGAGAAAATCGAATGCGGACGGGAGGGCCCCGATGACTGACCGCATCGCCCTCAAAGGCGCCGTCCTCATCGCCATGCTGCTCCTGGCCGCCTCCAACCTGCCTGATGTGATCTGCGTGGCGCTGGGGATATGAATTATCTGAGCGTCTGCTCTGGCATCGAAGCAGCGACCGTCGCCTGGCATCCGCTCGGCTGGCAGCCGGTGGCGTTTTCCGAGATCGACAAGTTCCCGTCCGCCGTGCTCGCGCATCACTATCCGGGCGTTCCGAATTGGGGCGACATGACAAAATTCGAGGAGTGGCCTGATGCAGATGTCGATGTTCTCGTCGGAGGAACTCCCTGCCAGTCCTTCAGCGTCGCTGGACTCAGAGCGGGACTGGCAGATCCGCGTGGCAACCTCATGCTCACCTTTGGCGCAATTGCTCGCCGATATCGGCCCACTTTTGTGGTATGGGAGAACGTGCCCGGCGTCCTGTCGAGTCACGGAGGACGGGATTTTGGCACCTTCCTCGGACTCTTGGGCGAACTCGGGTATGGGTTCGCCTACCGAGTTTTGGACGCTCAGTACTTCGGAGTTCCACAGCGCCGCCGTCGCGTGTTCGTTATCGGCCATCTTGGAGACTGGCGGCGTGCCGCGGCGGTTCTATTTGAGCGCCACAGCCTGTCGGGGCATCCTGCGCCGCGCCGGGAAGCGGGGGAAGGCGTTGCCCGTCCCATTGCTGCAGGCTCTCCAGGCAGTAGCGGGTATCGAAACGACGCCGATACGGCCGACAACCTGATCGCATCCCATGATCCGGCCTGCACCCTGACCGCGCGCGATTATAAAGGCCCGCTCCCCGAGGCGGACCTTTCAACGGTGATTGCTCATTCACTCCGCGCCGAGCTCCGACTGCAAGGTGGTGATGGTCAGATTGCGCCACAACTCACCACGGGAGGCGGCAAGCCGGGGCAGGGGATGCCTGCCGTCATGCAGTCCATGCAGGTCCGCAGATTGACGCCAAGGGAATGTGAGCGACTCCAGGGATTTCCCGACGACTACACGCTGATCACCTATCGCGGCAAGCCCGCAGCCGATGGCCCGCGCTACAAGGCGTTGGGGAATTCAATGGCGGTGCCGGTCATGCGGTGGATCGGCGAGCGCATCCAGCAAGTCGCCGCGATTAGGGTAGCCGCATGACCGCCCGCATCCTGCTGTTCCCGCTCTCCGGCGACGCGATCACGCGGCTGGCCGCGGCGCGGGTGTCCATGCGGCTGGCGGGCTCGCCGCTGTCGACGTACCTGCAGCAGTACAACCTCGGCTACACGGAGCAGCAGACGAGGGCCGAATTGACCCGCATCCGCGCCGACATGCAGCGCGGTGCATTTGACGACGAGCCGCCGAAGCCGGCGGCGTAACTGGAGAACCGCAACATGAGTGACGACACGATTTACCGGGTCGACGTCGGCCGCGACAACACCGCCGAGATCACCCTGCTGGTGCAGGCCAAAAACATGGGCGCCGCCCGCCGGCACGCCCGCAGCCTGATCTCGGTGCGCAAGGCCACGCAGCACGACTTGATCAACCTGCTCGGCCATGGCGTGACGGTCGAGACGGCGGGCAACGAGGAGACCGAGGAACCGGCGGATCTGGAGATCGGCGAGTGAGCGCACAGGCCATCGACGTGCGTCCTGACCGCCGCAAGTTCATCGGCGGCAGCGACGTGGCGGCCATCCTCGGCGTGAGCCCGTGGAAGACGCTGGTGCAGTTGTGGGCCGACAAGACGAAGCCGCCGTCGGAGGAGCCCGAGCGGCCCCGCAAGCAGTTGCTGCGCGGCAAGCGGTGGGAGGGTGTCGTCGCGGAAATGCTGACCGAGAGCCTGAGGCAGGAAGGCATGGACGTGGAGGTCGTCGCGGCCAACCGCCGGTATCCCGACGCGCAGCACCCGATGTTCGCCTGCGAGATCGATTTCGAGCTGCGGCTGAACGGCGCGGAGGAGATCACGAACTGCGAGCTGAAGACCGTGCACCCGTTCAAGGCCAAGGAGTGGGGCGACCAGGGCACGGATGACGTGCCGGTCTGGTACACCGCGCAGGCCATGTGGGGGCTCGGGATCACCGGACGGAAGTCCTGCATCGTGGCCGCCCTATTCGGCGCCGACGAGCTGAAGCCGTACCTGATCGAGCGCGACGACGCGCTGATCGCAGCCATGCGCGAGAAGGCGCTGGCATTCTGGAACAACCACGTGTTGACTGGTATCGCGCCGGACCCGCTGACACTCACGGACGTGAACATGCTGTTCGCCAAGGACGGAGAGGCGCCCGCGCTGATCGCGGACGAGGACCTGACGGAGAAGTATCTACGCCTGCGCGCTATCGAGCACGAGATCAAAGCCCGACAGGCGGAGTACGCACTCCTAGAGTTCGACGTGAAGCGGATCATGCGCGACTGCACCGAGGTTGTCGTCGGTGACAAGGTGGGGTTCGTCTGGAAGAACCGGGCTACGTCCTGGCTCGATCAATCGGCCCTGAAAGAGCACGACCCGAAGCTGGTGAAAGCCTTCACCCGCAAGGGCACGGCCCGCGTTTTCACAGTCAAGTAACAGTCAAGTAACAGTTAGGAGAGCGTATGTCCACACAAGCATTGAAGGCCGCCATTGCCGGCGAGCCTGCTGAATCCGCCGATCCTGTCCGCCGCCTGTTCGCCACGCTGGACGGCAAGCGCAACGAGATCGCGTCCCTGTTGCCGCGCACGATCGACGTGCAGCAATTCGTCGGCGTCTGCAAGACCGCCGTGCTGAACGATCCGATGATCGCCCAGGCTGACCCGCGGACCTTCTTCATCGCCTGCATGCTGGCCGCCAAGGACGGCCTGCTGCCCGACGGCAAGGAGGCCGTGCTGAACGTCTACAACACGAAGGTGAAGGACTCCGAGGGCCGCGACAGGTGGATCAAGAAGGTCCAGTACCTGCCGATGGCCGGCGGCATGATCAAGAAGCTCTACGGCTGCGGGGAGGTGACGTATGTCGACGCCGCGGCGGTCTACGAGCGCGATCACTTCGAGTACGAGCGCGGAGATCAGACCCGCCTCGTGCACCGGCCGTTCCTGGGCGATGACCCTGGCCCGGTGGTGGCGGCCTACGCCGTGGTGAAACTCGCCAACGGCGAGATCAAGCGCGAGGTCATGCCGCGGCGCGATATCGAGAAGGTGCGCGCCGCCTCCAAGGCGGCCGAGGGACCCGGCTGGACGACTTGGTACGACCAATTCGCCATCAAGAGCGTGGTCAAGCGCGCCTACAAGCAGCTCCCGCACACGAAGGAGCTGGACCAGATTATCGAGCACGACAATCAGGCGCTCGGGTTCACCGCGCAGAGTGACAGCGTGACGGCGGCACTCACAGGACAGGCCGCGCCGGCGATCGAGGACAAGACCGAGGAGGCGCAGGAGACGGGCAAGGACCTGCTGGGCGACGAGACCGGCCCCGTGACCGTCACGTCGCTACTCGCCCAGGTGGAGGCGGCGCAGGACACCGACTCCCTGAACCTCTGCCGCGACCTGCTGCGCGAGTTGAAGAACAAGACCGAGAAGCAGCGCGTGATCGAGGCGCTGGCGGCCAAGACCGAGGCGCTGCAAGCCACGGCATGAGGCACCTCTGCCCCCACTGCCGCCGGCTCGGCACTCCAACGCAGGTCGCGCAGCATCGCTATCTGCTGACGCTGGTATGCCGGTACTGCGGCAGGTTGTTCCACCGCACGGCGAGGACTGTGCCGTTGGCGCAGCGATGCGACCCTGGCGCGCTCAAGGAGCGGCAGATGCGGCAATGGGCGGCGGTGCTGAATATCTGAGAAGGAGGACGCATGGCAATCACTGTACCCACCACCGAGAACTATCGTTTCAACACTTCCGTCGAGCTGACGGTCATAAACTGCGGCCGCTGCGGCGGCACCTACGCGATCAACGAGCGCCGACGCGCGCAGTGCCAAGAGGAGGGCAACGGCTGGGCATGCCCGTACTGTGAATGTAAGTGGGGATACTACGGCACCAACGAGAACGCCCGGTTGAAAAAGGAACTGGAGCGGGAACGCAAGCGCAAGGAGTGGGCAGAGCAGGAGGCGCTTCGCCAGCGCGAACAGCGGATCGCCGCCGAGCACCGGGAGCGCGCGCAGAAGGCCGCCAAGACGCGCATCAAGAATCGCGTCGGCCACGGCGTATGCCCGTGCTGCACGCGGACATTCGACAACCTCGCACGCCACATGGCCAGCAAGCACCCGGACTATGCGGTTGCCACCGACTGAGCCGAGGCCCACTGCGACCGAGGACGCGAGCAGCCTAGCATGGCACCGCGCCGCCCAAGCCTGGGCTGAGTATCTGTTATGGGCAGACTGGCGCAGACGTGTAATCGCGTCCCTGGAGACCAAGAAAGCGAGTGATTGAGATGAGCGAATGGCAACCGATTGAGACTGCACCGAGAGACGGGAGGCCCATTTTCTGCTGGTCCCATGATGCGGCTTTTTGCGGGATGTGGGTGGGCTATTGGAATGCGTTAGACGATAGATGGAGAGATCTTTGGGTTGACGATGAGGCTGAGGACGATGTACAGCCTACCCACTGGATGCCACTACCGGAGCCGCCGAAATGACCGACGCCGAAGCCGATTTAATCGCCTACCAGTTGTTTGCGAGCGCACATCCTGCGGCTGCTTACGCAGACGATGCCGAGCGGTTCATTGCGTTCGCGATGGAATGGTTTCCTGGCGCTACTCGTGACAACGTTATTCAGGCGCTACGAGATATATGCGCCGACTACCCAGACGACCCCGAGGCGCAGATGTGCATGGAAGAACTGGATTCGGAGGACGCATGACCGACGAACAGAAGAAAGAACTCCCCTATATATGCCCTGACCATCCATCGGCACAAATCAGACACGAATGGAACAGAACGCGGGCTACTGCACAACTGACAGGCGCATCATGGGAATACGACGAGCCCGGCAGTCATCAGTATTTCTGTAACGAATGCGGGCGTGAGCTTGCGCCTGAGAATTTGACATGACCAACGACAAGCTGATACGCGAGAAGCCGTGGAATCGCTGCGATTTTTGCGGTCGATTCATAAGCTATCACGACCTTGAAAGCGGGAAGGCATATCGGGCGCTGCTAACACCAGACTCCGCAATTACCGTTGAAGAATTTATTACGCAATGTGCCCCATGTAGGAAGATCCGATGACCGACGACAAACTGATGCGCGAGGAGTTTATAGAGCAGACCGTCGCGATTGCTACCGTACCGCGAGAACTCAAGTGGTTCATCTGGCAGATTGCCGTCCGCGCCTGCGCGGCTGAGTGCGCGAGGATGTGCGAACAGTTTGCGGCCGACTTGCAGCTTGGCACAAGCGCGTCATGCTTCGTGGTTGCCAAGCAAATCCGCGAACGGTTTGGGGTGGAGGGATAGATATGAAAATCACCAATAACACAGTTATGAACGTTGCCTCAAAGTACCGAGTCAAGTATTACGTCGGGACTTTGTTCTCTATTCTCACTCGGGCAGACCATTACTCGGAGTGTGATTTCGTTTCCGAAAAGGACTTGCCGCAATTTGCATCCCAGATAAGCAAGACAGGATTCCAACACCCCAATGACCCAGGCTTATGGATAATGCCTGGAGCAATCCTGGAAATCAGGGAGATCACAAAATGACCGACGACATTGAACGGCTGGCGCGGGGGTGTGGCGCAATCGTTGAGGTTTATGACGACGACCCTGAGATCGGCTGCGCTGGATACACAGAAATCACAATCCCCGACGACATCACAGCATTCCTCGAACGCTTCTACCGCGCCGCATATCGGGCGGGGATGGAGAGCCGGCCCATCGTTCGACCGAAGCCAATCGAGTGGACTCATGAATGTGGCCGAGGCGCGCCTGGCTTTCAAGAATGGATCGATAACCGCTACGGATTCCACATCCGACTGGCAACCGAGATCAGCGCAACGCCATACATCGCGGTCTGGGGCGAGGGTGACAGCGAGGAGTTCGCCACCTTGGAGGGCGCGCAGGAATGGTGCCGGCAACAGATTGAGGCGTGGGTGCGTGAGAATACCGAACTCGTTGAGCCGAGCGCCGAAGCGGCGAGGGAGAACGATGAACCCGAACAACTGTGATACCTGCGACTTGAAATCACACGCAGACGGCGGCTGGTGTCACATGTGGAGACATGAGCCGAACAACATCTGCATGTACCACACGGGCAGGAGGGGTTTCATGAAAGCGGTACGCGCCATGCTCAGCGAGAACCGCCCGCAACCAAGCTCGCGCGAGAAGGAGGAGTGATGGACATTCATATTCCAACGTGGCTGCTCTATGCCCTATACACGTTGGGAGGTGTGCTCGCTGTTGCGGTCCTCTTCGTCGTGTGCGCCTTCGCCTTCGTTGGCTGGGTGTTTATAAAGACGTGGCGTCCACCTAACTGGTAGGAGGGATGATGAGCACAGACACGCCGAGCGATTGCAAGGTCAGCCAGTTCTCCAGTCGGGGATGCGAACGCGGCACGCTGGGTTGCGATGTGGTACATGGCCCACAAGTCATGATCGAAAGTCTCCGGCGCGAACTCGCCGCCGTGAAGGCCGAGCGCGACAAGTTCAAGGCGCTGGTAGAAGAAGCCGCCGACGATGTACTGGATTGGGGGAGTTATGCCAGTGACTATTTCCGCGAAAAACATGACTTGATGGGGTGCGTGAACAAATACCGTGCCGCCGCCGCGATGCGGGAGGGCAAGGAATGAACACGAAACTTTGCGTTGCAACCTGGACCGTGATCTTCACGGCAGGGATTCTGCTCGCGCTTGTTGTGGTAGGCATGGCCGGGCTCTATGTGATGCACTTCATTGATGAGGCTTTTGGCGTGCCGGCGGCGCTGGTTCTTTTGATAACGGGAGCAATCATCTGGTTCTTTGGGCTGATGGGCCACTGTCTAGCTGTGGACCATTGCAAAGGCAGAAGGAGCGACGACACATGATCTCCTATCTCTGGTTCCTGCTACTTATGTGGATTACTACGTGGGGGTGGTGATATGAGTAGAAGCGGGTATTCATCCGATCTGGATAATTGGGATTTGATTAGGTGGCGCGGCCGAGTTGCTTCCGCTATGCGCGGTAAACGCGGGCAAAGATTGTTGCTGGATATGCTTGCGGCACTGGACGCATTGCCTAACAAGCGACTGATAGCTGGGGATTTTGAACGCGACGGCGAGTATTGCGCTCTCGGTGCGCTTGGGCATATGAAGCACATGGACCTTTCAACTGTTGATCCAGAGGAGCCAGAGGAAGTCGCCGCCGCTTTCGATATTGCTACACCATTAGCGCAAGAAGTCGTTTTTATGAATGACGAGGCGGGCTTCTACAACGAGACGCCAGAACAACGGTATTCGCGTATGAGAGAGTGGCTAGTGAAGCACATTAAGCCATGACCCGCCTCATCCTCGCGCTGGCGGTAGTGTTGGGTGGGTGTTCGGATGAGCCCGAACCAAACGCGATCCGATACTCAGAGGCTAGTGGGGATTGGGTACTCGAAAGTGCGGCCGGGACTGTAATTGAACAGCCGAATGTCGATGGAAGCGTCCAACGATGGGATGCCTCCGCACAGTCAGTAAACAAGTCGTGCACTGTAGAAGATTTGTCCGCGATGGCGCAGGAGCATGGTTACTACATTTTCCTTCTGCCGGCGCCAGTATCAAACAGTATGTAACACATGCTCCTGACCACCGCCGAAGTCGCTGAACGCCTGCGGATCTCCCCGCGCTCCGTGCGCCGGCTGGTGGACGCCGGGCTGCTCAAGACGGTACGATGCGGCGCCTCAGCGCGCTCAGATCGGGTGCACCCCGACGACCTGCAGGACTACATCAACAACGCGCGCGGACTACGGGGGTCCGTATGCCAGTCAGACGCAGAGGCGACGTCTGGTGGGTCGACATCCAGATCGGCGGTCAACGCATTAGACAATCTGCTGGCCCGGGAGCTACCAGGGAAGAAGCCAAGAAACTCGAAGCGCAGATCCGCGCCAAGCACCGGCGGGTCCAACGTGGTGCCCATACACTCGACGACGCCCTCGCCCGCTGGCTCGACGGTGAAGCCCGTAGCCTGAAGTCCCGCAAGCAGCTGCTTTACCACGTCGCGGTGATCCGGCCGTTCTGCGCCGGCAAGCTCTTGGTCGAGGCCCCGGATGTCGCGGAGACCTTCACGAAGAAGTACCGCGACAAGGTGACGAACTCCACCATCAACCGCAAGCTCGCCATCCTGCGCCGGATCTGCCGGCTGGCCTACCGGGTCTGGCACTGGCTGCCGGAGCCCATCGATCAGAGGATCATCATGCTCTCGGAGATCAACAAGCGCGGGACCTTCCTGCGCGCCGCCCAGGTGGAAGAACTCGCCAGGGCGTGCGCCGAGCCGGCGGCGGCCGACATGATCCGGCTGGCCGCGTTCACGGGGCTGCGGCGCTCCGAGCTGTTCCGCGCCGAGTACCACGACGGCCTGCTCTACCTGGCGGAGACCAAGAGCGGGAAGCCGCGGGCCATCCCGGTGCCGGAGCGTGTGCGCGCGATCGCCGCCCGGCTGCCGCTGCCGATCACGCCGACACACCTCCGGAAGCACTTCGAAGCCGCCCGTAAGGCCGCAGGGCTGGCGGTCCGGTTCCACGACCTGCGGCATACCTTCGCCTCGCTCCTCATCCAAGCGGGCGGCTCGCTCGCCACGGTGCAGGAATTGATGGGGCATTCGACCATCGCGATCACGAAAGACCTGTACGGGCACCTCGAGACCGACCACCTTGCAAAAACCGTGCGGCTGCTCGACAAACTGTGATCTGGAGGGCCCGGCGGCACGTTTGGCGTCACACTTCCTGTGCGTACGATGAGGTTTCGAGCGTAAGGTGGCGGAGAGGAAGGGATTCGAACCCTTGAGGCCGCGAGGCCCGCCGGTTTTCAAGAGCGGCGTGTCAGCAAACAGCGCCCCTGTCCCGCCGTCCTGGCGTGCTTTTGCGGCCCCTCACGGCGTTTCCGGACTGTGACGCGTCACAATTTGCGTCACACCCTACCGCCGCGCCCACTCCCACCCAAGCGTCGCCACCCGGTAGTTGTCCGCCGTCGCGATGTTCGCCCGGCCCCGGATCTGCGCGGAGGTATTCGTCAGGATGGTCAGCGGCATGAATACCACGTCCCCGGCGGCGGCGTTGAGCGTGGCGAGCGGCGAGGCGGTCTGCGAGGGGGCCTGATCGCTCGCGTTCGGCGAGGAAATGTAAGCCTGTACGGAGCTGCTGGCGTCGAAGGCGAAAACATTGATCCGCGCCTCCACGACGTAGCCGGTCGGCACCGTCAGCGTGTCGGTGCGCGCCGCCGTCGTCAGCGTGTTCGTCAGATTCACATCCAGAGGCGGCGTGGTCCAGAGCACCTTGATGCCCCCGCCGGCGGTCTCCGTGGCGTAGAAGGCCTTCAGGTTGCTCGAGCCGTCGTTGTACACGCTCCCGATGAGGCGGTAAGCCGTGTACCCGGCCGGCTTGTTCGCGCAGGTCGTCGAGGTATCGAATCCCGCGTCGATCGAGCCGTCGGCATCGGCGCGGATGAGGCAGACGTGATACCAGGTCGAGGAGGCCTCCGCGCCCGTGAACATCCCGCCCTGATTCGTCCCGACCGCCCAGGCGGCGTCCATACGCTTGGTCATCGTCGCGGATAGCCGCAGCATATAGGTGTTGGTGCTGTCCGCGGCCACCCCGGTGGCGATGTCGATATCGTTGTTGGCGTCGGTGCCGTTGTTGGCGAGCACCAGCCCTGAGATCTGGCTGGCCAGATCCCGCATCGGCACCGCGTGCAGCGCATTGGAGGGCTCCCCGGAGAGCACCAGCCCGCCGGTCATCGTCCCGCCCGCCAGCGGGAGCAGGAGCGCATCGGCGGTGTCGACATAGGTCTTCGTCGCCGCGTGATTGGCCGAGGACGGCGCCCCGGAGAGCGTCAGCAGCCCCGTCATCGTGCCGCCCGCCTTCGGGAGCTTCTCGCTGTCGAGCTCGGCGAGCGCGGCCTGTACGTTGGTGGAGGCGATGTCTCCGGTGGCGCTGGAGGTCACTGAGGAGGCGGTGATTGCACTTGCGGCCTCGGCGATCAGGATCCACTTGCCGGCCGCGAGATCCGTGGCGAAGGTCCCGGAGGTGTGCGCCACCGCGCAAATGTAGGTATCCCCGCTCTCCGTCACGACGTCGCGGACGGCATAAACCGTCGTCGTCAGCCAGGCGCCGCGCAGCTCCCAATCCGTGGAGCCGATGAGCTCCAGCGTGTCCGTGCTCAGGGTGTGCGGCTCTACGATGCCATCCTTCAGCGCATTGTCGGACCGCTGGATCGCCTGCAGGTTGTCGTTGAGCGCGCCGATCGAGGTCTGGATGGCCGCCAGCTCGGTGTCGAGCGCCGCCGTGCGGATCGTGGAGCGCCCGGAGACCGCGCTGGCCTCCTCCGAGGCGAAGTTGATGGTCGGCGTGTAGTCCGGCGCAAAGGCGGCGTAGGCGCCCACAGTCGCCAGGGCAATGATCAGGGATGGTAGAAGTCGGACTCTCATGCGGGGGATCCTCCTGCGCCTGAGTATATGGAGGCTGGATCCGCGTAGCGCGACTGAGCGGCGCTGGCTATAATCCGGCCATGAGCGCGTTCAATGCCGGCCTGCAGGCCGCCGTGAATATCTCCCTGGGGATCATCGTATTCGGCATCACCGGCCGATTTGTTGCATTCCTGCAACGCAGGATGAAGGACGGCAGGTTGAAGCGCATCCTGCTGCGCCGCCTCTAACCCCCCTCCATCGCTTCCATAATCGCCCTGGAACCGGCGGTGCTCGCCGGGACGGTCAGGCGCGGCAGTAGTTTCCTCGCGGCCTGCTCGGCGATCTCCGGGCGGACAGTCAACAAGGCTTCGATGACGCGGTTCCCCACCTTCGTATAGGGCAGCGAGGCGCCCGCAATCGTGGCCGCGGTCCCGGTCGGCTCCAGCATCATGGCGCCTATGGCGGCGAGATTCGCGCCGCGCCCGGCCGTGCCCGAGTCCGGGATCCGGTTCGGCAAGATCGCCTTTGCCGACTCGGCGAACCGCTGCAGCATCATCTCGCCGGCGGCGAATTTCCGATCGCGCACCGACTTGTCGGCGTTCTTGATGGCGCTCACCAGCATCGCCGGAGTGAAAATGCCGTCCTTCGCCGCCTCGGAGGATGCCGCCCTCTCCACGAGACCGAGCGTGGCATACGATTGATCAATCTTGCGCAGCACCGGCTCCAGCACCGGGTTGGTGCGCTTGATCGCATCGCGCATCGCCGTGCGCACCTCCTCCAGCGCCGTGCCGAGCAGGCGTTCGTCCGCGCTCGAGGAATGCAGGTAGCTTTGCCCGATCCGCCTCATCTCGGATTCCGCCGCCTTGAGCGACACGCCATCCATACTGCCGGCGGGCGAGAAGCGGCTGAGGAACGCGCCCTTGACGATGCTGTTGAACTGCTTCCACCGCTCCCCGGGGAGGCTCTTGGCCAGGCCGGCGATCTTGCCGAGATCCTGCGCCAACTGACGATCCGCTTTCAGGCTCATCTGCGAGAGCACGTCGTCATACTTCTGCCCGACGATCTCCTGCAGTTTGCCGATCGCCTCCCGGCTGATCGGCGTATTCGGATCCAGCGACCGCACGCTGTCATCGATGGCCTGCAGGGGCTCAAGGACCTTGTTCATCGCGGCGCGCGCGAAGTCCTCGACGGCATCGTGTTGCCGATCAGCAACGAAATCGCCCACCACCGGGGCAGACGTGGCCTTGTCTTCCGCGGCCTTGACCAATCCGCCCAGCATCTGCCCCGGGGTCATGCGTATGCCAGCCCCGCGCAGCTCGTTGACCTCGCGGATACGATCGACGAGTTTCTTACTGGGGCCGAGCACGGCATCGTCAGGGCTCACGGTGCTGCGCGACAGCAGCGGGGACAGCACGCGCCCGATCGCATTCGTCAGGGCCTTGCCCGCCATCCCTCCGGCGGCGCCGGCGGCGATATTGGTCACGGTTTCCTTGGTGCTTTCCGACGGCAGCAGCGCATTGGCCGCGGCACCGGCTGTTGCGGCCCCTGCATAGGATGCCCCGGCCGGGCCGGCAAGGAGCGCGGGGACGGCCACCCCGACCATTTCCCCGGCCTTCCCCGCGGGGGTGTCGGTCAACGGCTTGTCGAGCGCGCGCTTCTCCGCCGCCTCTCGCTGCAGGGACGCGACGGCATTCTCCGGCAATACCTTCCCGGTCGCCTCAAGAATGGGGCCCGCGAAGGGGATCAGTTTCGCGGCATCGCTCGTGACGAGTTCCGCTGCGCGCTGCTTGGCGCCGAGCGCGACATCCGTCATGCCCTTGCCGACACCCTCCAAGAGTCGCTGCCACGCGGGGATGCCCTCCGTCGGCGAGTATTCCGGCGCGTCACCGCTCAACCTGGCCAGGATCGCCGGATCGGTGACGGGGGCGGGCCGCGCGTTTTGCGCATCCAGTCTCTGGACCAACGCCGGATCGGTGATTGCCCCCGGCGTTGCCGCACCCTCGGTCGCGGCCGGCGATGGCGCGGCGTTCAATCTGGCCAGCAACGCGGGATCCGTGACCGGCTGCGGCGCCGGGGGCGATCCTTCGGCAGCCGCCGCCGGCGGCACGAGGAAGTTCAGGGCCGCGTCCGCCGCGCGCGCCAGCATGCCGGGCTGCTCGGCGCCCGTGTCGGGCGCTCCGCCGTCGGCGATCCGCTGGTAGACGCTGCGGAATTTCTGCCCGTACTCCGGATCCGTGGCGTAGCCGAGCGCGGCCATGTTGGCGCCGTGGGAGGCCGGGTCCGTCGCCGTGCCGGCCAGTCCGGGCAGGTAGCGGCCGCCGCTGATCAGATCCGCGTAGTCGAGAAAGGACTGCTCGGGGCTCTCGTAGGCGCGGAAGGAGTCCGTCACGCGCTGCATCTGGCCGTCCATGAACTCGGAGGTGGGGAGGCTCTGGCCCTGGCCCTTGATGCCGAAGAAGTTGTTGCCCGGGGCGCTCTTGCCCCAGCCGGTTTCGAGCGCGGCCTGCGCCAGGATGGCATTCGGATCGATGCGCTGACCGGTGCGCTGGAAGATCCGATCGCTCGCGGCCTGCGCGAAGGGCCGGAACTGCGCAGCGAACTCGCCGCTGCCGCCGCCGGGCTGCATGGGGGCGCCCTCCAGGCGCGCAATCAGTGCCGGGTCGGTGACGG
This sequence comes from Planctomycetota bacterium, assembly GCA_022072415.1. Taxonomy (GTDB): domain Bacteria; phylum Planctomycetota; class JAJSAM01; order JAJSAM01; family JAJVHW01; genus JAJVHW01. The sequence goes on from JAJVHW010000066.1 coordinate 28,183, forward strand.
GCGTCATAGGCGATACCACGTTCCGCCGATCTTCTGATAGGTCACTCCATCCAGCACCTTGGTCTGTTCGACCTGCTGCCCCGGCGCCGCGTAATCCACAAGCACATTCTGCGGGCTGAGGCCGTACTGATTCGCGAGCTGCGTGTAAACGCCGGTCAAGCGATCAAAGCCCTGTTTCTGCGCCGTGTAGATGCTGCTGGCCTCGCTGAGGAACTGTTGCCGGAGATCGGGCGGCAGGCGCTGGCCGGTGAGGATGCGCTGCACGGCGCCCTGAATGCGATCGCCGAAAGACCCGGAGGCGGCCGCGGTGGCGAACTCGCTCTCGCGCACCACCGAGCCCGGGTCCAGCAGCTTCACGTAGGCATACAACAGCGACATATCCCCGGCGCCGGTATCGCTGGTCGCCTGGATCTTCGAGTAGGCGTCCTGCACTGTGCGGAAGTCCTGCGTCAGCTTCGTGTACTCATCCCGCAGCTTGTTTTCCTGTTCGAAGGCCTTCGGCGCGTTCTGCGAGGCGCGCGCCTCCGGCGGGAGGGGCTGCACATCGCCGGCGCGCTCGTTGAGCAGCACCCCGTTGGCGGCGCTGTACTTCGGCGCGGTGTACACCGGCTTGGTCGGATTGCTGAGGTCGAGCAGATTGCCGTCGACTGTTTCAAAGCCGGCCTTGCGGGTCTCCGCGCCGAGCTTCGCCTGCTGCGCCTGCTCAGTGCCGACCTTGGCCGCTCCCAGCGGCGTCATGCCGGCGCCACCGCTCGCGGTGTTCAGCAACATGTCGCCCTGCACGGCAAACGGCGTGTACGGCTCCTCGCTCAGCACGGACAGCACCCGATTCAGTTGATCGTTGCCGGCGCCGCCGGTAGCCATGTCGGTCGCCTGGCGCTTCAGGCCGATGTTCTGCAGATCCTTCAGGTTCGTCGTGTAGTCCGCCGGGTCGATGTTCTCGGTGGCCTGATACAGGGCGGCCAGAGCCGGGGAGTGCGCGCCGAGATCCGGAACGCCCGAGAACTCCTGCGGGATGCGCTCCCGGGCTTGATTCATGAGTTGCTGGCCGCGGGTCTTCTCCCGGTTCAGCATGGCCCCGCTGCCCTGGTAGTCGACCGAAGCGAGCGCGCGCAGCGTATCGTTGTAACTGTCGTCATACCCTCCCCCGCCGCCGAAGGACTCCAGGGCGGCCACGATCCCGGGCCGGGCGGCCGAATAGGCGCGCGTTCTCATGTCGTCAGCCTCCATCCGGTCGGCAGGGCTCCGGCGTCCGCCTGTCGTACGATGTTGCTCTGGAAGGGCCGGGGCGCACTCCCGCGGCGGGCCAGCAATCCGGCCGCCCACGTTCCGAGATCGCCCACCATCGTGCCCGTGGCGTCCGGATCGATCCCGGCCAGGCGGATCTGCGACACGCCGAGTTCGCTGCCGCGATCGCCGCCGAGCGCGGCCAGATCCCCGGAGGTCCGGGCGTTGGCCGCTGCCTCGTCGGTCGTCAGCTCCGAGTACCCCATCAGCTTGCCGAGCCGCCGGGCGAAGTCATGCGCGCGCGTGAGGTTGTCCGCCTCGCTCTTGGCCTCCGCGGCCAGGAAGGCGTCGCTTACCTTGCCCTCCACCTTCGGGCCGACGTCGGAGGGCCGGTACTCCTGCAGCACCGACTCCACGGACTGCGTGGCGCGCTGCTCGCCGGCGTTGAGATTCTGCGTGCGCTCGGCAGGCGCGTACTGCTCTGCGGTGTCCAGGATCTTCCGGCGGCTCTGCTCGCCGTATTTGTCGTTGATGGCGTAGGCCCGGCGGATCTCCTCCTGGCGCTTGCGCTCGGCCTCCTCGTTGGCCTGCCGCTGCATGAAAAACCCCGCCAGCGTGGTGGCCGCCGAGATGATCGGGCCGAGGGCCCCGATCGCCGGGGCGGCGCCAACGAAGTGCGCCCGCTCGAGCATGCCGCGGCGCAGAGGACGTTTCAGGATCGAGGTGTGTTCCATGTCGGTCAGTACCTCACGATGTTGCCGCTGTAGGAGCTGCCCGTGCCCACGCTGGAGGCCCCGAAGCGTTGCCCGTACTGCTGCTCGGCCGCACGCCGGCCCGCGCCCTGCTGCTGCAGCCCGTAGAGGTAGGACAGCCGCGCGAACACGTCGCCCAGGTTCTGGCCCTTGGCGGTCTCCTCGGCCTGCTGGGCAGCCAGATTGGTCTGCGAGAGGGCCTGGTTGATCGCCGTGGAGGCGTCGACGTCGGCATTGATCTGCGCCACGGCGTTGCTGAGCGCCCGGGACTTGTCGTTGCGGAAGTTCAGCCGCGCCTGGTTGGCCTGGTTGGCGATATCGAGCAGGGCGTCGTCGTTCAGACGCCGCAGCTCGGCCTCCTGGTCGACCTGCTGAGATCCGCCGATGTGGCCGCGGCGGGCGAGCTCGTCTTTCAGCCGGATCGCGGTCTGGTCGAGCTGTTCGTCGAGCTCGCGGGTCTGGAAGTTCGTGACGTTCCGGGCGATCCGGTCCTCCAGGGCCTTGTAGCGGGCGGCGTTGCCTCCGGCGGCGCGCTGATCGGTCAGGGCGGCATTGTAGGCCGCCAGCTCCTCCTGGAACTTCCGCAGGGCGGCGTCGTAGCCGGCCAGCGGCGGGGCGCCCGCCTGCCCCCGCTGCCCCGACCAAATCTGCGACGGGGTAGGCTGCGAGGTCCCGGCGCTGCTCAGCCGGTATTCGTTGCCCACCCGGGCATAGCCGCCGCGGGCCGGGGCCGGCAGCTGCGCGAACTCCGCCGGGGTCAGGATGGCCTTCCGGCCGCCGACCACCGGGATCGCCGGGGCCACCGGCTTCTCCAGCGCCGTCGCCTCCCCGCCGGCCTCGCCGAAATACTGCATCAGCTTGCGCACGGCCGCGGCGCGGCGCTCCCGGTCCCGCTTGGCGGCCGCCTCCGCCTCCGCCGCCGCGTTCCCGCCGTCACCGCCGCCACCGCCCATGAAGCGCGCGCGTTTCAGGAGGCCCATGCCGGGTAGTTCGATCTGACGGTTCATCTCGTCGTCACCTTCGCGTATTGGTAGAAGCTCTCGCCGTGTTTGCCGAGCGCCCGCAGGGTCCCCTCGCGGGCAAGCCCCAGGAACTCCACGAATCGCTGCGCGGCATCGTTCTCGGTGGACACCAGCGCCTGTATGCGGTGCAGGCCGGCCTGAGCGGCCGTCGGGAGCACAAATCTGACGATGTGCTTGGTGGCCTCCAGAATCGCACGCCGGGAGTCCTCCGTAGCGACAAGCCAGATCGTGCCCGTCGTGGGGGTCTCCACGTTGATCCCGCCGATCACCAGCGGGATCCCGTCGCGCCAGACCGCCCACTTCGGCCCCGAGGACTGCCAGCGGGAGAGCGCGAAGGCGTCCACGTCCTCCTCGAAGCGCAGGCAGAAGATCTCCCGCCGGTCGACCTCGCGCATCCGCCGGCAGACGTACAGGCAGGCATCCAGCGTCAGATCGCGCCAGTGCATCACGCGGGCATCACACGGGGCCAAGATTCTCGTAATACAGCACCAAGGAGTGCAGCTCCCACTCCTCGTTGGCCGCGTGTTCGATGACCGGCGCCACGTGCGTGCTGCAGAACTCCATGCCGTTGAGCACCCCGGGCTGCGTGTTGCCGGAGACCGCGATCGCCTGGGTCTGGAACGAGGGGGTGCGCGGATCGAAGCGGAAGGAGATGCTGGCCGATCCGATCATCGCCACGTCGAAGCCGAAGAACTGTTTGAGGATCCCCGGGGTCTTGTTCGACAGGAACGGCATTTCCACGAGGACGCTGATCGCCGTGCCGTCGTCGGTGTAGTAGTCCTCGTCGACCCGGTACACGCTGTCGCCGGAGCGCAGGTACAGCTCGCCGTTCAGGCTGGCCGCGGCCTCGATCTGGAAAGGGAACGTGTACTTGCTCCACGCGGCGATCTTGGAGGCGCGCGAGAAGGTGTACACCCATGCGTAATTGCCGATGATGCACCAGAACTGCCCGCCGCCCGGGTAGAACACCGACATCGGGTTGATGCCGTCCACGAGCCCCGGCTTCACGAGCTTGTCGATGGGAGAGCCGACATCGCTGTCCTGGATGTTGTCGGTCTGCTGGCTCACCAGCACCGAGCGGAAGCCGACGTCGGAGAGGAAGAACACGTCGCCGTTGAAAGGCAGCGGCGAGCGCGGGTAGCGCGTGCCTACGTTGGCAATGCGCTGGCGGATCGTCATCAGCGCCGGATCCGGGTCGATGTCCCAAATCTGCAAGCCGTCGATGAAGAACACCGAGAGCTGCTTCTGAAACTCCGCCAATGCCAGCGCATCCGTGGCGCCGGTCTGCTGCCGCCCCGTGGCGAGGAAACCGGCGTCGCTCGCCGTGGTCCAGTCCCGCGGGGCGTCCGTGGCCGAGAACCGCACGACCTCCCCGTCGACGGCGAAGATGGACTGTGCCTGCTTCGTGACGGCATTGGACTGCGGGCAGTTGCTGTCCGTGACCGCGAAGCTGCGGCAGGTCCATTCGACCTGGTTGGCGCCGGGGTTGTCGATGACCGTGGAGCCCTCGGTCGTCGGCCAGGACGGCTCCGTGCCGGCGGAGGTGCCAGTACCGGCAATCGCCGTCACCTCGTAGCGGAACCCGTTGGCGATGGTCGGCCGGCGGAAGTTGCCGACGGTGTAGGCCGTGGCCGCCGCCCACGCGCCGGGGTCGTCGAGGTAGTGATGCTTGATCGTGCCGCCCTGGTACTCCACGGCCGCGTACAGGTAGCCGGCGAACACGTCCCCGTAATGCACGCGGGAGACGGCCAGCCCGCCGTTGGGCACGAAGTTGTGCCGGAACAGGGTATCGGCGTGCGCGATGGAGGCGTCGGCGGAGAAGGTGTTCAGCACGCCGCCGCCGGCGATGAGGCCAATGGTGCCGGCCTCGAGCGTGGCAATCTTGCGCAGGCCGGGACGCTTGCGCAGCTGCTTGCCCGTCGTCACGTAGGCATTGGTCAGCTCCCACAGGCGATTCGCGTCCGACACGTCGCGCGCCTTGCGTCGGTCAAGGCCGGTGGAGAAATCCGAAAATTCGATAGCGGGCATGCCACCAACATACCGAACGGGAGGCCGTCAGGAGCGACACTGGGCGTCTCGCCGGGCCCCTCGCGGGGTTCTGCCTGCGGACCTCTCCGGTCCCTAGCCCTATTTAGCGCAAGCCTTGAGGGGAGTCAGTTACAAATACAGTACATCCTGACATCCGAGGCGCTGCAATGCACGAAGACCCGGCCGATGGGCCGCTTCGGTTTCGTGAACATGCAGACCTCCGAATCCTAGACCCGCGACTGCGTGAACTTTCCGCCGAACAGCCACCGCCGCGCGCACTCGAAGAAGAAACGGCGGTTGATGCCCATGGTCTTCGTGATCACTGTTTAACGCGCAATAAAAACCCGCCGGGGGGGCGGGTTCCGCATCAATCGTAAGCGTTAGGTAAATGCTTATGATGCCAAATTAGGCATGGCCTTAAAGACCGGAGTCGGATACGTGATCGCTGTTCCGGTCAAATCCGCTGTGATCGCGCTGTCGACTTCCACTGTATTGCCAGCAACATCGATAGTTGTCACTACCAATGTTTGTCCATTGACGCTGATTATTACGCCTTCTCCAAGCCCCGCCAGCGTACTAAGATTGGTCAGTGTCCTGGAACCGTTAGTGGCGTTACATGTCGCAGAAATAGATCCATATTTCCCAGCAGTAACGCAAATGCTGCCAGGGGCCGCTCCGGCCGATGGAGAAGTATCGCGATAGACATCGCCCACGTGCCACGAGCGCACGTACTGATTTGTATTTGGCACACCATCCGCATCGCCAAATAGCTGTTCTTTCCCATTAACGTAGTTACCATGGAATTGCTGGCATCGCAGTTGCGGATCGTTGTCGTTAGTGTTCGTTTCGGAATGCGTGATACCTGTACCACAGCGAGTGATCCGATTATTGAGGCACCGCAACGATGCACCAGTACGATCGCCAGGAGAAGATAGATTTAGAGCTTCACTGGTCGTGCAACCAGATGCGAACTCGATGCCAATATCGAGGCGGTCGATTTCGTTGGATTCAATGGTCGTAAAGGGCGCCCCCCTAATCCAGATCCCTCGCTTCCCGGCAGCAATGGTTGGCTTGCCGCGTATGTAGTTGCCCGCAATGCGCCCGCCGCGACGCGCCCAAGGGGCTACTTCGATGCCCGCATTACAGTCGGTGATCACGTTGTCGATAATCTCGCCCCACCTGCGGTCATAAAATGGTGTACCAACTGAGGGATTACCGCATATAAGTGCAATCGCGGTGCCTACATTGACCATCCTATTCCCCACAATCAGTGCATCTTTCCACTGAACGCTGCATACGATCCCTGGCGTTTCATGGTTCCAGCCATACTCGGCGGGATTTACCATTTGGTTGCCGATAACCTGCACGCCGGACTGATTCATACGAATGAACCCGCTGTTATTACTTCCTCCCAGCGCTCCTATGTTCTCCAAGTAATTCCCAGCGCAGACGTGTCCCTGCTCACCAGAGACATCGGATATGACGCCGCCGACCGTGAGCATTTCATCATATCCGACACGATAGCAAATACCACAATCGACCGGCCCAGACCCCGCGTCATAGCCGCGAAACCCGCAAAAGGTGATGACGTTATTGACGACGACTGTGCCGAGGGTGCTGCGAATATAGATCCCGCTCTGGTTGCAATATTTAATATTGTTCTCTGAGAAAACTACTCGCCGCGCCCATGATGGGGAATCGCCAGGATCGATCGCGGCTCCTTGATAGCAAATAATGCCGTGGCCTTTGCCTTGGATCGTATTGCGAGTGACGATGCCTGGAGATGGATAAAAGGAATTGACAGCAACCGCGATACCCTGGTCGACGCCCCAGCTACGGCATTCATTGCCTGATATCTCGAACTCTTCGGTGACATTCGCGGGATTATCATAATCATATGTCCCGTTCGCGCCAGTCCCGAATATGAAAGTATTGACGATATCCCCGCCGCCCCACGTCTCGGTAGGGTGCGCAAGCAGATAAGCCCTGTCATATCCCGCGCGTTGCGCATCAAGGATATTGTTGAGAATCTTGAATCGTTTGCCATGCCCGAAAATGACGATCCCATTTGTGTATTGGAACAATCTGCAGTTTCGCACCTGCCAGTCAGCACAATTGCCGACAGCGATCACCGAGTTGGTCTTTGTAATATCCGAGCTTACATATCCTGTCGTGCCGCCGGGATCCCCGGTGAAGACACCGCAGACGAGCGTGAGTCCATCAATCGACCACTGGTCCTGGGCCTGCGCCAGGATGAGTGGGCGCGCTTGGGTATCTGCCTCCCCACGAAATATTTTTGCGCTGCCGCGCCAATGTACGTTGCCTTTCTTGTGGATCGGGGCGGTCGTTTTGAACGTCCCGTGAAAGTACAGCGCGACTGGATACCCAAGCGCTGCTAGAGAGTCTTCCATCGCCTGGATGGCTGCAGTAGCGTCGTTTGAGCCATCGCTCGTGATGGAGTAACCGTCTTGTTTTTGTCCAAATGATGCGAGGATGGTCATTGTGAGCCGCCTATTGTGCTACCTGTTGCAGCAATTGTCCGGTAGCCCACTCGCCGGCATGCATTGCGAAATTCTTTATAGCAGACATGGAGCCCGCACCACTCCCCGCTCCTATATGTAAAGTGCTCAGAGTATTCAAGACAGGAGAACCGGCGCTGCGCACCGTGCTGATCCCAGCAAGCCCGCCCCCCTTCAGAACGGCATTCACACCGTTATTGCCAATGGCCCCGGCGAATTTATAGTCTGTATTGTAATTGGAAGTTCCTAAAGTCGCCCCCGCGGTTGCTGTGCCAATTCCAAAAGTGAACGCGGTACCGAAGTCGCCTATCCCATTTTCGTTAATCTTGAACCAGTACCTGTCATTGCCGGCATCATTTCCCCATGCCCAGATCAACGAGCGGCCATTGCCTTGGAAAAACGTGTGGACATCGACCGTGTAGGTCGCCGGCAGGGGCCTGAAACCGACGACACCACGAATGATGTATTGCAGTGTGTCGACATTTCTACTATTCGTAGTCCCTGCGTTGACTATGGGAGTCGATGCTCCCCTGGCTTGTTCGAGCTGCATCTGCCAAATATATATGCCATCGGTGACCGACCCAGCATAGGATTCGCTTCCGCCGGAATTGAGGATGGCCACGCGGCTGCGCAGAGTGGTCGCCGTATTGGTCGTAAACCCGAGCTGCGCCTTGCAGAACCCGTGAGATGAGGCAACTACACCCACCTGCGACAAAGTAAATGGGGTCCCATCGTTCGCCGCGCTCCCAGCTGTGCACGCGGCGATATCGATATCGACATGCATTCCATTGCCGGCGCCATCATCCACGAACAGCCTGGCTTTAGTTTTTTCCGCATCCTTCAGATATACACTAAATACATAGGACAGAGCGCTTGCTGCCTTGGTGATGCTCTGCTGAACATTGTGACTGGCCGTCGTTGCAGCCTCCACGAGCTTATCTGCGTGGTCGAAGCCATTGGGAGCCGTTGCATCATTCGCCGCAATGGTGGCGTCGTTCTTTGTCCAATTGGTCGCATCATCGAGTGCGTCCGAATATAGCAGAAGGTTGGTGCGTGTTGACTCCGATAGGAACCCTTTGAGCGTGCCTGCACTGATTGCTGCTCCCGTCGCCTCGGTCACAACATTAGACGCCACAGTATTCCCATTCAGCGTGTCAAAATACCGCACACCGTCCACATAAGCCCCATGATATGGGGCCGCCGATTGCACGCCGACCGATACATATTCGCTTGGATTGGTGTTGGCCTGCCCAGTGAGTATCTGTTCAAGCTGAATCTTTGAAGCATTGACCGCGTCTCCACTGGTAACGATCCGAATACCGAATTGGGGATTGGTCACGCCATTCTGCGCGATGCTAAAGATCTGCGGAGACCCTGTGAGCGTAACGGAGGTCCAGGTGCTCCCACCGTCGATCGTAAGATCGACATTCCCGGTCCCGGTAATTCTCGACATCTCCACGCGCAGTACGAAGTTGCCGCTTCCGGTATATGTTTGCAGCGTCGTTCCATTTGCAGCAGTCGATGTCAGGGTCGTCGCAGTCGCATTTATATTGGATTTTGTCCAGGCGCCATTAGTGAAATCCTCGGACTTGGTAGACACCAAATTTTCTACGCGCCGCGCTCCCCAGAATCTCGCCTCCCCAGGTTTCGCAAGACGCAACAGGCCCTCGTGATCCGCAACATATCCCGTTGTCGCACGAGTAAAGGAAATGGTGTACGCGGAAGGCGATGTGGCTATGGCTGGAACGAGATCGACTGTCAGCGGGATGCTGAGAAGCGGCCCGACTCTCTTATCTATCGCTAAAACCGTCTGCGGTTGCCATGCGTGAGCGTTGCTGACCAGCAACAGCCCCAATGTGATTCCGCGAATTCGAACCATTGTCATCAATCCTGCAGGATATGCAGCCTGATGTTGAATACTTCCGCGTTTCCTGGGATGTACGCGTTCCGTGCAACCAAAACGCCATAAATATCCGTGCCGCTGCCTGCTGGATGAAATCCGATATTCAGGTTTTTGACATGATAGACATAGTTGCTACCACCCACCGCCCCATAAGAGCTTGAGAACGGTATGACAGCAATCACGTCGTCTGCTTCGGCATCCGAAGGATTGAATGCGCTGTTATCGGCAACATCAGTGGGAGCGGTATGAAATAGCCACAGCTCCGCCTCTAGCTTTAAGGATGCCGCAGTGCTCATGCTCATCACTGCATCTGTGATGATTCCACCGCGACCCGCAACGGCCACTCCGTCGAAAACAATCTCAGCACCCGGAGATGTTCCGACAACATCACCGGGGGCATACGTTGTAGTGTCCCCTGGACGCGTGAATGTTTCCTCAAACGATAATGTTTTCCCAATTAGCTCGATGGCCCCGGATATGACCATGTTTCCAGAATTGATATCGACCGAAGGCCTGCCCTCGGTACTGACTAAGATGTCCTGTAAGTTGCCAGATCCGTCCTTGCCGGCGATACGTAGCGGATTGCCTGATACCGCCGTCCCATCTGCATCGCCACCGCCGGCTACTACAGGGAGCGGCTTGCTCGCGCTGACCGGACGCAGCGTGTCATCGGCGTCCTCCCACATCAGGGCCGTGCCGTCGATCGTGGCGTCGGTGTCGCCTTCGGTGTACTGCACTCCGCCGCTGCTTCCACCCCCCTGGTACGCCACCCATGCCGAGCCGTTCCATATCTCATCGCGCCCGGCCGTCAGGTCGTAGCACAGCATCGTCAGCCCGGACTGGAATCCCGCTTCATCGGCGTCGTTACAGTCCGTGAGGGTCAGCCGCGTGGAGTAGTTGAACTGCAGCGCGTGGGCCGGCAGGGCAAGCGCGCCGGCAAGCATCGCCACGGCGAGAAGGAGCAAGGGTCGGAAGCGTGTCAACATGGCGTGCCTCACACTCGTTGGGGTTTCAGGTCATAGTGCGGATCTGGCAGGCGGTCCCACGGCGAGCGGCCGGGCGTGAAGATGCGATTGCCCCACGAGCCGCCCTTGATGCGCGCGAGCAGCTCCTGGGCGCCCTCCACGTAGATCTGCGCGTCGGGCTGCCGGTAGTGCGCCTTGGCGCGCCCGAGCGCCACCTTGAACACCATGTCGCTGTCGATGGTGCTGGCGTGGTTGTTCTGGCTGAAGGTGTTCGTGAGGTTCTTCACGCCCCAGCAGCGCACCGTGTAGGCTTGGTCAGAGCGCGGCCAGAAGGTCAGTTGCGAATACAGCTCGTAGCGCGACGGAACGCCCTGCGTGGCAAGCGTGGCGAGCATCGCGGCGTTGATGCCCTGCTTGGGCTCGCTGACGAGGTTGTCGCCGGAGTCGTATAGGGCGATGCGCTTGATGCGCTCCGGATTGAGATCGCCGGGATAGCTCACCTGGTACTGGTTCACGCCGATCGACACGTCGAACCAGCCGGAGAGCTTCACCCAGTCCTGCGCCCAGTACAGATCGAGCTGCGCCTCCTGCAGGAAGGAGTCGATGACCGTCTGATTGACACCCGCGGCCGCGCCCGTCGCTGCGAACCCGAGGCGGGCCTGCAGGCGCGAACGGAGCGTGGCCAGGGTGTCGTTGGACACGGCCTAGGCCGCCGCCTTCCCGGCTGCCCGCCGTGCGTCGGCTTCGGCCTTGCGGGCCGCAGCGGCGGGGCGCAGCGGGGGCTGATCCGGCTCGGCCTTCGGTGCCTCCACCGCGCCGCCGGCCGCCTTCACGAACTTGCCGTCTTCGAAATCCCCGTAGCAGTGATGCACGACGGAATCCTTGATCTCCGGGTGCATGCCGTAGACGGCCTCGCAGCGCATGTACTCCTCCATCGCGTCGATGGGGCGCTCGAGCTGCGTGATCAGGTGCTCCTGCGTGGTGTCGCGTGAGACCTTGCCGTCGCCGTGGATGGTCGCGAGCAGCTTCAACTCGTGCTCGTAGACCGGCTTGGCGTGGATCTCCACGGCATCGCGTTGGATTTTGGCGCAGACAATTTGCGGCTGGATGTACATCGTGTGTTCTCCTTCTGGTCTCTCGGCAGAAAGCCCGGGAGCGATATGCTCCCGGGAACCTGCTGCCGCAATGCGGTTAACTGATGCTGACGGCCGCGTGCGCGTTCCGACGGTCGCACGTCATCGCTCCGCGCCAGACGATGGCGAGGTAATGAGCGTAGCGGTCGTAGGGACGCGGAGGCTTGCGAGTCACCATGTTGTGGCCCTTCATCGGCCGCAACTTCAGGTGATTCATGTTCAGCATGTAGCAGCGCTTGCTGAACGTCGGGTTGCTGCCGTAGAGGCCCGCGGAGTCGAAGTCGTCGAACTCCGGCGCCCAGGTGAGCGGCACGCCGTGGAACGTCAGCGCCTTGGTGCCGCCTTCGATGGTCCGCTCGCTGACCGCATCGAAATCGATCCGGCCATACGTGGTCATCATGAAGTCGCGGAATCCGTCGTAGAAGTCATCGCCGACGAGGATGAGATTCGGCCGCCCGCCGTTGCGCACGCACGCGCGCCAGGCGATCTCCATCTTCGTCAGGATGGTCCCTGTCGTGGTGGTCGTGGTCAGCCCCGTGGCCTGATGGTTGCGCCACCATGTGTTCGCCGCGAGGCTCGCGTCGATGCCGCCCGTGGTGCCCCACGTCGAGCTGATCTGCACGATGGCGTCCAGCCCGGCGATCGCGTCGGTGGACTGCGTGCCGTCGCGGTGGCACTCCTTGCTGAAGTTCTGCTCGAAGCCCAGGCGCAACGCCTCGCTCTGCTCCTCGAGCAGGTTGGCGAGCATCGTCATCTCCTCGTTGCTCGCCTGCCGGCCGGGCCCCTCGTCGGTAACCGTGATGCCGTGCTGCGTCAGACGGTCCTCGTCGAGCTCCAGGCCGTCATGCGCAGAGCGCCACGCCCAGTTGGTTTGCTCGTTGACGTGCCGGCGGTTGTAGGTGACGACCTGCGCCCCGTTGAACCACTGGAAGTTCGAGTCGTACTTGTAGCGGAGCTGATCGACGATGTACTGCTTCGCGCCGACGACCTCCTTGGGGTTCTTCATCAGCGTCGCGAGGAACGGGCGTTCCACGGCGACCTGATCGATCGGCTTGTTGCGCAGATAGTGATCGAGAACGAGCTTGCCCGCTTCCGCGATCTCGGCTGCTGTGAATGGCATGGTGAAGCCCTCCGTAAGTCAATGAACTGGTCATTGCTCGCGGAGGTGACCCGCCGTGCACCTATCGACACCCGGGCGCCCGACCTGTCTAGGCGCTGCGTGCCGGCGCTGGTGAGGCGCCCTGCAACCCTCGCGGGGTGGCGAGGCCCGCTTTATCGCCGCGCGGAGACGATCCCGCTTACGTCATCGGATACCCGAGCCCCTGCCGCAATGCCTCCTCGGCGCTCTTGGGCGTCGGAGCCCCGCCGGCGCCCGTTCGGGCGCGCAACGGCTGCTGCTCCTTGGCCGGCGCCGCCGCAGGCAGCACCAGCCCCTCGTAAAATAGCGCGATCTTCTCGGCCCAGCGCGACGGCGGGACACCGGCGATGATCTCGCGCACCTTGGCGGCCACGATCTGCTCTTTTTTCTGGTGATCGATGTCGGTTTTCGCCTTCTCCGACAGGTACTTGTTCACCGCGGCCATCGCCTCGCGCTTCTCCCGCTCCCATTGCTGGGCGGTCTCGGCCTGGGTGCGCGATTCGGCCGCCTGGCGCTGCTGCTCGGCCTGCATCCGCCGCCCCTTGGCGAGCTCCAGCGCGTGCTCCTGCGTGATCTGCGCGTTGGCGACCGCCTCGGCCAGATCCGGGAACTCGCGCAGCTGGTCTTTCCAGTCGATCCCGGGCAGCGGCTTGCCCGCCATGCGCGCCAGCTCGGTCAACTGGCCCTGCAGGGCGCCGATCGCCCGGTCCAGATCCCCGGCGTTGATGGCCTTGATCACGTCGAAGGCCATGGCCATCTGATCCGGGGTGGCCTTGGCATCGGCGATCACCTCGTTGAAGGTCGACAGCACGCCCTTGGCCTGCTCGAGCTCGCGCCCGGCGCTCTCCGCGGTCGTCGCCTTGGCATCCAGCGCCTTGGCGTGCTCCACCAGCGCCACATAGGCCTTCCGGTGCTCCCCGCGCAGGCCCGAGGGGATGCGATAGAGGGGGTTGTCGGCGCCGGCCGGCTTCGCGGGGGGCGGCTGCTCGCCCTGCGCGCCCGCCTCCGCCCCCTTCGCGGCAGCGGCATTCGGGTCGGCGCCCTGTTGGCCGGCCGCCTGGGCATTCGGATCGGCGCCCTCGCCCTCCTTGCCCTCCGGCTCGGGCCCGAACTGCTCCTGCATCAGCTCGGCGATCGACTTCGGCGTGTCGCTGCCGGCATCGTCGCCCGCGGCCTCGCTGCCGGGCTGGCCGGCGTTCGGATCGGCGCCGGCGGTGTTGAGAGCTGGGTCTTGCGTCAGGGTCGGATCAGTCTCTTGCGGCATGGTCTACCTCGTTTTATTGGTTCACAGCGGGTTGCGGAAACGGCACGACATTCCCGGCAGGCTGCGCCGGCAGATATTCCTGCCCGGGCGGCATGCCGACCTCAGATCCCAGGGCCTGCATGACGGGAGAGCCCGCGAGCATCGGCTGCTGCGGCATCGGCGGGATCAGCGCGTCGAGATCGATGCGCTCGTCGAAGCGGCGCAGGGTCTCTTTCAGCAGTGAGACCATCGCATCAGCGACCGCCGTCTGCCCCTGCGCGCGCAACTGCGTGACGGCCATGATGGTGCGCTCGATCTCCGGCTTCAGCTTCAGCCACTGCTCGCGCTCCTGGTTCTTGTTCGGCTTGCCCGAGCTGCCGGCGCGGATTTCGATGGTGACGAGATCGAAGACCTCCTCCTTGCTGAGCTCGGGCCAGACCGCCGTCGGGCCGGCAATGCGCTGCACCTGCTGCAGGGAGAGCTGCTGGAGTGCGATCTCCGCGGCGTACTGCGCCATCTCGGTGATCAGGTCTTCGTTGCTGTCCTGGCGCTCCTCCGAGCGCGTCATCAGGCCCTGGGCGAGGATTTCCGCCTCGGTGGCGGTCTTGGCCTCGGCGATGGAGCCCGCATCGGCATCGCCGCGGCCGGCGACGAGCTCCATGTCGGCACGGATCTGGCTGGTGTCGTACAGCGTCGGGTCCAGGCTGGCGCCCTTCAGCTCGGCGACGTCATCCGAGAGCGGCCTGCCGCCCTGCCCCTCCACCGGTACCCAGGAGTTACGCGGCGCCTTCTGGATGCGCTCGACATCCTCGGGCGTAAGCTGCCCGCCCTTGCGGATGATCTTCAGCGGCTTGGTATCCTCGCGGTCCTGCGCGTAGTGCGTGCGCGTGCGGTTGTATTCGTCCTGCAGCTCGATCTGCAGGGCGCAGTCCGACAGCGGCTCTACCGTGCCATCCAGCAGATTCCACCCGTGCCGGAAGAACGGATACCACCGCTCGCCCAGCTTGTTGGGGCTGTAGGGCTCCCGGCAGTATTCCCGGCAGCCGTCGGCGAAGGTGTAGACGGTGAGCTGTGCCTTGTCCCACACCTCGCGCACCCGGATGAAGTTGCGCTGCGGGTTCTTGCCGCTCACGCTCTTGACCGAGCCGCCCTGCTGGCCGGGCTCCATCGTCCCGAACAGGGTAGGCTGGTTGCCCTTCGTGCCGGCGGTGATGCTGCCGAACTCCTCCTCGTACTCCTCCGGGGTGAACCAGAAGGACTGGCACAGCCGCCGGGCCTCTACGTAGTAGTCGAAGTTCACGATCGTCGGATCGAGGATCAGCATGTCCTCGGTCGGCACGTTGTCCAGCGCGAAGCCCTCCGCGGCGATGACCTCCACGTTCTGCTGCAGCGCGGCCATCTGCTGCTGGAGTTGGCTGCGGGTCAGCTCGTTCTCCTCGATACTCTGCGGATCGGTCAGCTTCTCCGCGAGCATCTTCAGGCGCGCGATGTTGTCCTGCGTATCCTGCAGGCGCGCGAGCACGACCGGATCGGCGGTGAAATCCCGCGTGTAGAGCAGCTTCAGCCACATCTCCCCGGTGGTCATGATGCTGCGCAGGCCGGCCTTCATCCGCTTCTTCAGCCGCGCGTCCCGGATGAACATGCGATCCAACACCATACGCAGGGACTCGGCGAACCCCTTCACCGCCTGGTAGCGGGCCGGATCGACGGACTGCGACGGCGCGATGGCGAGCTCGGGATTCTTCGCGTAGGTGCGGGGGAGAATGGTGGCCTGGTTGACGAAGATGATGTTGGTCCGGACCAATCCCGGCAGGCCGTCTTCGTGCTGCGCCCCGGAGACGTATTCCCGCCACCGCTTGATGTTGGTGAGCCGGTTGCGAAACTCGGTGGACTTCTCCAGTTCCTCGATCTGCTTCTGGTAGGCGCGCAGCGACGGATCCGGTTGCTCCGGACCCGCCGGGTTTTCGCCTGACTGCGCGCCGCCCCCGTAGGCCATTCGTTACGCCACGAGGTAGGCCGATGCGCCGCCGGAGGTATACGCCGAGCAGCGGAAGCGCATGTAACGGTACATCGTGACCTCGCGGACCTCGGTAATGTTGTCGTTGGTGCCGCCGGTGGCGCCGATCGCCTCGTAGCCCGCCGCGGTGATCGCATCGGAATACGACGGCGAGGACTGCCAGCCCGCATCCGTCTGGTTGCTGCCCTCCACCAGCAGGGTGCCATCGAATAGCGCCGCGGCCGGGGTGTTGAGGATGACGACGGCGGCGGAGTGCCCGCGCATGAACGGCGTACGGTCGCACACCACGGCACAGGTCGGCGTGCCGCCGAAGGCGCCGTTGCCCTGCGAGCCCAGCAGCTTGAACGTGGTCGCTGTGACCTTCTCCAGCGTCCAGATCCCGTTGATGGCCGTCAGGGTGGTCGTCGCCTGGATGGCCAGGCGGTCGCCGGTGCGCAGCCGGTTGCCCGCGTTCAGCGTGGCCACGCTGGGGGTCGCATTGGTCGAGTTCGACACCACAAGGCCGGCCGCCGCGGAGGACACAACGCCAAGAGCTTGAACCTTCATGTGAATACCCTCTCTGTCTCGGCGCAGAACGCCCGCGCCATGCGGATCGGTGCTGGGGGCCTCCGATCAGCCCGTACGCATCCAGCCTACCGAGGCAAAAGGGGGTGGGAGCGACACTCAGTGCGGCCGGCGCAGCTCCTCCTCCACGCTGAGCCCGCTGGCCGGGCGCATGGGGTTGTCGGTCTCGTTCAAGTCCACGCCCATGGCGGCGGCGAAGGCGTAGGCATCCACCAGCCGGCGGGTGTCCATCAGCGCCTCGGCGGCGATCCGCGTGGCCTCCCACACGCCGGCGGCGGAGATCACCATGACGTGCCCGCCTAAGAGCGCCCCGTGCACCTTCTGCAGGCCCACCTGGCCGTCGATCGTGAACAGGAACAGCCCGCGGTTCTCGATCCCACCCTCGTAGCAGGGCTTCGCGGACACCATCTCCGTCAGCTGCTTCAGCGTCAGCCACGGCCGGCTGCGCTGCAGACTACGGGTCACCTGGTCGATCTTGGTCTGGATGCGCTGCTGCTCGTAGGCTTCCTTCTCCGTGCGCGGGGAGAGATCGAACGGGTTGTCATAGATGGGTTTGTCCTCCGGCGCCACGCGGGGGATGCGCACGGGCTCGGGGGTGGACTCCGGCGCAGCCGGTTCGTCATGCAGGGGCTTGTCGGTCATCGTTTCAGGCTCCGTAGTACCAGGCCATTTCATATTCGTCTTGGAATCCGCGAGTCGCTTCCACGAACTGCGGGCCGAACAGCGCCGCGCATGCACGGAGAAGCCCCGGCGACATCGGACGAAGGGGCAACAGATATACTTTCGGCGGCCGATCCTCCTCATCGAAGGCGACCGGCGCGCCGTTGAACATCAATTGGCTATCACTCATCGTCGATACCTCGATTTCGGCTGGTCATCGCCGGTCAGTTTCAGCAGTTGGTCGAAGGTCAGGGCGCCGACCGGCTTCTGCACGACCTTCTGTGTCGCCCGGATGAAGGGCCGGGAGGCGCAGGCATACCGCCAATCGTCGGCGCAGTTATGGACCACGATTCCCCCTTCAACCGTGAATGCCCGCGTACTCGGCACCGTTAGGCAATACACGTCCCGCCTCTCTGGCAGCACGTCGACGTTTACGCAGCGCGCGCGCTTTACAGGCTCCGCCGCAGAATCGTGCTTGCGAGATGCGCGCAGCACAGACCAAATAACTTTCGCCGCACTCATCGCAAGTCGCCGCAACGCGCCTTTCCAAAATGGGGCGGATACTCCGCTCGAAGTGCTCGGAATGCCACCGACGGCCCTGCTCGCTGCCGTGCCATCGCCTTGCTGCATCAATGGCCTGGCTGATGGCCAGGCGGCCGCGCGCGCCGGATTCAGCCCCGTGCCGCGCTGATTTGTGCTCAAATCCTGTGATGCATTCGAGATTGGAAATTGAATTGTCGGCGCGGTCACCGTTGATGTGGTGGACGTGATGACCGGCAGGAATAGGCCCGCGATTGCTCTCCCAGACCTCCCGATGAAGGCGGCGGCCCTTACGCTGAAAGTACGCACCGCAGAGGTAATACCGCTTGCCGGCGAATTCCTGAACAGTTTCGCTGATGATGTTTGGATCCATATTACGTCCTCGCCTTTCAATTGTGAGGCACACCGCCATGCGTCGCCCGACACCTTGAATCTATGATCCGGGGTGCACACCACTGAGCGCCCGTCTTCGAACGTAACCCGTACCACCGCCGCTGCTCGGCGTGTCAGGCGCGCGCCGCGATAGGCCCGGAAAGTGGCATCGTCAGACAGCACAAACCCGTTTTCCGGTAGCAGTTCGATCGGCACAGCCCCCGCTACCGTATCCACCAGCGTCCCAGCGGCAAAACAGTGATCCTCGCTGTTCGTGTTCAGGTCCTCGAGCCGGTCCGGGTCGTGCTGCAGCATCGGGATGGTGTTGCGCGAGGCTTCGCACGTCGTGAAACACACCACCATGGGGTGGCCGTCCTCGTCGCCCTCCAGGCGGGAGCGCACGAGATCCCAGCCGCCGATCGCGCCTTTCTGCGCGACACGGGTATTATCCGCCGGCCGCCATGGGTACTTGCGACCGCTGCCCAGGTAGAGGTTCTCGGCAATCGACGGCCCGCCGTCTTCCTTGAAGGCGGAGGGGTCCAGCACCCCGTAGGCGTGCTCCGGGTCCTCCCGGCTGCGCTCGGCAATCCCGGCACCGACCGCATCGGCGGTCATCTTCAGGCCGACGTTATCGTGCACCTGGCCGTCGACCACCTTTACCCCGTACCACTCCCGGTACCGGACAAGACAACCACGGGGGATCTTCACGCGGTCGCCATGGATATTGCGCGCGTCGACCGCCTCGCTGGCCACCGCCCACCAGCCGACGCTGAACGGGCGCGCGCTGCCCCAGTCCATCGACCGGAAGCGCGCCCAGTCCTTGGGGATCTCGAAGGGCCGCACGACGTGCCGGGACTCCTCCCAGCAGTCGAAGAACGCGCCCGCCACGACGTTCCAGTCTCCGCGCGTCCAGGCCCGCCGCAGCGTCTCGTTGCCGTAGGTGGCCGCGATGATGCGGCGCAGGTAATGCGGGTCCTTCTCCTGCAGCTTCCGGTTGTCCCGCAGCCGAGAAGGGATGAACATGCGCGTCAATCCGGATTCCGGATCCACCCACGGCGTGAACGGCGTGGCGATCATGATGTAGCGGCGCTTCACCCATGCGTGCCCGACGCCGCCCGGGTTGCCGGTCAGGCGCATGCTGCAATGCACGCCGTGCGGGCTGCGCAATGTCGAGATCATCAGGAGAACGCCCGCCGGGGTGGGATACTCGGTCACCTCGTCGAAGCTGATCCGCGTGTACTGGTGGCCGTGGTAATGCGTGTAATCGCGCTCATGCTCGATATAGCGCATCTTGACGGTCGCCCCGTTCGGCCAGTACCAGCAATTCGAGAACGGATACCGGGGGCTCGGCTGCGTCTTGTAGATGGCGCCGGTCTTCGGGAAGATCTCGGCGGCGCGCACCTGCAGCTCCTCGAGATCGTTGTAGGTCTTGCGGAATACGATCCCGCGGTGCGCGGGACCGTCCAGCATGGCGCCGTCCTCCTGGTAACCGAGCTGGAAATCCGATTTCCCGCCGCCCCGCTCGCCCCCGAAGAAGAGTTCATCGACCCAATCAGCCAGGATCGCGCTGGTCTGCGGGCCGGGCTGCGGCTGCCACATCGTTGCTCTGCCCTGCGACCGGGTGCAGCTTCAGCCATTCCTCCTTGGTCAGCTGCGGCCGCACGGTCACGTTATGGTTGTGTTCGACGGGTTTGTCCGGATCACCGGAATGCTCCATGGCGATCTGCGCGAGCTTCGGGTGCACGTACGGGGCGGCGGACTTCGCGGCCTCCAGGCGCATTTCCTTCGGCGCCTTCTGATCGCGCATCACCCTCAGCATGTACTGCAGGGGCGTAAGCCCGCTCTTGGCGATCTCCGCCTCGCGCGCGGCGGTGGCCTTGTTACGGCTGCCCTTCTTACGCCCCCCGTACTTCCGGCGCTTCGGGAGCTGTGCGGTGGTCGGTGTGTCTGCGGCGGTCATGCATGTGTGTCTATTTCGCAACTATTTTATAGTCCTCACGAATCCGGCCTCTGCGCCGGGATCCGGACTCCGCTGGCGGTCTGCGCCGGCACTGTCGGGTCCGTCGTCATGGAGTTCCCGTAACGGTTCGGACGCCACTGCCGCAGCTCGCGGATGTCCTGCTGCATGGTGTTGATCGTCGCCTCCATGCCGTTCAGCCGCGTGCTCATCGTGGCCTCCAGTCCGGAGATCCGTGTTTCGATGACCTCGAAGCGCGCCTGACCGGCTTCGGTCTCCTGCTTGCCCTGCTGGACGGTGACATAGCCGCCGGCAGAGAGCCCCCCGGCGCTCAGCACGACGGCCAGGGCCTTGCCCAACCGCTTGAGGTTGACCGGCTGGGTGGCCTCGCCGCGGATCTGATCGCGGATCGCCTCGGCCTCGTCCTCGAGGGCCTGCAGCTGGGGCTGGAGCGCATCCAGGGCCGCGGAGCCGCCCTGCAGCACGGCCTCGTTGATGAGGCGGACGCGCCGGGCGTCGATGCGGGCCAGGGCGCGGTGCAAGTCCACGGCCATCGCTCACCCCCGCCCCTTGCGGCGCCGCAGCTTGCCGGGCAGGGAAAGCAGCCAGAGCACGACGCGAAACCAGCGCGGGAGGTACATGCCGCTCATTGCGTGCACGCCCTGATCTTC
>JAJVHW010000031.1:0-6189 GCA_022072415.1 Planctomycetota bacterium
CGCCCTCGGCTCCCCACGCCGCCTCCGCGAGGAACGGCGTCGCGGCGAGCGCGGCCGTCGCGGCGCACGCGCCGACCGGCCCGCACGTCCGCCGCGCGACGGCGAAGCAGCCCGCGAGGAAGACCGCCAGCGCGGGGAACGAGAACCATCGGAGCGCGGCGAAGAAGCCGCCGTCGCCCGCAAGCCCCATCGACGTCGCCACGAGCCGCGAGTACGCCGGGGAGAACACCGCCCGCGACTCGGCGAGCCAGGTGTCGCCCGCGAAGATCCGCGGGTCGGCGGCGTCCATCGCGAGCGGGACGAGGAGCGCCTCGTCGGAGAGTCCGTGCAGCACGCCGCCCGCCGGCGGCGGCGCGAGTGCGAGCGCGGCGCATGCGAGCAGCGCGCCGCAGATCCATCCCTTGACGGCGTCCGCGCGCCCGCCGGTCACGGCGAGGTCCGCCGGAACGAGCCGTCCACGCGGCAGATCCCGGGCCGGTTCACGGGCTTCGCGTCCGCGACCTCCACGTCCACGAACCCGCCCGTCGCGTGACCGAGCACGGAGACCATCTCGGCGTCCCAGAGCGTCGCCTCGACGACGTAGCGCTGCGGATGGAGCGGCAGCGCGTCGAGGCGCACGCGCACGGTCTGCGGCGCAGGCGACGGCTCCAGCCGGAACCCGCAGTCGCGGGAGTTGACCGCGCACGCGACGACGCCGTCGGGGCGGACGACGCTCACGGCGAGGACGGGGGCCGCGGAGGCCGTTCCGGTCGCGACGACCACGTCCGCCTCGAGCGCGCCGCCCGGCGCGATCCGCTCGACGTCGCGGCCCGACGCGAACGCGACCGACGCGACGATCCCTCCGCCGTCGCCCGGCCCCGCGCGGTCCGGCGCGCCTTCCGCCAGCGCGTCGGCCACGTACCGCTTCACGCCCTCGGCTGCCGGTCCGTCGTAGACCTTCCTCCCGCGGAGCAGGCAGACCACGCGGTCGCAGAGCGTCCGCACCTGGTGCCCGTGGTGCGAGACGAACAGGATCGTCGTCCCCGCCCTCTTCATCTCCTGCATGCGCTCGACGCACTTCGCGCGGAAGCCGACGTCGCCCACCGCCAGCACCTCGTCCACGAGCAGCACGTCGCACGGCATGTGCGCCGCGATGGCGAACCCGAGCCGCATGTACATGCCCGACGAGTAGCGCTTCACCGGCGTGTCGAGGAACGCCTCGAGCCCGCTGAACGCGACGATCGCGTCGAACCGCGCGCGGATCTCCGCGGCGGTCATTCCGAGGATCGCCGCGTTGAGGTCGATGTTCTCGCGCCCGGTGAGGTCGGGATGGAAGCCCGCGCCCACTTCGATCAGCGGCGCCACGCGGCCCCGGAGCGTCACTTCGCCGGAGGTCGGCGGCATGATCCCGGAGAGGAGCTTCAGCGACGTGCTCTTGCCCGAGCCGTTGGGGCCCATCAGACCCACCGCCTCGCCCGGCGCCACCTCGAACGACACGTCGTCCACGGCGAGGAACTCGTCCCGCGACGCCGCGCGCCGCCCCGCCACCGACGCGAGGAGGTCGCGCAGCGCGTCGTGGGACCCGCCGCGCCGGAACGAGCGCGAGACCCGGTCGAACCGCACCGCGGGCGCCGTCATGCGCGCTCCGCGAAACGCGGTTCGGCCCGCGCGAAGACGAACCATCCGGCGAGGAGCGCGGCGAGCGCCATCGCGGCGCCCTGCGCGAAGTGGAGGGGGTCCGTGAGCCCGCCGCGGAAGAGCACGTCGCGGTAGCCCTCGAGGATCGGGTGGAGCGGGTTCAGGTCGCGCAGCACGTCGATCCCGCCGACCCGCACGCGCCCCGCCGTGCCCACGAAGACCGGCGACGCGAACATCCAGACGAGCACCGCCACGTCGAAGACGTACTGCACGTCGCGGAAGAACACGTTGGCCGCAGCGAGGAAGAGGCCGACGCCGACGACGAGCATCACGTGGACGAGCACGACCAGCGGGAGCAGCGCCGTCGCGGCGGTCGGAGCGACGCCTTCGACGGCCATCAGCACGCCGAGGAGGCCGAGCGCGACGCCGAAGTCCACCAGGGCCGCCGCGACCTTCGAGAGCGGCAGGAGCTCCCGCGGGAACCAGACCTTCTGGATGAGGTTCCGGTTCGTGACGAGCACGCCCGTGCACCCCTTGAGCGCGGTCTGATGCATCGTCCACGCCGCGAGTCCGGCGTAGGCCCAGAGCCGGTACGGCACGCCCGCGTCGAAGCTCCCGCCGAGCCCCTTCCGAAGCTGGGTGAAGACGAGCATCAGCGCGAGCGGCAGGAACACCGCCCACAGGGCGCCGAGGAGCGCCTGCTTGTAGCGCACCTGCACCTCGCGCCTCGCGAGCACGCCGAGGAGCCGCCGGCGACCGATCACGGCGCGGACGCGGCCGGCGAGGCTCGCGCGGCTCAGGGCGGCGGACTCGATGGACACGCCCGCGTTCTACCGCGCCTCGCGCCGCCGCCGCATCTCTCGCGCAGCCCGGCGGAGCACCTTCTTCGTGACTTCGGGCGCGTCCGGGACGAGGCTCCGGGCGTGGGACTCGTGCAGACCGTCCTGGTCGTGATCCTCGGCGCGGCCGCGTGCGCAGTCGCCGCCGCGGCGGCGAATCCGGCGACACTCAATCCCGACGGCGTGGCGTACGCGCTCGTCGCGGAGCACGTCGCCGAGGGGCGCTTCGGACTCGCGGTCACGGGCTACTGGGGTCCGCTCCTCCCGTGGACGGCGGCCCCGCTCGTCGCGTGGGCCCAGCTCTCCCCCGAACTCGCCGTGCGGATCGTCGTCGCGATGTCGACGGCCGTGTTCGCGGGCGGCGCGGCCCTCTGGCTGTCGGCCTGCGGGCTCGGCCCGGGCGTGACGGTCACGGGCACGCTGCTCTGCGCGGCGACCGGCGTCGCGTGGTCGCAGTTCGCGGTGACGCCGGACCTCTTCCTCGCGGGGTTCACCGCGGGCGGGGCCGCGCTCCTCCTCCGCGCGTTCGAGCGTCCGCGGATGCGGCGCTTCGCCGCGGCCGGGGCGCTGTTCGGATGCGCGTACCTCTCGAAGGGCGTCGGCCTCCCGGCGTCGGTCCTCGCGATCGCCGCCGTGGGGCATCTCGAGTGGTGGAGCGGACGCACGTCGCGCCGCGAGTCGATCCGCCGCTCGGCGCAGACCGCGGGCGCGCTCCTCGCGGTGTCGCTGCCGTGGATCCTCGTGATCTCCATCGACCACGGGAGCCCCGTGTTCTCGACGGCGGGCGCGTTCGCGCACGCGGCCGTCGGGCCCGGCGACGTGGACCGGTTCTGGCCCACGTTCCGCACGTTCCACGTCCCGGAGGCGGGCCGCGTCACGTCGTGGGAGGACCCGTCCGCGCTCGAGCCGCTGTCGTGGTCGCCGTTCGCGAGCCTCGGGCACGCATGGCACCAGGTCCGCGTCGCGTTCGTGAACTGCGTGCGGATCGTCGGGTTCCTCCGCGACTTCGACGCGATCGGCCTCCTCGCCGCGCTCACGGCGCTGGCCGCGGTCGCCGCGAGGAAGCGCTATGCGACGGAACTGTGGCGATGGTCCGGGGCCGTCGTCGTCGCGCTGTGCGCGCTCTACGTTCCGGTCTTCGCGGACTCGGACCGTTACTTCTGGGTGGCGTTCCCGTTCCTCCTCTCCGGCGCGTTCGGCATGGCGAGCCGGATCGCCAACGACCATCTCGTCGAGCGGTGGCTCGGGCGCGCGGTCGTCGCCGCGTCGGTGGTCGTGGTGCTGCTCCCGTCGCGGATCGAGGGGCACATCCTCGACGGCCCCGACCGTCCGGGACTCGCCCGCGCGTTCTCCCCGCCCGAGGACGCCCGCTGGAACTCGGCCCTCGCCGCGGCCGACGCCATCCGCACCGAGGACCTGCGCGGCCCGGTGTGCGGCGACACGCGCGAGGCGATGATCGCGGCGTTCCTGCTCCGGCGCCCGTGCCACGGGGAGATGACGAAGCCCGCCCCTGCCGACCTGCTCGCCTCGGGCGCGGAGGTCTTCGTGCTCCGCGACGGCGGACCCGCGCACCAGGCCGTCCGGACCGACCCCGCGTTCCGCCAGGTCCCGCTCGCGCACCCGGCGCGCGTCGTCGTCTACGCGGCGCGGGTCGGCGGGAAGACCCGCTGAACGAACGGGACGTCCACGAAGAGCAGCACGCCGATCGCGACCGCGCAGAGGACGACCCAGAGCATGAGGCGCCCGTCGCGCCAGAGCCCCTCGGGGCGCTGCACCGCGCTGTCCTCCTCGAACGAGAGCGCCATGTACCGGGCCATGACCATCGCGACGAGCGGGAACGCGAGCACGAGCTCCACGCGGTAGCGCATCAGGAACGCGCCGAAGAAGAGCATCGCCGCCGACGCGTAGAACACGATCGAGGCGAGGAGCTTCTCCTGCGTGTACGTCGCGAACGACTTCCGGTACGCCGCGGCGCGCGCCGGGTCGCCGATCATCCGGTACTCCGCGTACCGCTTCATCGCCATGAAGTACGCGCCGACCATCCAGTACGAGACGAGGAGCGTCGTCGGCGCGAGGAGCGAGGTGCCCGTCAGGTACCAGCCCGCGAGCATGCGGAGCGGGTTGTTGACGGACTCCGAGAGCACGTCGACATACGCGACGTCCTTCGTGCGGACGGGGCGCACGTTGTAGAGGCAGCCCATGACCCACAGCGCGAGGAGCGACGCGCCGAACGCAGGTCCGAGGAGCGACCAGCCGCCGCCCACGCCGGCCGCGCCGACCGCGAGCCACTGCGCGTACGCGAGGGGAACCGACACCCGCCCGGACGGCACCGGGCGCGACGCCTTCGTCGGGTGGTGCCGGTCGCTCGGAGCGTCCACGAGCTCGTTCAGCACGTAGTTGCTCGACGCGACGAGACACGTCGCCGCCAGCCCCGCGAGCAGCCGCCACCCGAGCTCCGCGTTCCAGAGCGAGCGGTCGATGTGGACCGCCACGGCGACGCCCGGCAGCACGAACACGTTCTTGAACCAGTGGTCGGCCCGCAGGATCGCGAGGTGGCCCGAGAGGGTCGGGCGAGGGGCGGACGGGGCGGGATCGCTCGGCGGCACTCCGCATCCGTCTATCCGGGTCCCGCCGCGCGGACCCGGGATTTCATGAGCGAGCGGGCGCCGCTTTCTCGTTTATGACTGCGGAAGCGGCGTCGTCCCGTTCCGGGCCGCAGCGCGCCGTCCCGTGAGGTTCACGATGCTCCGACTCGTCCGACTCCTCGCCGTCGCCTGCCTCCTCCTTGCGGCGGCGGTCTCCGGCGCGGCGCCGTTCACGTCCGCCCTCGACGCGCTCCGCGCGGACCTCCAGTCCCGCCGCGACAACGACTTCGGCGGCACGCTCACGGCGGCGCAGCGGCGCCAGCTCGCGGCCGTGGAGGCGTCGCTCGCCCGCATCGACGGCGCGCACGCGTCGGTCGAGGACGACGCGAAGACGCTGAAGTTCGTCGCGAAGAAGCTCGCGCGGCCCTTCCGGGCGGAGCTCGACCCGTCCGACCCCGGTCCGCTCGCCGGGCTGCTCGGCGGCGCCGGTTCGGCGCTGCTCGGGGCGGCGGAGTCCGAGTACGGGACCCTCGACGCCGCGATCGCGGCGCTCGCCGATCCGGCGCTCGTTCAGGATCTCCAGGCGATCGCGGCCGAGGCCCGGGCGGCGCTCGACGCCGCCGGTGCGCCGGGCGCCACGGCCGCACAGGTCGCGGCGGCCGTGCGGCGCGCCGCGCGCGCCATCGCCCGAGGCCTGCTGCTGCACGCCGACGCGACCGCGGAGGGCATCCGCTGCAAGATGCGGGGCCGGTTCTACTCGTCCACGTCGATCGACTTCGCGCACGCGTCGGAATCGGCCGGCGTCGTCACGGTCGGGGTCAACGCGAGGATGCAGAACCCCGTCACGGGCCGCGAGGAGGTCTTCGTGCTCTCGCTGCGCGGCACGGTCGGAGCGGAGATCGAGGTGCTCGCGTTCAACCCGTTCTTCCCCCTCGAACCGAACATCGCGCAGTTCACCGAGGAGGGAGCCGAGTTCGGCGACGGCTTCTACCCGCGGAACGGCGAGTGCTTCGCCCTGATCCAGTCATGGGATCCCGCGACGGGGACCGCCGCCGGCACGTTCACATTCCAGATGCAGGCCAACCCGAACATCCGGCTCCCGATGACGAAGGGCTCGTTCCGCCTCCGCACCGCGCCGTGACGCCTCA
>JAJVHW010000031.1:6289-47893 GCA_022072415.1 Planctomycetota bacterium
GACGCCTCACCAGGTGTAGCGCACGGTGTACGTCACCTGCTTCTCGCCGTGCGGCGGCACGGTCACGTCGAAGTGGATGGTGCGGGAGTCGATCTTCGTGAACTCGTCGGACTTCGCGGTGATCTCCCAGCCGTGCCACCGGTAGAGGTTCTCCTTCACGAGCACCTTCTGCGCGGCGTCCTTGTGGTTCCGGAGGGTGATCCGGAAGGTCTCCGTCATCTCCTTCCGGCCCCGGTTCGACTGGAAGTCGGTCTGCGTGCGCTCGCCGACCACGTCGAAGGCCTGGCCGAGCTTCACGAGCACCTTCTCGTCGCGCGGCGTGTGGTCGATCAGGTCCTCGCCGACGAACTCGAGCGTGCCGTCGGCGTCGTCCTGCTTGTAGACGCGCACCTTGCCCTTGGGGAGGGGCATGCCCATCCGGTTCGCCTTCTCGTTCCGGAAGCGCACGTACACGTCGAGCTTCGGGTTCCCCGAGGGGCGGAGGTCCCGGTCCGTCTGCGGCGAACCGAAGTTCCAGTGGAGCGACTCCGCGGCGCCGTAGTAGACGAGGAGCTTCTCGACGTCCACGCCCGTCGCGGCGGGGAAGAGCGTGATCTGCTGCGTGCTGTTCTGGAGCACGTCGGTCTTCCGCGGCAGCGTGTAGAGGTGGTACTCGAAGAAGGACTTCTCCTCGAAGCCGTGCGACGCGCCGCCTTCGGCCTTCGCGTCGCGCAGCTCTCGCTCCACGCCCCACTCCGGCTCCGCCCGGATCCGCTGCACGTCCCCGGCCACGAGCTTCAGCTTCGTGTCCTTGAACGACGCGCCGGAGAGGTTGAGGAGCGACACCCACGCCGAGATGTCGGCCTTCGTGTCGTCGCCGGAGAGGACCACGTTGTAGTCCGCGCGCCACGTCATCCCGTTCGTCTGGTAGGTCGTCCGCACCTTGTGGTCGCCCGCCTGCTCCGCGGAGAGCTTCCACACGAGCGTGGGCTTCGTGAGGAGCCCCTCGGGGAGCGACGGGAGGCGGATGCCGGGGTCCATCGCGGAGAGGAAGCGGATGCCGTCCGGCGCCTGCAGCACGACCATCCCCTGGTTCGCCGAGAGCACCTTGCCCTTCACGGACGCGACGACCTGCCCGTCCTTCAGCGTCTCGTGCGTGATCTCGCGGTCCACGTACTTCTCGACGAGCTTCGACGGCGAGACGAGGTCGAACTGGAAGTTCTGTTCGAGGACCGCGGTGCGCGGATCGGTGAGGTCGGAGAACGACACGGTCGTCGGGTCGATGAACTGCGCGACGTCGGTGAACGAGAGGTCGTGGACTCCCGCCGCGACGGGGACCTTCCGGACCTCCTTCACGACCCCGAAGCCGGGCACGCTCGCGACCCAGCTCGTGTCCCAGCCCTGCCGCTGCATCTGGACGAACTGCTGCGGGTCGAACCCCGCGGGATCGGCCGAGGAGTAGACGGTCAGCGACGTCCCCTCCTCGTCGGCCGCGAGCGCCGCGCCCGGGATGCCGCCTCCGGCGGCGGACGCGACGGCGAGGACGAGCCCGGCGCGGAGCGCGCGGGTGCGGCGGCGTGGGGTGGTCATGGGTGCTTGGACTCCCTCCGGGGGACCGAGTTCCGTGAAAGGTTGCCCCGACCGGGGCGGCGTGCCAAGGTCGGCCTCTTCCGGCCATGCAGGCACGCTTCTTCCCCGACGCCCCCCTCGCCCGCGATGTCGCGGCGCGCTTCGGCACGCCCTGCTACGTCTACGACGCGGCGCACCTCGACCGCGCGGCCGACGCCGTCCTGTCGTTCGCCGCGCCGTTCGGGCTGACCGCCCGCTTCGCCGCGAAGGCGAACCCCAACCGCGCCGTGCTCCGCCGCTTCGCCGCGAAGGGGCTCCACTTCGACGCGAGCACGACCTTCGAGGCGGAGCGCGTGATCCGCGCGGGGGTCGAGCCGTCGCGCGTGCAGGTCACGGCGCAGATGCTCGGCGAGGGGATCGAGCGCCTCGTCGCGGCCGGGGTGCGGGTGACGGCCTGCTCGCTCGCGCAGCTCGAGCGCATCGCGGCGCTGCGCCCCGCGTGCGGCGTCGGCCTCCGCATCAACCCGGGCGCAGGGTCCGGCGCCAACAACCGCACGCAGGTCGCCGGGCGCGACGCGAGCTTCGGGCTCTGGCACGAGCAGGTCTCCGACGCCGCGGCAATCGCGCGGCGCCACGGAATCGCGATCCGCTGGGCGCATCACCACGTGGGTTCCGGCGGCGACCCCGCGAAGTGGGCGGCCATCGCGGCGACGACCCTGTCCTTCCTCGACCGGCTCCCCGACGTGGACACGGTCAACCTCGGCGGCGGGTTCAAGGTCGCGCGGATCGACGGCGAGAAGGAGACGGACCTCGCGGCCGCCGCCGCCGAGGCCGCGGGGCTCCTCCGCGCGTTCGCGGAGCGCACCGGGCGTCGGCTCCGCCTCGAGGTCGAACCGGGGACGTGGCTCGTGGCGAACGCGGGCGCGATCGTCGCGCGCGTCGTGGACGTGGTCTCGACCGGACGCGACGGGCACGTCTTCGTGAAGATCGACGCCGGGATGGCGGAGATCCTCCGTCCGTCGCTCTACGGCGCGCAGCACCCGATCGGGTTCGCCGCGGCCGACGGCGCGCGCCCGCTCGGCGCTCCGCAGCCGCTGCTCGTCGTCGGACCGTGCTGCGAGTCGGGCGACCTGCTCACGCCGGCTCCGGGCGACCCCGAGGGGCTCGGCCACCGCACGCTCCCGCTGCCCGCGCCGGGCGACCTCTGCGTGATCGGCGGAGCGGGCGCCTACTGCGCGGCCATGGCGGCGCGGAACTACAACTCCATCCCGGCCGCTCCGGAAGTGATGCAGGCCGCCGACGGCTCGCTCGCCCTCGTCCGCCGCCGGCAGACGTTCGAGGACGTCTTCCGCGACGAGTCGTGTTAGTTAGCCCGGATCATTCACGAGGGTTCGCGCGAGAACGGCATTCAACTCGCGGACTGCCTGCACTGTACGTCGATGCTGTACGTCGACACCGTACGTCGATTTCGCGATCGTCCACGCGGCGACGGTCTGTCCTGGCCGAGATCCGCGGGATGCGATGCAAGGAGGAGACCGCAGAGCGACTTCGGCAAGTCGGTCAAGGGCTCCGACGCAGCAGCGCGCCCGCGGGCTCGGCCAGGCGCGAACCCTCGTGAATGATCCGGGTTCAGGGCGTCGGCTCTCTCATCCCGAGAGCGCGCGATTGCCGATGACACCGGTGCGATGGACTGCCCGCACTGTTCCGCCGAGAACCTGATCGGGGCCACCGTCTGCGCTTCCTGCGGGAAGGCGATGATGACGCGGCCGCGGTTCCTCGCGGCCGGGAACGTCCAGGCTCCCGGCGGCGCGTGCGACGAGGCGCCGGACCGGCGCGCGGCGGCGATGCCCGCCCGCGCGTCGTACCTCGGCGAGGCGCCGGAGCGTTCGTGGGGAGGCGGCGAGGCGCTGCACGGCGGCGCGCAGGCTCCCGCCGCGCCCGCGCCGGCGGGGCCCGAGGCGGTCCTCTGCCGGATCTGCCGCGGACCGTTCGAACGGCCGGCGGAGATGCGCGGGACCGACGCCGTCTGCCCGAGCTGCGAGAAGCTCACGCAGATGAGCCCGGGCGCGCAGCTCGGGTCGTCCGACGTGCAGATGCACCCGGCGACGGCCCCCATCGAGGACTTCCGGAGCGTCCGAGAGTTCCGTCTGAAGCCCGTCGAACGGAAGGCGTCGCTGCGCGTCGGCCCCATCGTGGCCGTGTCGTGCCTCGTGCTCGGTCTCGCGACGATGGGCGTCGTCAAGCTGGCGACCCGGAAGCCGGACCGCGCGGCGGCGCTCGTCGGCGACGTGCGCGCGGAGTCCTCGGACCTCCGCCTCGCGCCGGAGTCGGAGCAGCCCCTGCGGTGGGAGACGACGATCACGCTCGCCGCCGTGCGCGAGGAGTCCCGCGGCCAGTTCGGCGCCCTCGCGAAGACGCTCGACCTCCAGCAGGTCTCGACGCAGTCGGTCGAGGCGGCGCTCGTGCGCACCGACGACCTCGGCGCGGTCTTCGACGTGCGGTCCGAGGTGCACGTCGGACGCCAGACCGGCGTGGTGCGCGGAGACGACGCCCGCGACGTGGAACTCCATCCCTTCGGCCGCCACAAGGGCGCCCAGCGGATGCGCGCGCAGCCCTCGGTGCCGACCGCGAGCCTCGAGGACCACCCGCTCCTCGCGGCGCGGGACCTCCCGCCGTTCTTCGCGATCGGTGACTACCGGAGCGGCGCGCGCACGCTCTCCGTCGGCGACAAGTGGTCGGCCGACCTCGCGCTTCCCGTCCTCGCCGACGGCTCGGGCCGCCTGGTCCCCGTCACGCTCCGCGCCGAGTTCGCGTACGCGGGGCGCGCCGTGCGGTCGGGGATCGCCTGCGCCGCGCTGAAGGTGCGCGCGGTCCTCTCGCACGACACGCAGACGCCGGTGGACGAGGACTTCAACCGCAAGCAGGGGGAACTCGCAGGCGCGGTGTTCGTGGAGCTCACGACCGGCCTCGTCGCCGACGCCTCCGTGGAAGGCGACTTCCATCTGTGGTCGGAGCACGGGAAGGTCGAGAACGAGATGCGCGTGAAGACGCGCCTCGACGTCCGCCGCCGCTGAGCGTTCCTCGTCGCCGAGTGTCTCTCGTGGCCTGACGTCGCCGACGACCCCGGTCACCTCGCGGGCGGCTTCATCCCGCGGGAGACCGCGTCGAGCACCGGGAGGAGTTCTCCGAGCGACGCCTGCTCGTCGGGCTTCCGGCCGACCTTCGACCAGCGGAGGACGCCGCCGCGGTCGATCACGAACCAGCCCGGGCTCGGCATCCACTCCCCCGCCACGAAGAGCTGCCGCGCGACGCCGTACGCCGCCTGCGCGCGCCCCGACGGGTCGGCCGCGAAGGTGACGGGGAGCTTCGCCTTCTCGGCCCAGATCTTCACGCGCTCCTTCTCCTGCGGCGCGACGGCCACGACCACGACCCCCATGCGCTCGAGAGCGGCCGACTCCTGCTGGAGCCGCGCGAGCGCCTTCTGGTCGGCGGCGCCGCGGTCGCCGTGCGTGAACGCGAGCAGCACGACCTTGTCCTTGAAGGTCGAGAGGTTCACCGGTCCGGCGACGCCGGGGAGCGCGAGCTCCGGCGCGGGCGCGTCGATCTTCGCCGACGACGGCTTCGCGCGGAGGGCCTCCTGCGACTCGCCGCGGAGCGAGTCCACGTCCCACTTCCCGCCCTTCAACTGCCGCCGCGCGAGGCCCACGTGGAAGACGACGTCCGCGTCCGCGCCGGGCACCTGCTGCGCCTCGACGGCCTCGAGCGCCCCGGGCCCGCCGATCCGCGCGAGCGCCTCGATCTGCGCGATGCGGACCATCTTCTCCTTCTCGGCGGCGAGCGCGGCCGCGAGCGCGGGGCCGGCGCCCTCGGGCTGGACGATGCCCGCCGCGCGCGCCGCGACGGCCCGGACGAACCGGTCCGGGTCCGCGACGAGCGCGACGAGCGCCTTCCCGTCGGCCCCGGAGAGCGTGGAGAGCGCCCACTCCGCCTCGAGCCGGGCGAGCCACCCTTCCGGCGCCGGGTCCGGACGCTCGGGACGGAGACGCTCGCCCCAGGCCACCTTGCGGAACGCATCGAGCCTCGCCGCGGCGGGCGCGGGAAGCTGCGGATCGGCCGCGGCGGCGGCGAGGGCGAACATCGGGATCACGCACAGGGCGGCGGCGAATCGACGGAGACGCATGGGAATCCTCCGGGTCTCTCGTCGGCCACCCGGGGGGCGGGAATTCAGCGGGCCCGGACGCGGTCGAACAGCCGGCAGTCGTGCCAGCGCCCCCGCCACCGGACCTTCCGCCGCTCGAGACCGACCTCGCGGAAGCCGCACTTCTCGAGCACGCGCGCCGACTCCGGGTTCCGCGACATGACCCGCGCCCAGAGCCGCTCCAACCGGATCTGCCGGAACGCGCACGCGGCCGCCGCGCGGACGGCTTCGGTGGCGAGCCCGCGACCATGGAACGGCATCCCGAGCCAGTAGCCGATCTCGCCCGACTGGAACGCGGCGCCCGTGGCGAACTCGCCCGCGAGGCCGGTGAGGCCCACCACGCCGCGGAACGCGCCGTCCTCGGAGACGACCCAGACCACGTTCCGCCCCGCGCGGCGGAGGTCGGTCTCCTGCCGGAGCCAGGCGCGCGTGTGGTCGAGGTCGGGGTGCGGAACCCACGTGACGAACCGCGTCACGCGCGGGTCGGCCACGTGCGGCCAGAACCGCGGCGCGTCCTCGACCGTCGTCGGCCGGAGCTCGAGCCGGTCCGTGCGGAGGACGAGCGCCGCGTCGTCGGGAAGCGCGATCCTTCCGTCAGCCGGCATCTTCCCTCGGGGGCATGTTTCCTCCGTGGCGCGCGGCCCCCTCCGCGCGAACCTCTCGCGCACCGATGTCCGAACGAGGCCGAGGACGGATGCTACCCGCGCTCCCCGCGTGGGCGATGTGGGCGGCGCTCCTCGCGCTCCACTTCGCGCTCCGCCTCCCGGCGCTCTTCTCGTTCGGCCCGACGTACGACGAGCCGATCTACCTCGGCACCTCGCTCCACTTCGCGTCGCACGGCGACGGGACGATCGCCCCGTACCTCTACCATCCTCCGCTCGCGTACCACCTGAGCAGCCTCCCGCTCGCGTTCCTCGACGTGCCGCTCCCCGCGTGGGATCCGTCGGGTCCGAACGTGCAGGTCGGGCTGGGCGTGCTCTACGACGCGACGCGCGGCGGCTCGCCCGTCGCGCCGGAGACGGTGCTCCTCCTCGCGCGGCTCCCGATCCTCGCCGCAAGCGTGCTCGGACTCGTGTTCCTCCGGTTCCTCGGCAGGAGGCTCGGCGGCGACGCGGCGGGGTGGCTCGCGGCCGCCGCGTGGGCGTTCTTCCCCGAGGCCGCGTCGCAGAGCGTCCAGGCGACGACCGACCTCGTCGCCGGGGTCGCCGCGCTCGGACTCGCGGCCGCGGCCGTTCGTTACCTCGACGGCGCGTCGTCGCCCGCGTCCGCCCGGCGGAAGGACGCGCTGATCCTCGGCGCGGCGCTCGGCTGCGCGCTGCTCTCGAAGCACACGCTCGTGGTCCACGCGGGGGCCGTCGCGGGCGTCGTCGCGGTCGCGCGGTTCCGGCGAGGACGGTCGCCCGGCGGGCTCGGGCGCGTCGCGCTCGCGGCGGCTGCGGCGTTCCTCGTCGTGTGGGCGGGGTACGGCTTCGAACTCGCGCCCCTCGCGCGCGTCTCCGGCGACGTGCCGATCCCCGCCCCGTCGTACCTGCGGAGCCTCGGCGACGCGCTCTTCGACAAGGCGCGCGCGCGGAGCGGCACGCTCTGGACCGCCTACATGAACGGCGAGTGGAGCGAGGGCGGCTTCCTCTCGTACTTCCTCGTCGCCACGCTCGTGAAGACCCCGACCGCGATGCTCGTCTGCCTCGCCGCCGGTCTGTTCACCGCGCGCCGCGGGCTCCGCGACGCGAGGACCGCCGCGGCCGCGTGGACCTGCCTCGCGCTCTTCGCGCTGCCCGTCGCAGCGGCCGTCGTCTCGCGGCTGAACCTCGGCTTCCGTCACCTGCTCCCCGCGCTGCCGCTCCTCTTCCCGCTCGCAGCCGCGGGGCTCGCGTCGGTCCGCGTCCCATTCGCCGCGTGGGCGGCGACGTTCCTCCTCCTCGCCGCGGAGTGGGCGCCGTGCCTGCGCGATCCGCTCGCCTTCGCCAACCGCCCGTCCGGCGGCCCCTCGCGCCTCCACGAGCGCCTCGCCGACAGCAACCTCGAGATGGGCCAGGACCTCTGGCGCGTGATCGCGTGGGCCGAGGCGGCGGGCGCCGCGGAGGTCACGCCGCTCGTCCACGTCCCCGAGGCCGTGCTCCGCCGCGAAGCCGCGCGGTCGCCGCGCGTGCGCGCCGAGTCGCCGTCCGGCGGAGAACTCGTCGTGCTGATCCCGCAGACGCCCCAGGACGCTCCGCTCGCCGGCGCGAAGCTCCTCGCGGTCGGAGAGTCGGTGCTCGTCCTCCCCCGCTACCGCGCGCTCCTCGCCGTCGAGCCTGCGGCGAGCCTCGGCAGGACCCGGATCTACCGCCGCCCCTGACGGTTCCTAGGCTCGGCCCCGAACCGCCCCCGTAGACTCCCGGTTCTCCCGGCTAGGGAAACACCGCGTCCCCGCGACGCACGAAAGGACCCGTCATGAAGCTCCGTACGTTCGCTCTGACCGCCGCCTGCGCCGCGGCGCTCGTCGTCTCGCTGCCCGCGCACCTCGCGCCTTCCGCCGCCGCCGAGGACGCGCCGGCCGCCGCCGGCGAGAAGATCACGCTCGCGATGACGCCCGCGAAGGGCACGTCGTTCGCGACGGAGATGAAGATGTCGATGCTGCAGGCGATGAGCTTCGGCGGAATGGACATCGACAGCGACATCAAGATGACGTCGGTGACCCGCGCGGACGTCTCGGACGTCTCCGAGACGGGCGACGTGACGATGAAGATCAAGGTCACGCGCATGTCGGGCTCGATGTCGAACCCGATGATGGGCGAGATCGCGTTCGACTCGGACAAGCCGGAGGCCGACGCGGACAACCCGATGGCCGCGCAGATCTCGCAGGCGTTCCTTCAGGGCGTCGGCCAGGAGATCCAGGCCGTCTGCGCGAAGAACGGCGAGGTGAAGTCGATGGTCGGCGGCCCGGAGATGGCCGGCGGCGACCTCGGCGACATGATCGGCGGGATGGGCGGCATGCCCGACAAGCCGATCGGCGTGGGCGACTCCTGGACCCTGGACAAGACGCGGAACATGCAGGGCATGCAGATCCGCGTGAAGGCGAAGTACACGCTGAAGTCCTTCGACGCCGACACGGCGACCGTGGCGGTCACCGGGGAGATGTCGATGGCGGGCGGCGGCGGCGGCGACGACGGCGGCAATCCGATGGCCGCAGTCATGGCGCGGATGAAGATGAAGACGTCGAAGATGGAGGGCACGACGAAGGTGTCCCGGAAGGACGGCCTGGCGATCTCCGGCGACGTGGAGACCGTCATGGAGATGTCCATGGACGCCGACCCGAACGCCGCCGACCCGATGGCCGCGCAGGGCATGTCCATGAAGATGACCATGAAGATGCACCAGGAGCGGAAGCCGGCGTCCTACGCCGACAAGAAGCCCGTGGCGCCCGAGACCCCGGTGAAGGAAGGCGAGGCGAAGCCCGCCGAGACGAAGTAGCCCCGAGGTCTCACCGAAGGCGCCGCGCGACCCGTCGCGCGGCGCCTTTCGATTCAGGCGTCGTCCCGGAACAAGTGACACACTTCGCCGCGATGCGGCGAGCCGGCTGCAAGGCGGGCGAGCGGGCGCCAACTCAACGGAGCGAGTTGCGGCGCGAGCCCAACGCAGCAGCAGGCCGCTGCATCACGGCAGCTTGCTGGCGCGCGGCTTGCGGGTCAGGACTGTCGGATCCGCACGGAGGGACCTCCGCAAGCCGCGTGACGAAGTGTGTCAGTTGTTTCGGGACGACGCCTCACTCGCTGACGCCGACCGACACCTTGCGGAAGCGCGTGGGCGCGGCGCCGTGGGACATCTCGGCGACCTGCATGGGCTGGCCCTTGCCGCAGTTGGGGACGCCCCAGAGGCGCCAGTGGCGGTCGTCGCAGATCGCGTCGCACGAGCGCCAGAACTGCGGGGTGATGCCCTGGTAGGTCGGGTTCTTCACCGTGCGCGCGCGCTTCCCGCCCTTGATCTCCCAGCCGTACTCGCACGTGAACTGGAAGTTGAGGCGCTGCTGGTCGATGGACCAGCACTTGACGCCGGCCATGTAGACGCCGTCCTCGGTGTCGGCGACGAGGGAATCGAAGTCCCACCGGCCGGGCATGAGCGAGAGGTTGCTGATCCGCACGATCGGCACGTTCCACGGGCCCTCGGCGCGGGAGCACCCGCGGCTGCGGGGCGCGGAGGAGGCGGCGCGCTCGGCCGCGGGGGCGTTCTGCGACTCGAAGTGCGCGACGTCGCGCGACGTGAGGTAGCCCGAGAAGACGCCGTCGCGCACCACGTGCCAGCGCTGGCTGCGCACGCCGTCGTCGTCGTAGCCGATCGTGGCGAGGCCCCCCGGCACCGTGGCGTCGGCGACGAGGTTCACGAGGTCCGACCCGTAGCGGAACCCGCCGGAGAGCTTCCCCGTGTCCACGAAGGACGTGCCGGCGAAGTTGGCCTCCCAGCCCTGCACGCGGTCGAGTTCGCTCGCATGGCCGACCGATTCGTGGATCTGCAGGGCGAGCTGGTCGCCGGAGAGGATCAGGTCCTTCTCGCCCACGGGGCACGGCGCGGCGGAGAGCAGTTCGATCGCCTCCTCGCGGCAGCGCTCGGCGTTGCCGACGAGGTCCATCGACTCGACGAGCTCCCACCCGGCCTGCAGGTACTGCCCGCCGAACGCGGCGGGGTAGCTCCGGCACTGCGTCTCGCCGTCCCGGTGCGCGGTGGCGGAGATGCCGGCGCCCGAACGGAGCGTGACCTGGAAGAGGTCGGCTCCGTCCGACGAGAGGAGCACCTGGCTCTCGCGGCGGAAGCTCATCGACGCGTGCGACGCCGTGATCTCGGGCTTCGCGCGGAGGATGCCGTCGGCGCGGAGGAGCAGGTCGATCTTCCGGTCGATCGGCACCGCGAACGGATCGATCATGAACGGCGACGTCCAGACGTCGCGCCACGCCGGCTCCGCGGCCCACGAGAGCCGCCCGGGGCCCGCGCCGCGCCCGGCGCGCGCGAGCTCCACCGCGAGCGCGGCGACGCGGTCCACCTCGTCCGGCGTGAGTTCGAAGCCCGACGCGAACCCGTGCGCCCCGTCCACCAGCACGCGCACGCCGAAGCCCGTCTGGTCCTCCTTCTCGAGGGTGCAGACCGCTCCGTTCCGCACCGCGAGCTCCTCGCTCTCCGTGCGTCCGATGCGGACGTCGGCCCACTGCGCTCCCGCGCGCCGCGCGACGTCGATCGCGCGCCGGCCGAGCTGCGTCCACTCCTCGCGTTCGTGCATGTCAGAACTCCGTCCCGCTCGAGAAGTTGAAGCCGTCGATCCGGACCGACGGGACGACCGTGTACCCGCCGAAGAGCGCGCTCGCGAGCCGCGCGTCGCCGCCGATCCCCGTGACGCGGCGGAGCGCCTCGACCAGGGACTGCGTGAAGCGCATGTTCTTCACGGCGGGCCCCACCTCGCCGCGGGACACGAGGAACGTTCCGTTCCGCGTCATGCCGGTCAGCGTGAGCTGCGTCGGCTCGACCATGTTCGTGTAGTGGAACTGCGTGACGAGGATGCCCTTGTCCACGCCGCGGAGGAGGTCCTCGGTCGCCCCGGCTCCCGGCGCGAGCACGAGGTTCGACGCGATCGGCCCGTCGCTCGACGGCTGCGGCGTCGCGTGGCCGGTGCTCCGGCACCCGTACCGGTGCGCGGTGGTCCGGTCGTGGACGAGGTTCCGCGCGACGCCGCGCTCGACGAGCGGCACGGTCCTCCGCGGCATGCCCTCGCCGTCGAACACGTGGCCGACGGCCTGCGGATGGTGCACGTCGTCGGCGATGGAGATCCCGTCGCCGAAGACCTGTTCGCCCACGCGCCCCGCGAGGAAGCTCGTCCCCTCCTCGACCTGCTGCGCGCCGAAGCCGCGGTAGGCCGCGAAGAGGAGGAGGCTGGCGACGGCCGGCGGCTCGAGGATCACGGTCCAGTGGCCCGGCGCGACCGGCTTCGCGTCGCGGCTCGCGAGCGTCTTCCCGACGGCGCGGCGCGCGACGGCGTCCACGTCGATCCCGGTGCGGTGCGGCGCCACCTCGCTCGCCCATCCGGCTCCGTCGTCGCGGAAGCAGGTGAGCGAGATCTCGGACCGCGTGTCGAGGTCGGCGACGGAGAGACCGCGGGAGTTCATCACCACGCGAAGCTCGTTCTCGGCGCTCTGGATGCCCGCGGCGCGGCACCCCTCGGCGCGAGCCCGGGCGGTCATCGCGCCGACGCTCCTCGCGGTGTCCGCCGGGTCGGGCGCGACCGGGTCGCGGCCGCGCAGGCGGTAGTCGGCGGCGGGCTGGGCCTCGGGGAGCGGGAGGAGGTCCGCGGCCGGACGGGGCGTGCGCTTCGCGACGTCGATCGCCTGCGCGACGCAGCGGCGCACCGCGTCGTCGGTCGCCGTACCCGTGGAGGCCTTCCCCTCGTGACCGTCCACGCGAACCCGCACGCTCACGCGCGAGAGCCGCCGGACGAGGTTCTGCACGGGATGGTCCGCGGTGAAGCGGTTCAGCTCCTGCTCGAGCTGTTCGACGACGACCTCGGTCTCGTCGGCCTTCGACGTGCGGAGCGCCGCCTCGGCGAGGCGGGTCGCCCGTTCGGGATGGAGCATCGGGAACCTCCGGAGAGGCCGACGCTACCGCGCGCGGCACGCGGGGCGCCACTTCGGGCGGCGCAGCCGGGATTTCGCGGACACGTCCCGCCCGGTCCGCTAGTCAGGGCGGCGGACATGCACGACCTCCGCTCCCGCCGCGCCTGGTTCCTCGACCGCGACGGCACGCTGACGCTCGACGACCGGAAGCTCCCCGGGGCCGACGCGTTCCTCGACGCGGTCCGGGCGACGGGGGCCACGGCCACGGTCGTCACGAACAACTCGTCGAAGAGTCCGGACCGGCACCTCGCGAACCTGCGCGCGGCGGGTCTCGACCTCGCCCCGGACGAGGTGCTCGTGTCGATCCAGGCGGCGCTCGCGCACCTCGCCGCGCGGGGGATCCGGCGGCTCCACCTCGTCGCGAATGCCGAGGTCACGGCGTGGACGGCGGCGCAGGGGTTCGACGTCGGGACAGCCGATCCGCAGGCCGCGCTGCTGGCCTACGACACGGAGATGACCTACGCGAAGATGCTCGCGCTGATCGCGCGGCTCCGCGCCGGGCTCCCCTACTTCGCGACGCACATCGACATGCTCTGTCCCACGCGCGAGGGCCCGGTCCCCGACATCGGGACGATGCTCTCCGCGATCGAGCTCGCGACGGGGCGCCGCCCCGAACGGACGTTCGGGAAGCCGTCGGCCGACATGGTCCGGCCAGTGCTGGAGGCGCGCGGGCTCACGATGGCGGACGCCGTGATCGTGGGCGACCGGCTCTACACCGACATCGCGCTCGCGCAGGGCACGGACATGCTCTCCGTGCTCGTGCTGACGGGAGAGACGACCCGCGCGATGCACGACGCGAGCCCGGTGAAGGCGTCGCTCGTCGCGGACGACCTGCGCGATCTGGCGGCGTGGATCGGCGGCAGGCGGTCGCACTGACGGCTGTTGCGCCGACGGCTGTCGCGCCAACGGCTGTCGCACTGACGGCTGTTGCACTGACGGCTGTTGCGCTGACGGCGGGCGCGGTGACGGCCCGCGTCACTCCTCTTCGGGAGTGAACAGCACGGCCGAGGCGAGGTTGTCCCCGCCGAGCCCGGTCGGTTCGAAGCCGCCCGCGATCAGCACCTGCCCGCTCCGGAGCGCCGTGACGGTGTGCCCTGCGCGCGCGGGGTCGAGCTTGACGCCGGCGTTCCGGATGCGGCCCCAGTCGCCGTAGCGCGGGTCGTAGAGGTCCACCGCGTCGAGGATCAGCGTGGTCGCCCCCTGCTGGGAGAGCCCGCCCACGATCAGCACGCGGCCGTCGGGCAGGAGCGCGGTGCCGGCGCGCGTGCGGGAGACGAAACTCCCGCCGCCCGCGGCGCTGAACTTGCCCGTGGCCGCGTCGAACACCTCCGCGAGCGAGTTCCCGCCGTCGGTCACGAGGACGAGTCCCCCGCCCTGCAGCGCCGTGGCGTTGTGGATCTGCCGGTGGTAGAGCGCCGGCTCCGGGAGCGTCGTGAAGAGTTCGCTCACGGGATCGAAGATCTCGGCGGTCGCCGGGAACCCCGACTGCGCGGAGACGCCGCCGACGACGAGCACCCGGCCGTCGGGGAGCGGAGTGAGCGAGTGCCCTGCGCGGCGGCGCACGGGCCGGCCGAACGTCGTTCGGAACGTGCCGAGCTCGAGGATCTCCGCCGTGTCGCTGTAGAAGGCGTTCGACCCCGAGTAGCGGAGCCCGCCGGTCACGAGGACCTTCCCGTTCGGCAGCGGCGCCGCGGCGGCGAAGTCGCGCTCCTCGAGCATCGCGGGGCCGGTCGTGACCTGCCACGTGAGTCCGTTCACGTGGGTGGTGGACGAGGACGCGGCCGTGCCGTTCCATCCGCCGATCGCCCAGACGTCGTTCACCGATCCGACCGATGCGTGGTACGCGCGCGGCGAGGCGGACGCGGAGAGCACCTGGAAGCGGAGCGTGTCCGGATCGAAGATCTCCACGCTCGACGCGAAGACGACTCCGTCCGTCTGCCCGCCGACGATCACCACGCGCCCGCCCGTGGTCACCGTCGCGGAGTGCGCCGCGCGGGGCTCGGCCATCGTGTCCTCGAGCGTCACGAACTGCGACGGCAGGAGGAGCGGCGTCGGCGCGCCGGGGTCGGTGAAGAAGATGGCGCTCCGTTCGCGCCGGAGGGTGCGGCCCGCCGCGTCGGCGACGCCGGGGAGGATGCGCACGTGGTAGTCCGTGGCCGGCTCGAATCCGTCCTCCGGCTCGAGGACGAGGACCTTCCCGTCCTCCTCGATGCGCCTCTCGTGGCGGACCTGCTCGCCGTTCAGCTTCTGGAGCCGCACGGTCTGCGACGTCAGCGTGGACGGGTCGATCGGCGCGTTGAACGCGACGACGACCGCCGCGTCCACGTCCACGTTCTGTTTGCCGTCGCGGGGCTTGATGCGCCGGACCTGGAGCCGTCCCGGCCTCCGACGCTTTCCGACGACGGCGCCGAAGGCGTCGCCCTCGGGCCCGGCGCCGGCGTCCTCCGCCCATGCGGCGGCTCCCCGCGTCGCAGCGCCGAGGGGCGCGAGCGCGAGGCAGAGCAGGGCGGCGGCCCGGCGGGCCCGACGGGGTCGGAGCGTCACGCGGGGCATGCTACACGCCCCGGCAGGGGCGTGTGGAGGGTCAGGAAAG
Source organism: Planctomycetota bacterium (assembly GCA_022072415.1). Classification (GTDB taxonomy): domain Bacteria; phylum Planctomycetota; class JAJSAM01; order JAJSAM01; family JAJVHW01; genus JAJVHW01. The sequence goes on from JAJVHW010000031.1 coordinate 21,261, forward strand.
GAAGCCGGCGACCTCGGTCTGGCCCTTCCGGACGTCGTCGGCGGACTTCACGAGCATCGCCTTCTCCGCGTCGTCGAGCCGGAGGTCGACGATGCGCTTCATCCCGCCCTTCCCGAGCACGACGGGGACGCCGCAGAACACGTCGCGGAGCCCGTACTCGCCCTGGAGCCAGACGGACGCGGGGAGGACGTGGTTCCGGTCCTTCACGATGGCCTCGGCCATCTGGGCCGAGCTCGTGCCGGGCGCGTAGAACGCGCTCCCGGTCTTCAGCAGGTTCACGATCTCCGCGCCGCCCTTCCGGGTGCGGTCGGAGAGGCGCTGGATCGCCTCCGGGCTCATGAGCTCCTTGATCGAGACCCCGTTCACCGTGGAGAAGCGCGGGAGCGGGACCATCGTGTCGCCGTGGCCGCCGAGGACCATCGCGGAGACGTCCACCACCGACACGCCGAGCTCCATCGCGATGAACGCGCGGAAGCGGGCGGAGTCGAGCACGCCGGCCATGCCGACCACGCGCTCGCGGGGGAAGCCGGACACCTTCCACGCCACGTACGTCATCACGTCGAGGGGGTTCGTGACCATCACGATCACGGCGCCCGGCGCGTTCTCGCGGATCGCCTTCGCGATGCCCGCCACGATGTTCGTGTTCTTCCCGAGGAGCTCCATCCGGTCCATGCCCGGCTTCCGCGCGAGGCCGGCGGTGACGACGACCACGTCGGAGTCCTTGCAGGCCGCGTAGTCGTTCGAGCCCGTGACCTCGACGCCGAAGTCCTGGAGCGGGCCTGCCTGGCGGATGTCCAGGGCCTTGCCCTGCGGCATCCCTTCCACGATGTCGATCAGGCAGACGTCCGCGATGTCGCGCTGCGCGAGCACGTGCGCGCAGGTGGCGCCGACGTTTCCGGCGCCGAAGATCGTGACCTTGGGCATGGAGACCTCCGAATGGGGTGGAACGTCGGAGGTTAGCGGTGCCGCGCGCGCCGGGCCAGTTGGCCGCGAGCGGCGCCGGGCGACCCAGGTCACGCGGCGGCGGTCGCGTCCTCGCGCACCGGAGGCAGTTCCTTCTCCGGCAGCGGGACGGGGTGCGTCTGCGGGCCCGCGACGGAGCAGGCCCGGAGAGCGCGCTCCGCGCCGTCGAGGGCGGCGTAGGCCCGGGTGAGCGCCCCGTGGATGTCGTCGGGGTGCCGCTCCAGCGACTCCACCAGCGCCTTCACGTCGGCGTGGTGCGTCTCGACGACCTTCCGGCGGCGGGCGGCGTCTTCGCGGAGCGCCGACACGGCGGCGTTCATCTCGTCGGCGAGGTCGCGGAAGTAGTCCTTCTCGCGGACGGTGATCGGGCCGGGGAGCCGGTGCGCGGCGATGTCCCGGAGCGCCTTCTTGTAGCGGACGATCGGGCCCGCGAGCCGGTGCGTGAGGAAGACCGCGTGGATCGCCATGGCGACGAAGGTGAGGCCCATGGGCACGACCACGAACCGGGCGAACGCGCGGATCTGGTCGAACGCGGCCTCCCAGGCGGCGCCGCGGGTCTCGGCGGCCATCATCTGGAACAGCGCGGACGAGTTCGCCACGACGGCGAAGAGGAGGAAGTAGACGTAGATCCAGCCGATCAGGTGCGTCGAGACGCCGATCTGGACCTCGGGGTCCACGAGGAACTGCCTGCGCCTGAAGGACGGCTTCCCGGAGTGCTTCTCGCTCATGGGTCCTGGCGCGCCGGTGGTTGGTCCGGCGCGGCGGACTCTCATCGGCACGGAGGCAGGCCGGACGTGAGCCCGGGCCCGGCGTCAGCGGTGGCCGGGATCCGGGCGCTGCGGCTCCCGCGGAGCGGCGCGGCGCGCACGGGCGGCGTCGAGCTTCGCCTGCCACTCCTGGGCCTCGGCGTCCTCGCCGGTCGCGTGGAGGACCTCCACGAGGCGCGGCAGGAACTGCTCGTCGTCCGGCGACTTGTAGCAGGCGCGGCGGAGGAGGATCGCCGCCTCGCGGAGGTTCTCCGGGCCGCCCTTCGTGCGGAGGATCGTGCCCATCAGGTAGAGGCCGTCGGCCGCGTCCTTCCGCACGCGGGAGTACTGCTCCGCGAGGACGCGGGCCTCGTCCACCCGTCCGCGGGCGAGCTCGTACATCGCGCAGTGGTACACGGCCTCCGCGTAGACGGCGGGTCCGGTGTAGACGCCGTCGTCGCGCTCCTTCGCGAGCTCCATCGCCTTCCGGGCGTGCGCGACCGCCTCGTCGAACCGCTGGAGCTCCGAAGCGATCTGCGCGAGCACGTCCCACGCCTTCGCGTTCCGGGGCGAACGGGAGAGGATCTCGTCGCGCACGACCGCCTCGCCGAGGACGTGGTCGGAGCGCCGGCGGTACGCCGTGGCGAGGTTGATGAGCAGCGCCTCCCGGTCGGGGTGGTCGGGCGAGCGGTCGGCGGCGGCGCGAAGGGTCTGGATGACCTCGTCCGTGGCGCCCTGGTCGAGCATCGACGTCGCCGCGTTGATCGCCGCGCGGATCGACCAGTAGTCGGCGCGGACGGGGTCGAAGCCGCGGCGGCGGCACTCCTCGAGCATGCGCCAGGCGCGCTCGTACTCGCGCTTCAGCATGTTGATGCGGCCGATCGCGTACGCGAGCCCCGGGTCGTGGAGCCCCCCGCGGCGGACGCCTTCGCCGACGAGGCGGTCGGCCAGCGTGACGAGCGGGTCGAGCATCGTCGGCGTGCGGCCCGGCGCAGACGCCGCGTCGATCGCGAGCACGGCGGCCTCCGACGCGGCGTACGGGTCGTTCCACCGGAGGTTCGAGACGACGAGCATCTCCTCGAGCGCCTCGCCGATGCGGCCCTCGGCGCGGAGTTCGAGCGCGCGCCGGCGGTGCCACTCGACCCACCGGTCCGTCGCCTCCGCCCCGCCGGAGGCGGAGCCCGGCGACGCCGCAAGGGCGAGCAGGCACGCCGACACGGCGGAGATCGTCACGCTTCGGATGCGCATCGCGCTCATCCTACCTGCTCCGCCGCGCGGCATCAGATCCACCCCGCGGACGCGTACCAGGCCGCGGTGTCGGCCAGCGCGCGGTCGAGGGGGGTCGCGGCGGTCCAGCCCAGTTCGGCGCGGATCCGGGACACGTCGCACTCCCAGCCGGGGGCGAGGAACTCGGCCGCCTTGTCGCGGGAGAACTCGGGGACGCGGCCGGCGAGCCGGGCGGCCTCCTCGGCGAGGAACCCCGCGCCGCGGACCACGAAGTCGGGGACGGGCAGCGTGCGCATCCGCCGGCCGCGCATCGTCGGGAGCGCGGAGACGGCCTCCGCCACCCGCGCCGTGACGTCGCCGATCGCGAGCGTGTCCTCGTTCGCCGCGTAGTACGTGCGCCCCGCCGCCTCCGGGCGGACCGCCGCGCGCACGATCGCGTCGGCCAGGTCCGGCCCGTACACGATCGACACGCGCCGCGGCCGCGACCCGACCCGGGGCACGATCCCCCGCGCCGCCGCCTGGAAGAACGCGAGGATGCCCCGGTCCCTCGGCCCGAACACCGCGGGCGGACGGACGACCGCAAGTTCGACCCCCTCGGGCAGCGCCGCCGCGGCCGCGCGCTCGCCGAGGAGCTTCGTCGTCCCGTACTTGCTGACGGGCCGCGGCGGGTCGTCCTCGCGCGTCCGCCGCCCCGGCTCCGACGGCCCCCCCGCCGCCTGCGACGAGACGAGCACCACGCGCCCGGGCCGCCGCACGGCGTCGCCGCAGGCGGAGACGACCCGCGCCGTCCCCGCCTCGTTCACCTCGCGCATCTCCTCAAAGCTCCGCGCGGCGATGAGCCCGGCCACGTGAACGACGGTGTCGCAGCCGTCGGCCGCCGCCGCGAGCACGTCGCGCCGCGAGAGGTCGCCGCGGACGGGCTCCATCCCGGCCGCCGCGAGCTCCCGCGCCGCGCCGTCCCCGCGGACGAGACACCGCACCGTCCAGCCGCCCGCGCGGAACGCGTCCGCCACGTGCCGTCCGACGAAGCCGGAGGCTCCCGTCACGAGCACGCTTCCTGGAGGGCGATCCGCGACGGTCGTCACCCGCCCATCCTCGCCTCACGGGGGCTTCGGGCGGAGCTTGAATGACGTTGACCGCCCCTCGCGGGGTACCTACCCTCCCTTCGGCCCCCGGGCCGACGGACGGAGATGCGGACGGCGATCCGGATGTGCCGACTCCGCCCGTCCGCCGCAGGGCCGCCGCTCGCCGCGGCGGCGGGGGACCGCAGATTGAGTGAGGCCGACCGCTTGGATCTCTTCGAGAAGTGCCGCCGCTTCGACCGTGCCGACGAGCTCCGGCGGGCGGGTCTCTACCCCTACTTCCTGCCGATCGAGGAGAACCTGACCGAGGAGGTCGTGATCGACGGCCGCCGGTTCATCATGATCGGCTCGAACAACTACCTCGGTCTGACGCACCACCCGGCCGTGAAGAAGGCCTCGATGGACGCGATCGAGCGCTACGGGACGGGCTGCACGGGGTCGCGCTTCCTGAACGGCACGCTCGACATCCACGTCGAACTCGAGCGGCGGCTCGCGGCGTTCTTCCGGAAGGAGGCGTGCATCACCGTCTCCACGGGGTTCCAGGCGAACCTCACCGCCATCTCGACGCTGGCGGGGAAGAACGACGTGATCCTCTGCGACCGCGAGAACCACGCGTCGATCTTCGACGGCTGCCGCCTCTCGTTCGCCGAGCTGAGGAAGTTCCGCCACTCCGACATGGAGGACCTCGAGCGCCAGTTGAAGTCCCTCCCCCCGGACGCGGGGAAGCTCATCGTGACCGACGGCGTGTTCTCGATGAAGGGCGACCTCTGCGACCTGCCGTCGATCGTGCGCCTGGCCCGGGAGCACGGGGCGCGGGTGATGGTGGACGACGCCCACGGGGTCGGCGTCCTCGGGGCGAACGGCCGCGGCACCTGCGAGCACTTCGGGCTCGAGGACGAGGTGGACGTCGTCGTCGGCACCTTCTCGAAGTCCTTCGCGTGCCTCGGCGGCTTCGTGGCCGCCAAGGCCGACGTCGTGGACTACGTGAAGCACACCGGACGTCCGCTCATCTTCTCCGCGTCGATGACCCCCGCGTCGGCGGCGTGCGCGCTCGCGGCGCTCGACGTGATCGAGAGCGAGCCCGTCCGGAGGGAGCGGCTCTGGAACCACGTCGAGCGGATGCAGAAGGCGTTCGTCGCCCTCGGCTACGACGTGGCGGCCAGCCGTTCGGCGATCCTGCCGATCCCGATCGGCGGCGACCCGGAGACGTTCCGCTTCTGGCGGAGCCTCCACGACGAGGGCGTCTTCGCGAACCCCGTCGTCTCCCCCGCCGTGCCGCCGGGCGAGGGGATGATCCGCACGTCGTACATGGCGACGCACACCGACGAGGAGCTCGACCGCGTCCTCGACGTCTTCGCGCGCATCGGGCGCGAGGCGGGCCTCCTCCGCGTGGCCTGAGCCGGCGTGCCGGGCGGCGAGACGGTCGTCCTTCCGATCGGCCGCGGGCGCGCGGACCGGGTGCGGTTCTGGCGGGCCGGGCTCCCGATGTACGCGGGGGACCCGCACTTCGTGCACCCCCTGCTCATGGACTGCCACGCCCGGTGGCGGCCGGAGTCGGCGCTCTTCGAGCACGCGGAGACGCAGCACTTCGTGGCGGTGCGCGGCGGGCGGGACGTGGGGCGGATCGCCGCCACCGTGGACCATCTCCAGGACCGGGTGCACGGGGACCGGACCGGGCTGTTCGGATGGTTCGAGACCGAGGATCGCCGGGAGACCGCGCACGCGCTCCTCGATGCGGCCGCCGCATGGCTCCGCGACCGCGTGCGCGACCGGGTGCGGGGCCCCGTCAGCTACACGATGAACGGCATCTCCGGCCTCCTCGTGGACGACCGCCGCCCGGGGCCGCCGATGGTGGACATGGCCTACAACCCCCCGTGGTACCCGGGGCACCTCGAGTCGTGGGGGCTCGGGAAGGCGCGGGACCTGCTCGCGCTCTGGATGGATACGCCGCCCGAGTCGGACCCGCGGATCGCCCGGATCACGCGCCGGGCCCTGGAGAGGGGCGGGTTCACGATCCGGCCCGTCCGGACCGACCGGGCGGGGTTCGCTGCCGACGTGGACGCGGTGCTCGGGATCTACAACCAGGCGTGGGAGAGGAACTGGGGGTTCGTCCCCCTCACGGAGGCGGAGATCCGGGAGCAGGCCGCGGCGTTCCGCCCGATCCTCGTCCCCGACCTGCTCCTCTTCGCCGAGAAGGACGGCCGCGCGGTCGCGTTCGCGCTCACGCTTCCGGACATCAACGAGGCGCTCCGCCGGATCCGCGGGCGGCTCTGGCCATGGTCGGTCGTCACGCTGCTCCGGGCGAAGTCGCGGATCCGCACCGCCCGCGTCCTCACGCTGGGCGTCCTCCCGGCGTTCCGGAGAACCGGTCTCGACGCGGCGATGATCCACGAGAGCACGGAGCGCGGACGGCGCATCGGCATCCGCGGCGGCGAGTGCTCGTGGATCCTTGAGGACAACGCCGCGATGATCCACGGGATCCGCCAGCAGGGCGGCGAGGTGTACCGCACGTACCGGGTGTACGAGCGCCCCCTCTGACGCAAGGGGTTCTCTGCACTGAAGTTGCATCTCCGATTCACGAAGGCGTCACGATGTCATGCAAACCCGGGAACCGTTCCGCGGCGACCTCGTGACCTCCCGCGGGCAGCGATGCTGCCAATTTGGCACTGGAATCGGCAGTCCGGGGGGAAGACCTTGCCTTTCCAGAGACCGTCCACATACTTTGCACCGGGGACGTTGCCGAGGCGCTCCGGTTCGCATCCGGAACGCAGTCGCGCGATCCCGGGGAGTTGACGGTGCCGAAGAAGCCGACCAGGAAGGCCGCGACCCGCAAGCCGGCGAAGAAGCCGGTGCGGAAGGTCGCGGCGTCCCGGCCCAAGCCGACCGCGAAGCCGTCGGGGAAGAAGCCCGCCGCCAAGCCGACGCGTCCGGCGCCGAAGTCTGCCGTCGTACCGAAGACGGTTACGTCGAAGACGGTTGCGCCGAAGACAGTTGCGTCGAAGACCGTTGCGTCCAAGACTGCTGCGCCGAAGCCGACCGCCCCGAAGCCCGCGGCCACGGCGGCGACCAAGCTCGCCCCGGCCGCGAAGGGGAAGGCCGCCGCCCAGGCCGCCACGCCCACGAAGGTCGCCACGCCCCAAGTCGCTGCGCCCAAAGTCGCGGCTGCGAAGCCGACTCCCGCGAAGGACGCTGCGTCCGCGAAGCCCGCGGCACAACCGGGCGGCGCCGCCGCCGCGCCCGCCGCGCCGAAGCCTGCCGAGAGCGGGAAGGGCCGGAAGCCGAAGCCCCCCGCGAAGACCATGAGCGCGCCCGCCCCCGTCACCGAGGTCCTGCTGAAGCGCGACCTCCCCGACGTGCGCCGGGTCGCCGGGTCGTCCATGATGACCGACGCCGCCCGCGGCCTGACGCTCCCGAACCAGCCCGCCCGCGCGCGCGAGCCGATCTCGAGCGAGCAGCCGCCGGTGGACGCGAAGCTCATCGCCACGTCCCTCGCGGCGGACTCCGCGCCGAAGATCGAGGACAACTACGACTACACGGTGCTCGAGGAGTTCGCGGCGAGCCGCCTCTGCCCGTCGCCCACCCGCATGGTGAACACCGGCTGCGGCGGCGGCGAGGCGTCGGTCTTCTTCGCGAAGCGCGGCTTCAGCGTGGTCGCGATCGACTCCGACCGCACGGCCGTGGGCCTCGCGCGGGAGCGCGCATGGCTGGCCGGCGCCGAGATCGACTTCATGGTCGGCGACCTCTTCGAGACGCCGAACCTCCTCCCCGCCGAGTCCTTCGGGCTCGCGGTGGACCGGGGCGCCTTCAACCGCATGGTCGACGAGCGCGACCGCCAGCGCTTCCTCGCGAACACGAAGCGCCTGCTCTTCAAGGGCGGCGTCTTCCTGCTCTCGGCGGGCTTCTTCGAGCTGCCCGGCGAACCGAAGGGCGCGAAGCGGCGTCCGCCGCAGACGAAGCTCCTCCTCGTCCGCGAGGGCGGGGTGGTCGTCAACGAGGTCCGCCAGGCCGGGTTCGACGTCGCGGTCCGCTCGCTGAAGCAGACGGCGGACTCGGGCGACTACGGCGAACTGCTGCTCTACCTCGTCAAGTAGCCCCCGCCGGATGACCGCGGCAGCGTCCCCCGCCGCGCCCGCACGTCCGCGGCTCCGCGACCGCCCGGAACTCGTCCTCGGCGCGCTCTTCTGGACGGTCTGCGGCGTCACCGCGGCGGCGCGCGGGACGCTGCTTCACTTCCTCCCCTACGCGGCGATCGTGGCGGCCGTGCTCGGCCTTTGGTCGGCACTGCGGAGCCGCCCGTGGGCCGGCGCGGTCCTCGACTGGCTGCCCTTCGCGCTCGTGCTCGTCTCCTACGACATGCTCCACGCGGTGGCGCCGCGGTCGTGGGACTTCACCATCGATCCCTGGCTCCGCGAGCAGGACCGCGCGCTCTTCGGCGGACGGGACCTCGCGGAGGTGCTCGCGCCGTGGACGTCGAAGCCGGCGACGCTCTTCTTCGCCGCCTGCTACACGCTCTACTACGTGGGACCGCTCGCGGTGGGGATCTGGTGGTGGAAGCGGGACCGCCGCGCGTTCCGAGAACTGATGGTCGGCGAGGTCGGCTGCCTCTTCCTCGGCTACCTCGGCTACCTGCTGCTCCCCGCCGTCGGCCCGCACCTCCACTTCGAGGAGGCGGCGTGGCGTGCGCACCTCGAGGGCGACTTCATCGGGCCGATGATCCGCATGCGGTACGAGGTCCACGACGGACACCCGCCGCGCGACGCCTTCCCGTCGCTCCACACCGCGAACGCGGTCACGCTGCTCCTCATGGCGTGGCGGCACGACCGGCGCGTCCTCGCCGTGGTGGCCGTCCCCATGCTCGGGCTCGTCGGCGCCACGATGTACCTCCGGTACCACTACGCGACCGACGTGATCGCCGGCGTGATCCTCGCCGCCGCGTTCCAGCCGTTCGCGCTGTCCGCGGTCCGTCGGGAACTCCCGCCGCGCTCCTGAGCTTGCGTCGCGCCGCGCGCGGGACGAGCATGGCCGGATGATCCACTCCGACGTGCTCCAGTTGATCGGCCGCACCCCGATCGTGCGCCTGAACCGCATCGGGAAGGACCTTCCCTGCACGATCGCGGCGAAGATCGAGAGCTTCAATCCCGCGGGATCCGTGAAGGACCGGACCGCGTTCCGGATCGTCGAGGAGGCCGAGCGGAAGGGGCTCCTCCGGCCGGGCGGCACGATCGTGGAATCCACGTCGGGGAACATGGGCGTCGGCCTCTCGCTCGTGGCCGCGGTGAAGGGCTACCGCTGCGTGGTGGTCACCACCGACAAGCAGAGCGAGGACAAGGTGAACCTCGTCAAGGCGTTCGGCTCCGAGGTGCGGATCTGCCCGACCGCCGTCGAGCCCGACGACCCGCGGAGCTTCTACTCGGTCGGGAAGAAGATCGCCGCCGAGACGCCGGGGAGCTTCTACGCGAACCAGTTCTTCAACCCCGACAACCCCGCCGCGCACTACGCCACCACGGGCCCCGAGCTCTGGGAGCAGACCGAGGGGAAGATCGACGTGCTGGTCGGCGGACTCGGCACCGGCGGCTCGATCTGCGGTGCGGGGCGGTACCTCAAGGAGAAGAACCCCGGCGTGAAGATCGTCGGCGTGGACCCGCAGGGGTCGCTCTTCTACGACTGGTTCCACACGAAGAGCAAGGCGCGCGCGGAGATGTACAAGATCGAGGGGATCGGCGAGGACATCTTCCCCTCGACGCTCGACTTCTCGGTGCTCGACGACGTGATCCGCGTGCAGGACGGCGAGAGCTTCCGCATGGCGCGGCGGCTCGCGCGCGAGGAGGGCATCCTCGCGGGCGGCTCGTCCGGCTCGGCGCTCGTCGGCGCGCTGCGCTACGTCGAGCAGGAGGGCGGGCTCGCGGGCAAGCTCGTCTGCTTCCTCGTCTGCGAGCGCGGCGAGCGGTCGCTCGGGAAGGCGTTCAACGACGAGTGGATGCGCCGCCACGGCTTCCTCACCGAGGGCGAGGAGACTCCCGCGCGCGACGTGCTGAAGCGGAAGGGGCGCGACGCGGGCCGCGGGATCGGCACGCTCGTGACGCTCGCGCCGTCGGCGCCCATGTCCGAGGCGATCCGGATCATGCGCGAGATGGACGTGTCCACGATCCCCGTCGTGCGCGACGGGCAGGTCGTCGGCACCGTGCGCGAAGAGCAGGTGATCGACCTCCTCCTCCACGCGCCGAAGGGCAAGGAGACGAGCGTCGAGGACGTGATGGACGACCCGCTCCCCGAGGTGAACTCGGACACGCCGATCGGCGAGATCCACCAGCTCTTCCTGCGCGGGAACCACGCGGTGCTCGTGCGGATGGAGGGCGGTCGCCGCGAGATCCTGACCAAGTACGACCTGATCCACGGGCTCGCGAAGGGGCAGTGAAGTCATGACCATCGAACCCGGTTTCGGCACGAAGGCGGTCCACGCGGGGCAGGAGCCCGACCCGACGACCGGCGCGATCATGACGCCGGTCTACATGACGTCCACGTACGTGCAGGAGTCCCCCGGCGTCCACAAGGGCTACGAGTACTCCCGCACGCACAACCCCACGCGCACGGCGCTCGAGAAGAACCTCGCCGCGCTCGAGGGCGGGAAGCACGGGCTCTGCTTCAGCTCCGGGCTCGGCGCCACGAACACCGTGCTCGACCTGCTCGCGCCGGGCGACCACGTGGTGGCGGGGAACGACCTGTACGGCGGCACGTACCGGATCATGAAGCGCGTCTTCGAGCGCTACGGGCTCACGTTCACGTTCACTGACACGACCGATCCGTCGAACGTGGCCGCGGCGATCCGCAAGGAGACGAAGCTCCTCTGGATCGAGTCGCCGAGCAACCCGCTCCTCCGGATCACCGACCTCGCCGCGTGCGCGTCGATCGCGAAGGCGCGCGGCGTCACCACCGTGGTGGACAACACGTTCGCGTCGCCCTTCCTCCAGCAGCCGATCTCGTTCGGCGCCGACATCGTGCTCCACAGCATGACGAAGTACCTCGGCGGACACAGCGACGTCGTCGGCGGCGCGCTCGTCCTGAATGACGACGCAACCGCCGAGCGCCTGCGCTTCTTCCAGAACGCCGTCGGCGCGACTCCCGGCCCGATGGACTGCTTCCTCGTCCTGCGCGGCACGAAGACGCTCCATCTCCGCATGGAGCGCCACTGCGCGAACGCCGCGCGCATCGCGTCGTGGCTCGCGGCGCACCCCAAGGTGTCGGCCGTCCACTACCCCGGCCTCGCCTCGCACCCGCAGCACGCCCTCGCCGCGCGGCAGATGCGCGCCTTCGGCGGCATGGTCAGCTTCGAGGTCCACGGCGGACTCGAGGCGAGCCGCCGCGTCGCCGAGCGCGTCCGCCTCTTCGCCCTCGCAGAGTCCCTCGGCGGCGTCGAGTCCCTCCTCGACCACCCGGCGATCATGACCCACGCCTCGATCCCCGCCGAGGAACGCCGCAAGGCCGGCCTCGCCGACGGCCTCCTGCGCCTCAGCGTCGGAGTCGAGGACGCCGACGACCTCGTCGCGGACCTCGCGGCGGCGATCGGGTAGGCCAGTCTCCCGGCGTGCGCCGACAGATGCGCAACCGGGTGGCGGCGGGTGTGCGCGAGGCGACCTGCGGGACACACTCACGCGCCGGCGCGTCTGCCCGCTTCGCGTTGCACCGAGCCGCCAAGCACCTCCTGCTCGGTGGTGGCTGACACGGCCGAGGAAGCGACGTCAGGCGTCGCCCGCCCCGGCGTGGGGCGTGGGGCGTGGGGCGTGGGGCGTGGGGCGTCGGGCGTCGGGCGTCGGGCGTCGGGCGTCGGGCGTCGGGCGTCGGGCGTCGGGCGTCGGGCGTCGGGCGTCGGGGGGAACGACTCCCGTGCGCGGCGGGTTGCGCGGAGCATCGTGGGCGCGTCGGCGTAGCCCAGGTGGTCGGCGATCCGATCCACGGTCCAGGCGGCGAGCCGTCCCGCAGTGATCCAGTCCAGCAGACGCCGTGCGCGAAGGCTGCGCGGCGAGAGGCCGGTGAGGTCTTCGCACAAGCGACGCAGTTCCCCCGGATCGACGCCTCGCTGCGCCGCGACCTCGCTCAGGAACCCGAGCGGGGACGCGCGAACCAGTTCGTCCGCCAGCGCGGCGACCTCGCGCGCATGACCGGGATCGGGATCGGAGGCGTCCGGCGGCGGCGCCGGGAACGCCAGTTCACGGCAGGCCCGCGAGATCGCCGCTTCCGGCCGTTCCGCCGACACGAAGAGCACCACCCCGCGTCGGTCGAGCTGCAGGACATCTTCGATCACCGGACGCCTCACAACCCCCACGCAGCGCATCCCCGCGCGGGGTCGAATCTCCGCGCGCCGTTCGGCAGCCCGCGCGATTCCGGCATCGCCGAACACGAGCACATGAAGCGGAGCGCCCGCCGCCGCGCCGCCGAGCGAACCCGGTCCGTCGATCAGCGCACGCACGGCCGCCTCCGCGGATCGCACCGTGTGGCCCCACGCCATCGGGACCCGCACTGCCGGCTCGCCGCAGAACACGACGACGCCGTCGCACCGCGCGCGCGACCTCGACGCTCCGCCGCCGTTCCCGCCCGGCACCGCCATGCGCCCCCGGCCGCCGGACCGACGCGCCGCCACCACCGCGCATCGCCCTGGCTCAACCTGTCCGACCGACTGCGCGCGACCACCGCACGCCGACCGCAGCATCCGGGGCGGAGCGGGGCGACGTCAATGCGGAATCTGGATTCCCATCTCGACGCGGCGACAGGACCGTCGTCGGCTCAGGACGAGTCGCTCGGAAGTGCGAGTGCTCGGGCCGGAGAGTGAAGAAGCGAAGGGCGTCCCGGCTGGCCCGCTTGGCACGATGCTGCGAGAGCGGCGAACGGGAGCTTTCGAGTTTTTGAGAGCCGTCCCCATTGGCACGGCTCGGCACTCTGGACCTTCGCCCGCCTCGACGGCATCGAGCCCACGAACAACATCGCTGAGCGCGCCCTGCGGAAGGCAGTGCTCTGGCGGAAAGGCTCGTTCGGCTCCGCGAGCGCCGCCGGGTCGCGCTTCGTCGAGCGGATGCTCACGGTCTGCGAGAGCCTCCGCGCGCAGGGGCGGTCGATCCTCGACTTCCTGGTCGGGACCATCGCCGCGGTTGCCAGACGTAGCGCGCTACCGTCGCTCATGCCGGACTCCGTAGAACTCGCGTAGGTCCTGCGCTACGCGAGCTTCCGATCAAGGACGCTCTCAACCGCGCCTGCACCGAACAGCCCGTTGCGACTGAGCGCCGGATCGGCCGCGGCGATGGGCTCCTCGCTCACAACGACATTCGGATCGCGGTCGTCGTAGCGAACGCGCCACGCGCGTCCCGACAGCGGGTCCGTGCGGATGAAGTCCGGCGACTTCCAACTTCTGCGGTCCCACGATGAGGCCTCTCCGAGGATCGGCCACTCACCATTGATGAGGGCGAGGTCTCCAAACTGCACGATCAGCGTCGCGTCATGCGGCTCAAGACCGCGAGCGTCGGCCAACGTCGGCACGCGCGGATGGCGCGGACCGAAGAAGTAGCCGAGCAGGACCTTGCCCTCCGCCGTTGATCGAGCGACCAGCCCGAGGCCGTAGCCGCCGCGCTTCAGAGGCACAGCAAACCAGGTTCCTTCTCGATACGGGAGGACCATCGCCTACCTACCTTCCAGGAACGCCCGCGCCGCGTCCATGTACTCCGGCAGCCGTGGGTTCGTCGGGCTGATCGCGTTGATCTTGTCCAGCGGGGCGTTGTAGTGCTCGTGGAGCATCTGCTCCAGTCCGCGCTGCTCTGCGTAGACGTCCGTCCGGTGGACCTCCTCGAAGACGTACTCCCGAAGCGCAGGATCGCGCGCATGTTCGCCGCGTCGTCGAGCGAGGTCGTTGCTCCGCCCCGTCCTCACGACTTTGCCGGTCTCGGGGTCTCTCAGGACGTACGTGCCACCCTTTGCGCCGGGACGCGCCCTTGGTCCATAGCCTGAACGCTTACTACCACTGGTAACTGTTCAGGGCATCAAGGTCGGCCGAGCTGCGCCGGGTCGCTCTTCGTCGACAGGATGCCTACGGTGTGCGAGAGCCCCCGCGCGCAGGGGCGGTTCATCCTCGACTTTCTCGTGGCCGCCTTGCGAACCCAATGTGACGGGTGCCAGTCGCCGTCCCTTCTACCTGCGGTGTGAGCTCGCGTCACTGGGGCGGCTGACGCGACACTCGCGGGCCGAGGCCAGGAGAGCCGGACTCCCGGATTCCGCGGACAGCGCTCGGGTCCTCAAATGACGCCCGGTGCGCATCGTGGTCGAGCTTCACCGTGTGGCAGCGGCAATGCCACGGCGACCCGGCCTGCTCAACGGATGGGATCACATCACCGCATTTCAGGCACTCGTACGTCACGTCCGGTCCCCGCGGGATGGGCTTCGACGGATCGATGCTGAAGTACTCGCGCATCACGTCACCTCGGGACCGCGGTCGGGTCGAATGGCCCAACTCGCTCAATGTATCCCTGGTCGAGTAGCTCTTCGACCGACATCGGCAACTCCCACTGCTTCCCGAGGCCAGGCTGACCGAAGGCCGGCTCAGCGTGACCCTCCTTGACACCAGGTATCTCCTTCACGACGCGATAGCGACCGTAGCCCTGTTTCTTGCCCGGCAAGCTGCGCTCCCACCACGGAACGTCGGGTGGAGAGGTCCACGATCCCTGCTCGCGACCCCAGCGGTCGAACTCCACGCCTTCCTTCAACGGCACCCTCGGCGGGTCCGCCTCAACCCATCCACCGTTCTTTCCGAAGTCGGCTCCTGACTTCGGTGCCGGGATCTCCTCGTACGGCGGAACGTTGGCTGGCCTGACAGGGTGCGCGCCACCCCCACCTGAACGCGTACTACCACTGGTAACTGTTCAGGGTATGGAGACCTCCGCGAGCCCGGTCGATCTACGGGGGTGTGATCGACGAGGCGACTGCCGCCAAGCTGCTCGAGCGCATCGCGGCGCTCGAAGCGCAAGCCGCTTGCCTCCCCGAGCTTGAAGCGCAGGTCGCCCGGATTCCCGAGTTGACGGCAGGGCGTCTCGACGACCTGCGTCGGCGTCCGCTTCCAGGCGATCCTCTCCCTCCTCAGCGGACGGTGCCGACTCACGCGCCGCGAGACGCGCGACACGGTGATGGCCCTCTTCGGCGAGAAGGCGCGGATCTCGGTCGGGACCGTCTCCGCGATGGAGAAGCGGACGAGCGAGGCGCTGGCCCCGGCGTACGAGGAGGCGCTGGCCAAGATCCAGAACGCCGACGTCGTCAACGCCGACGAGACAAGCTGGCGGGAGTCGAACAGGCTCGCCTGGCTCTGGGCGGCGGTCACACCTCTCGTGAAGGTCTTCCGCATCGACAAGCACCGGAACCGCGAGGCGTTCCGAAAGCTGCTCTTCGCCTTCGACGGCATCCTCGGGACGGACCGCTTCTCCGTCTACCGCGTCCACGACAAGGAGAGACGGCAGCTCTGTTGGGCCCACATCCTCCGGAACTTCCTCGGCCTCGAGGAACTCGGCGGCACGGCCAAGAGTCTCGGCGTCGGCGGACAGCGGATCGTGAAGGCGGTCTTCCGCGAGTGGTACCGATTCCGCGATGGCGAGATCACGCGACGCGGCCTGCAGCGCCGTCTCGCGCCGATCCGACTCCGCCTGCAGCGGCTGCTCCGGCGTCACGTCAACAACCCCGCTGCGCCGGCCCGCAAGATCGCGAAGGACCTGCGCGAGTACGGCTCCGCGCTGTGGACGTTCGCGCGCGTCGAGGGGATCGACCCGACCAACAACATCGCTGAGCGCGCCCTGCGGAAGGCCGTCCTCTGGCGGAAGAGCTCGTTCGGCTCGGCGAGCCGCGCCGGGTCGCGCTTCGTCGAGAGGATGCTCACGGTCTGCGAGAGCCTCCGGGCGCAGGGGAGGTCGATCCTCGACTTCATCGAGCAGAGCATTCGCACGCGGCCGAGCGATCGCGTGCGCCCGTCGCTGCTCCCCGCCGCATCGCGGGCGCGCCCGGCCTGACCACGTCAGAAGCCAAGCCTCCCGCCGCCGGGAAGAAGATGCTCCCAGTCACACGCCGCGACGAGCCGGGAACCGTTAGCGGCGAGTGCTTGCATCACCGAGGCGACCGTCGAGAGATACGACTTCAGGCTCACGGACGGGTCCTCGGTCCAGACCTCGACCGTGAGGGGAAAGTAGAGGAACGCGTCGGCGTCGCTTCGCGGGCGCGGGTCGTACTCGTCGTTGCGACGCACGTCGATCACGCACCGCTGCCCGACTACGGAAGATCGCTCGACGCGGCCAGCGACCGCGCCTGCGAAGAGCGCGACCACATCGCTGCGCGACAGATCAGTCGCGACGTAGATCCGGGTGCCGTAGCGTTCCGCCATCGTCTACCTCGCCAGTGGGATGTAGGGACCATTGTCGAAGGGGCCACCCGTGCGGACGACTGAGATATCGACGTCCATGCCGAGCTTCTGTTCGAGCGCCTTCCGGAGCGGGCGCAAGCCTGCTTCGCCAGCTTGGATCTTTCCCGTCTTGATGGCGTGCTGCATGGTCCGCCACTTTGCCGTGCCGGGAGTCGGGTCTCCGAACTGGCGCCGCACCAACGCATCGAAGTCAGCCGACGATGTCCGGATCGAGATGTCAATGTCCGACGCGACCGTCGCAGACCCGGAGGCCCTGCTACCGTGCACCGCGATGTCGTCGCCCAGATGGCCAGCCTGACTACGGACTGTCTGCGAGAGCTCGTTGAACTGGGTCTCCGTCAGTCCCTGCGGGACGCGTCCATAGGCTGAACGCTTACTACCACTGTCATCCGCGCCATCGGCCTCGCCCGACGCCGTATCACCGCGACGAGTGTCGGCATCCGCCTTCGGCTGCCGCCCCTCGGGCTCTGCGGCGGGCGGTGGCGATCGCCTGGACGCATCATCCACGTCATTCTGCACGCCCGGCTGGCGCGTGCCATCCTTCGGCTTGGGCGGCCCCGTCTCCGGCGGCTCGGTGGTCTTGATCTCGCTCGACGACGTGGCGCCCGGGCCGGCCGGGGGTGGCGGAGCGGGCGGTTGAGGTCGAGGCGGTGGAACCGGCGGCGCGTTCGCGCCCTCCGGGCCGTGCGCCGGACCGCCCGCTTGCGGCGGCGGAGTCGGGGATGCGTCGGCTGACGGTGTCGGGGTCGGAGCGTCGTTCGGCTGTGCGCCTGCTGGCCTCGGCCCACCCGGGCCGCCGCCACCCAGTGCATCCCTGATCTCCGCAACCACCTTGTCGTCGCCTGCGCCGGCCTTCGCGCCGCGGAGCTTGTCGAAGAACCACGCCACGCCGTCCTTCAGCGTCTTCCCAGCCTTCTTCAACAGCGCGACCGCGGCATCCGGAAGCACTGCGTTGCCGATGTTCCACGCGTCCTCAAGCGTCATCGCTTCCCCGTGGAACTGCCGTTCGAGCGTTTCCATGAGGCCGACGTCGGTGTACTTGCCGAGCATCATCACGAAGAAGGCTCGATCGCGGTCCGACATGCGCGCCATGAGGTCGGCGACAGCGTCGTTGAATGCAGTCCTGCGATCGACCACACCTGGTTCCATCAACAGGTCGCACAGGCTGACCACCTGCTTGTCATTTCCGATGTACCGGGTTGCCAGTTCGGCCTTCGAGATGGGTGCGGACTTCAGCAGGTTCCGTCCGACCCACACGTAGACCACGTAGGTGCCAGCCGAAGGACCCTCCCGGAAGTAGATCGCGCGCGGAACGTCGTCCGAGCAAGGGTATCGCCAGCGCTCCGTCGTGCGAATCCACGGCTGATCCGGACCGCCCTCCGTCTTGATGTAGTCGTGCTCGCGGGGCTCGCTGTACGTGTGGACCTTCTTGCCGATCTCCTCGGCAATCCGCTTGATCTTGGGCCCGTCGTCGTCCTCCCCGCCGGAGTCGGGCGGCAAGGCACCCCCGGACTTCTTGGGCCCGGACCCAGGTGGAACCTCGCGGCGCCGCGGTGGCGCGTAGCGGCTACCCGGCGGGGCGTCGGTCTCCGGCTCCGGCGCGCCGTCCTCGGATTCTGCGCGCCCGCCCTCGGGCTCCTTCGGCGCAGGCGGCGGTCCGGATCCGCCCCCCTGGTTCAGCGGCGCGGAGTTGTCCGGGATCTTGCCGCCGCCTCCGCCGATCGATGCGTCGTTCAGCTTCCACTTGCACGACTCGCAATGGTGCGTGGGCGCGCAGCTCTCGGGCGTGCACCTGCAGAGCCCGCCGCAGTGCAGGGTCAGCAGGAGTTGCTCCAGGCTCAGTCCCACCAGGTCCGCAGCGGTGAACTTCGGCTTCCCTTGTCCGTCCTTGGGCGCCTCCTGCGGGTCCTCCTTCGGCTGGGCCGAGA
This sequence comes from Planctomycetota bacterium, assembly GCA_022072415.1. Lineage (GTDB taxonomy): Bacteria > Planctomycetota > JAJSAM01 > JAJSAM01 > JAJVHW01 > JAJVHW01. The sequence goes on from JAJVHW010000031.1 coordinate 39,643, forward strand.
GGATCGCCTCCTTCAAGAGCTTCTCCGCGTGGCGCGATGCTGCGGTGGCCTTCGCAGCGTCCTCGTCCGCCTTCTTCGACGCCTCGTGCGCCTGCTTCTCGGTCCCGTACTTCGACGCCTGTTCCGCGGCCATCGACGACTTGAGGGCCTTCCGTGCTGCGCTGGCGGCGGCGCGGATCGCCTGCGCTGCGGCCCTCCGCGCGGACTTGCTGCCCTGGGATCCGAGTTGGCGAAGTGCGCGTGCCTGCATCGTGGATGCTGTGCGGAGCTTCTCCGCAGCTTCCCGAGCCCGCGCGGCGACCCGCGCCGATGCCGCACGCGACACCCGAGCCGCTTCCTTTCTCTCTGCGGGGGGCCTCTTGGGGTCCTGGGAGTGCCCCAGTCGGGTCTCCGCGTACTGGAGATCCGTGAAGCTGTCCGCAGAGGGGCGAAGGAGTTTCCCCTCTGGCCCCAACTCCGTCCGCTCGCTCTCCGGGAGATAGTCAAGGGTCAGTTGCTCGTACCGAGCGCGCGCTGCTTCATCGGTGGCTGCCTTGGCGATCGCTGCCGAGACCGCCGCGTCGGACCGGCGCTTGGCTCGGACATCGGCGGATGTGCCGCCGCTCCGAGTGAGCGCGTTCAGCTCCTGACGGTACTCTCGGTCGAATCTGCGTGCGTCCCTGCGGTCCTCCTGATCCGCCCACCGGATGCGCCGCTCGATCCGCCGAGCTCCATCGGCGCCAATCCGATGACGCCGCCCGTGCTGATTGTCGTGCCTCCGTTGCCGGGCCTCCCTCACTGCGCGCGATGCCGCGTGCTTGTCGTCGTATCCCGCCTGGCGATCCGCGAATGCATCCTCTCGCGCTGCGGCCTCCTCCGCACGAGCCTGCTCCTGTTCGCTCAGAGTGTAGAACTCGATCCGCGCCTTGGTCGCCTCGGCTTCAGCCTCGGCGGCATCGGCTGCATCCCGCTCCGCCTGCTCCTTCGCGCGGGCGTACGCCCCCTCGGCCTTGGCTGCGGCGTCGTCGAGTTGCCTCTGACGCTTGAGGCTCTTCTCGGAGTAGCCGGTGCCGTGAGGCTCCGACGCCATCTTCGCGCGATGTTCCTCGGCCCGGTGCCGGGCGCCCTTGGCGCGGTCACCTGCCTCCGCCGCGTCCCTCGCTGCCCCCTCAGCGGCCGACTTCGAATCGGCGCTTTGCGCAGCCGTTTCGTTCCTGCGGCGCGCGATGGCGGCGCCTGCGTCTCCACCTCCGCCGCGACCTCCGACTTGCGGCGATGTCGATATGCGCCCGAGGAGGATTCCATCCGCTCCCCCTGGCGGCCGTGGCGTCGCCCTGTCCACTCCTCGCCGGTCGATCTGCGGGGGCGCCACCGCGCTCGTGTGGCCGCCGCCGAGCGGGCCGGGGCCGGATGTGCTTGGCTGGATCGTCGCGCGGACGGACGGCTTCGGGCTGAGCGACGGAATGCCCTCGCGCACGCTGGGCCGGGACCGGGGGTCTGCGGTCAGCGCGGAGACGTCGAAGGCGTCGGCGCGGGGTCCGCCGCGCGACGGGGTCTCCGGCGCTCCGAGTTGCGGCTGGTCGGGATGGGATGGCGGACCGATCAGCTCTCGGAGGCTGCCCTCGCGCAGGTCGTCGTCGGATCTCCGGCCGGGGGGAGCGGCCTGTTCGCGACCGCTGCGGCCGTTGGCGAGGGCGAGCACGCCCTCGGAGTCCGGCGGATCGCCGGCGGGTGCCGCGTCGTCGTTGCGCGACTCTTCCCCAGAGAACGAATCCGGAGGCGCGATGACCGGCGAGGGCCGCGGCCCGCGAGATCCGCCGGAACCGGAGCGCCCGCCGCCGCTGCCGCCGCCGTACACGACGGGGCCGTCCTCGCCGGCGTCCGGTTCGCCTGACGGTCCGACGAAGCGGGCCGCGCTTCCGGGACCCTGCGGCGCGACGTCGGATCCACGACCTCGACTGTACGAACCGCGCTGAGCGCCGGTCTGGCTGGACAGTCGGGGGAGCGTCGCCATCGGTCGCTACACCGAGCTCCCGAGGAACTGGCTGCCGCCGTGCGAGTGGGAGTCGGAGCGTCGCGAGCTCCACGGGTCGCTTCCGAACGGACCGGGGACCTGACTCGGATCGGGCGGGTCGAGTTCGGTGCCACCGGGCGGCGGCAGGATCCCGTGCCAACGGGGACGGCTCTCGAAAACTCGAAAACTCCCGTTCGCGCCGCCGGACCGGTCAGTTCGCGCGGCCGCGAACCTGGAAGGCGTGCCCGCGGTCGCCGCGGCGCGAGCGGTGCCGACGCGCGACGCCGACCCTCAGGCGCAGCATCGCGCGGGCGAGCGACGGTTCGCCGGGGAGAACCAGGTGACGAGGCCGCGCTCCTCGTCGGTGACGAAGAGGCAGCGCCACGCGTCGCCGCGATCGGTGACGCTCACTGCGGGTCCGGGACCGTCCCGGCAGGCTCGGCGTGGCATGAGCGGAGGAAGACGCACGAGGGGGGGCGAACGTCACAGGGTCTGGGGACGTTTTCGAGTTTTCGAGAGCCGTCCCCGTCGGCACGTCGGCACGCGCGACGGTTCGGCGCCTGACTCACGGCGGACGCGTTCGCGGCGGTGCGCGTCGCGGCGCTGCGCGTCGCGGCTACTTCGGCGGCGCGATGTCCGGGACCGGGTCGAGGCAGACACCCTCGGGGGGCGCGTCCTTGGCCTTGGCCCACCAGCGGGCGACGGCCTGGGCCTTGGTGCGGCGGTCCTTCGGCGACGTCTCCTGCGTCACGCCGAAGTCCTGCTGGGTGATGAGCTGGAGCGCGGAGTTCGCCATCTGCGCCACGTAGGCCTCGCGGTCCTCGAGCGCCTGGATGAGGACGGGCACGGCGTTCCACGCCTTGAGGACGCCGAGGCCGCGGGCGCAGCTCCGGCGGACCATCAGGTGCTCGTCGGTCAGGCACGCCCGCGCGAGCGCGGGGATCGACGCGCGGTCGAGGATGCGGCCGAGCTCCACCGCGGCGTTGAAGCGGTTGCCCGCGTCCTTGTCCTCGAGCAGGTCCTTCACGAGCTTCGCGACCTGCGGGTTCACCGGCGCCGGCGTCGTGGGGCCTCCGGGCGGAGGCGTCGGGGGACCCTCGGGGGACGGGCCGGCGGCGCCGCCGTTGGCGGGCGGCACCGGTCCGGGTCCCGGGCCGGGCGGCGCGTCGGACGGCCTCGGCCCCTCGGTCCGGATCTCGGCGGCGCGCGCCGCGAGGCGCTCCATGTCCTCGCGCATCCGCGCGAGGTCGCCCTCGATCCGCGTGATGGACTTCTCGAACCGCGCGTCGGTCCCGGCGAAGTCGGACCGCGTCTCCGCGAGATCGGCCTTCCGGTTCGCGATCTCGACCTCGACCTTCTGCCGGACGGCCTCCGCGGCCGTGTCCTGCGCGCCGCGAAGCTCCTCGGTCCGCCGCTTGAGCTCGGTCTCGAGTGACTCGACGCGGGCCCCGAGCTGCCGGCGCACGTCCTCGAGCTGCGCGACGGTCGGGCCGGCCACGCCGCGGCGATTGCGCACGTACTCCGCCCCGAAGAACCCCGTGGCCCCGACGGCGAGGACGAGGAGCGCGACGAGGACGCCGTTCCCCGCGGGCGACGCCTGCGGAGCCGGGACGCCGACCCCGGCCGGCGCGACGATCCCCGACGCGCTGCGCGAGGGCGACACGCCGGGCGTCGGCGACGACGGGGTGTCCTCGAGGCGGAGCGCGTCCTCGACGGTGCGCTTCCGGCGGCCGCGCTCGGTCGCGTCGGCGTTGGAGCACGGAGCGCAGAGCAGCGACCCGAACTCCCGCTTCGCGCGGCCGGCACGCTCGTCGTCGAGCGGGATCGAGATCTGGCAGTTGGCGCAGAAGAGGAGCTGGGGCTCGTCGGACGGGGACGCGGCGCCGCCGGGCCGTTCGACCGGCTTCTCGCCCGGCTTCTCGGCGGCGGACTTCTCCGCGGGCGCCTTGGCGGGGCGATGGTCCGAGCAGAGGTGGCGCCCGCCGGGCCCGAGCGCGACTCCGCTCGTGACCTGGGCCAGCGGGATCGAGATCCCGCACTGCGCACAGAAGTAGAGTTCCACCGATGGCCTCCTCGCCCAGTGCCGCGGTGGGGCCGTTCTGGCCGCTCCGCAGCGCGGCGGGCTCCGCGGGCGATCCCCGGGAAGTCCGGGCTTGAGGGTAACACGGCCTGCGCAGCCGTGGACCTGGCGTTCGTCGGTCACGGCCTTGCGTCGATCACGGCCCGGGGGGGGACGCCGCCGGGCGGGGCGTCGCCGTGGGGTCCCTCGCGCCAGACGTGTCTCGATGACTGCGGCTTCTCGATGACTGCGGTCTCTCGAGTACGGGCGTCTCCCGCGGACGGGCGTCGCTGCCGCTCCGATCTCACGGCCCTCTCCGACGCGTGGCGGTCGGCTTGGCGGTGGCTCGCGGTGGCTGACCGCGCTCGAGGCGCACGCCGAACGGGCTGCGCAGGCGCGGCATCCGGGCTCCCTAGGGAGTTCCGGCGCGGGGCGCGCCGCGTATCCGCCGCGCGGTGCGGCGGCACGGGGACACATCCCCCTGCGGGCGACCCGGATCGGAGGCGCCGGCTCCGCAACACCGGGCAGGCGACAACCCGGGCGGCGGGACCTCCGGCGGTCCGGATCAGAGCAGGAAGAAGGTCGCGACCACGAACGCGATCGCGAGGAGGACAGGGATCTCGGCGGCGGCTTGGCGGACGGACATGTGGACCTCCGTTCGAAGACGCCCAGAACATACCCCGGGGGGGGGACAGGGTCGGACGCCCCCGGTGGAGAGCCTGTGGAAACGGTCGCAAGTCGTGTCCTTAAAACGGATTGAGATCTCTCCGGGCGCGCTGCTCCCCCTGTCGGCGCACTGTGGATCCACAGCGGCCGGACGGGTATCCGGGCCGGGCGGGGCGCTCTCCGGAGCGGCGGTCGCCGGGGGACGCCCGGTCCGGTCGATCGCGCGGACGTCGTCCGCGGCTGCGGACGCCCTACCGGGCCGGGCGGGTCGCGCCGACGCGCTGACGCATCAGGCGACCGACCTTGAACTTCACGATGCGCTTGGCCGGCACGTCCACCTTCTCGAGGGTGCGCGGGTTCTGCGCGCGGCGCGGCGGGCGCTGCTTCAGTTCGAACACGCCGAACTCGCGGAACTCGAGGCGGTTGCCCTTGGCCAGTTCGGCGATGATCTCGTCGAGGAACTTCTGGATGACGTCGCGGGCGATGACCTTCGTCTGCCCCGTGTGCTCGGCGATGCGGGCGACGAGTTCCTTCTTCGTGATCGTGGCCATGGGACGGCTCTCCGTGGTGCGGCGGTCCGGGCCGGCGCCCGGCAGGCGCGCGCCGCGCCCGGGCGGCGGGGTGAAGACGCTAGTCCGCGCACCGGGGCGCGGTCAAGTCCCGTCCGGAGAAGACGATACGTCGGTCCCGAGCGGGCGCTTGCCACGGAGGCCGCGACGGGGGACGATCCCTCCGTGCGCGCGACGACGCTCCTCGGCCCGGGCATGCACGGCGTGTTCCCCGGCACGCAGGCGGCGCAGGCCGCCGCGATCGACGCCCTGCCCGTGGTGCGGGAACTCGCGCGGAGCCGCACGACGTCCGCGGACCTCGTGGCGCTTCCGGACGGGCGCCGTGCCGTGCGGAAGCTCTGGCGATGGCCGCGCGCCGCCGACCGCGCGAAGGGCGCGTTCCGCACGACGGTGGCCGCGAGGTCCCCTGCGCGGCGCGAGTACGAGGCGCTCCTCCGGCTCGCGTCGATCTCTCCGCCGGACGGGCCGTTCGCGCCCCGTCCGCTGGCGGCGGCCGAGCGCCGGAACGCCGGCGTCCTCCACGCCTGCGCGCTGCTGCTCGACGAGGTGGCGGACACCGTGGATCTGGCCACGTTCCTCGTGACCGAGCGCCGCCCGGCGGCCCGCGCCCGCGCGCTCGAGGACCTCGCCCGTCGCACGGCGGCGATGCACGGGGCCGGGCTCCGCGACCGGGAGTTCCACGCGAGGAACGTCCTCGTCGAGCGGCGCACGGGACGCACCTGGAAGATCGACGCGCCGAAGCAGCGGGCGGGGCGCGGCGAGGTCGCCGCCGCGGGCGCGGCCGACGATCTCGGGCAACTCGACGTGGGGCTCGCGCTCCTCGCCTCCCCCGCCGAGCGTGAAGGTCTCTTCGGCGCCTATCGCGCCGCGAGGGGCGCCGCCGCGCCGTCCGCCGCGCAGATCGAGGCGGCGCGGAAGCGTCACCACCCGAAGGAGTCGCGGCGGCTCCCCGGCCACGGAGTTTCCAGCGCGTCCGGCCGCGCCGACAACGGCCGTTGACTGCGTCCCGGCGGGCCCCGCGCGGACGGCCGCGGCACGGACTTCGCTTCACCGTCGCCCGCGATCCCCTCACGAAGACGGCGTCAGGTCAGCCCCGCGCGGGGCGCTGGCGCCGTTGTCGTTTCCGGGGTCGTTTCCGGGTTCGTTTCCCGGGTCGCTCCCGGGCAGGACCGGGCGTCAGTCCCGCGGCGGCGGAAGGAGACCGTACTTCTCCATCTTCTTCCGCAGCCAGACCCGGCTGATCCCGAGTTCCTTCGCCGCGCGCGTCTGGTTCTGGCCGGTGCGTTCGAGAGCGCGCTCGATGAGCGCCTTCTCCGCGCGCTCGAGGTGGTCCTTCAGCTTCCCGCCGTCGGCGTCGAGCTCGATCGCCCCGTCGTGCCGCCCGCCGTTCTCGCCGGGCACGAGACTCGGCTCGGGTCCGTGCGCCTCGCGCGCCTTCTGCACCTCCGGCGAGAGGTCCGCCAGCGTGATGCGGTCCCCGGACAGCGTGAGCGCCTTCTTCACCTCGTTGTCGAGCTCGCGCACGTTGCCCGGCCACGCGTAGCTCTGGAGCGCCTCCATCGCGTCGTCGTCCACGGGCTTCCGCTGGAGGCCGAGCTCCGACGCGGCGCGCGCCATGCAGCGGTCCACGATCGGCGGGATGTCCTCCGCGCGGTCGCGGAGCGGCGGGATCTGGATCCCGATCACGGCGACCCGGTAGTAGAGGTCCTCGCGGAAGCGGCCCTCCTGCGTCATCTTCCGGAGGTCGCGGTTCGTCGCGGCGACGACGCGCACGTCGATCTTCACCACGTTCTTCCCGCCGACGGGCCGCACCTCGCGCTCCTGGAGGACGCGGAGGAGCTTCTTCTGCATGTCGGGGCTCATCTCCCCGATCTCGTCGAGGAAGACCGTGCCCTTCTGCGCCGCCTCGAAGAGGCCCTTCTTGTCGCCCACCGCGCCGGTGAACGCGCCGCGCGCGTGCCCGAAGAGCTCGCTCTCGAGGAGCGTCTCCGTGATCGCGCCGCAGTTCACGGCCACGAACGGCGCGTCCCGCCGCCGCCCGTAGCGGTGGATCGCCTTCGCGATGAGCTCCTTCCCCGTCCCCGACTCGCCCTGGATCAGCACGGGCACGTCGGTCTCGACGACCTTGTCGAGGAGCAGCAGGATCTCGCGGATCGGCTGCGACGCGCCCACGATCTCCTCGTAGGCGTGCTTCGTGGCCCGCTCGGAGAGCGCGCGCGACGCCGTCTCGAGCTCCGCGCTCTTCCGCTCGAGGTTCGACGCGAGCGAGCGGTTCGCGGCCGCCATCTGCTCCGCGTGGCGCATGTTGCGGATGGCGATCGCCGCCTGGTCCCCCAGGGCGGAGAGGAACTGCAGGTCGCCCGGCCCGAACGCGCCCTTCCGCGCGGGGTTGTCGAGGTAGAGCGCGCCGATCACCGTGCCCGCCGCGCGGAACGGCACGCAGAGGATCGACTTCAGCTCGAGCCGCTCGACGCTCTTGAACTCCGCGAAGCGCTCGTCCTCGCGGGCGTTGTCGGTGAGGACCGCCTGGCCGGACTTGAGGACGCGCTTCGCGAGGCTCGACGAGATCTTCAGCTCGGGCTTCGCGACCTCCTCCTTCCGGAAGTTCCGCGCGGTCTGGAACGAGATGCGCCCGTCCTCGACGACGATCAGGAATCCGCGCTCCGCGCCGGTGGTCGCCGTCGCCACGTCCATGATGACGTCGAGCAGCGCCCGCATGTCTTCCGCGAGGTTGAGCTGCTTGTTGATCTCGAGGAGCTTGAGGAGCCGTTCCTGATCCATGGGGTCTCCGGGCGGACCGCCCGCGTGCGGCGCGCCTTCCGATGCGGACGGGCCATTCTCGGCTTCCGCCGCGAGCCGCGCGAGGACTGCCCGGACGGGCGAACCCTCGCGGGCGCGGCGGAGCGCGGGCGGGAGGGACGCGGCGAGGTCGTCGTCCACCTCCGCCGCCTCCGCGAGGAGCCG